>JAKOPZ010000243.1 GCA_029778615.1 Chloroflexota bacterium | reverse complement strand
GGGCTGACATTGGGCTTTGGCGCAAAACCAAGCAAATCACCCACAGCATCGGTTCAAAAGCTATAATTCAAGGCTTTTTCGCAATTTCATGCGACGAGCCGGCTATTCCACATCCGAATGGAAAGCTTCTTGAACACACACCAAAGTAAGCGTAGAACATCATGAAACGTACCTATCAGCCTTCAGTCATCCGTCGCAAGCGTAACCACGGCTTCCGCGCCCGTATGGCCACCAAAGGCGGTCGCGGTGTTATCCGTAACCGTCGCGCCAAAGGCCGCGCAGTCCTCTCGGCTTAATCGCCACCGCTGCGCCTCATCACGCACGTTGCGCCTCCACCTTCTGCTGTGCCGGTCGTGCCCGCTGATTGTGCGGGAGAGAGTTTCCCGCGCGCTGCCCGGCTATTAGAGCCGGATGACTTCGTGCGCGCGCTGAAATCGCGAGCACAGCGTGGGCAATATTTGTGGGTCTATCGACGAGCGGATGACGTTGTTGCGGCTGATGGCGACGCCCAGCGCGCCGCGCGCCCCCGGCTCGGGATGATGATCGGTAAGAAAAACGCGCGCACTTCCGTGCTGCGCAATGCCGTCAAGCGTCGGATTCGCGAACAGTTTCGTCTGCGTCAGGCCGTATTGCCTGATATGCAATACGTGGTTCGCTTGAGTACCGCGATAAAGCCCAAAGATGTCCCAGCTGTGATTGCTGAATGGACGGGCGCGCTTGATCGTGAAGTTTCCAAATTCGCCACGTCTCGCGGCGCGAATGTCGCAAGCAATCCGAGCAATGTCGTGCCTGTGCAAACTCCGCAAACTCCATCTAAACAGGTGATCGCGTGAACGGCCACAGTTCGCGCGCCAAGGCTGAGCGCGCCAACCCGGCTAGCACGGTCGCGCTTGGCTTGATAAAAGCGTATCAATACGGCATTCGTCCGATGCTCGGACAGCGCTGCCGATTTTTTCCGAGCTGCTCCGAATACACCGCTGAGGCCATTGGTTCTTACGGTGTGATTCGCGGCGCAGCTATGGGCGCGAAGCGCCTCGCCAAATGCCACCCATGGCATGCTGGCGGCTACGATCCTGTTCCAGAAAAAAGCGCCGCGCAGACTACGCAAACGTCTGCGGCGCGTCCCGTTTCTTCTAACCTCTAACTGAAAGCCCACCATGGACTTCCAGCGTCTTGTTCTATTCGTCATCTTTTCAATGTCCGGGGTGTTCCTGTTTCAGGCT
>JAKOPZ010000242.1 GCA_029778615.1 Chloroflexota bacterium | reverse complement strand
CCTTCCCTTCCTCCAAAATCTTGCGCGTACCATTTGAAAATGGGCGAGAGCGTGAGGAGAGTTGGTTCAGCGGCGCGCGTTTCAAGCTGCGTCGTTGCGTTCACGAACGCGCGCGCCGCCAAATCGAATTGCGCGTCCAGCTGCGCGGGCGCATACGCGGCGATGGGCGGACACGAACGCGACGCGCAATGGAGCGCGGTGTGAATGCGCGCGTCCACCTTTGACGGCGCCCACGCGCGACGCGGGTCATGCGAAGCAAAAACGGGAAATGGCATGTAGGGCGGCAGGCGATTGCGGCGCAAGATGCCGTGTTCGATTTCGTCCGCGTTCACGCGCCAGCCGTTGATTCGATACGCTGCGCGGCGAAAGAATCCCTTGTCCTGCCACACTGTATTTTGAATCTCAAACGCAATGACCGCGTGAATCATCAACACATTGTACACATTTACCCAAAACGCGAGTCGTTCATTGTCCATCGTCAGCGCTGACGGGTCAAACGTTGCCAAACGCGCGGCGCACTTTTGCAATTCAACATACTGCGCGCTGTCGCGCACCGCGCGATAATGGAATTGATTTTTCTCGGCGTCGTATGCCAACGCTTTCAATTCGTTCATCCTCGCGCGCAATTCGAGCGCCACCGCGCGGCTTGCTTGTGTTTCGGTTTCAATCCCATCGTTCAATGCCGCGCGCGTGTCAACCCGCGCGAACGCATCGAGCCCGCGATTCCAAACGCGGCTGAGTGTATCGCCAAAAATCATTTGCAATTCCTCTGGTTCGGTTTTCGTAACCATTCCAATCTACATGTAAACACGCGCGCGCTCTGTGATATAGCTTACATCGCGCTGTCCGCAATTCGTGTGAAATCCATCACATTGTAATCTCGCCTACATACCTTTGCCCCCGTTTCAAGTATCCTCTGTCTTGTTAAAACCAAAAACTCAAGGAGGAAAAAAATGCAAGCAATCCAACAACGACAAGCGGAATGGAGCAAACTCGTCATTGGCGGCATCGTCGGCGGGATTGCCGGCGGCATCGTCTTTGGAATGTTGATGGCGATGATGGGAATGTTACCCGTCATCGCGAGTATGGCAGGGAGTGATTCGCCCATCGTCGGGTTTGGCATTCACATGCTCATCAGCGCGTTCATCGGCGCGACATTCGGTTTGATATTTGGTCCGATGAGCCGCACATTCCAAATGGGTCTCGTGTGGGGTCTCGTGTACGGCGCGGTGTGGTGGGTTCTCGGTCCTTTGATGATTATGCCGACGATGATGGGCATGGGACTACAGTTTGGCGCAGCATTCACAACCGCGAATTTGATGAGTTTGATGGGACATTTGATTTACGGCGCGGTAACGGGGCTTGTGTTTGCGTGGTACATGCGCCGATAGATTCGTTCCACTGCGAGATGCGTACAATAGATGTACGCATCTCGCGCGCGTTAGAAAACGAACGAGCAAACATGCGCGTCAAACGTTATCGCTTTAGCAAAATGGTGTGGCTCAGCAGTGTTGTATTTCTCTTTGCCTGCGCGCCAACCCTCGCAACGCCCACCGTAACGCTCGCGCCCTTGACTGAAACAACTGCACCAACGCAAACGAATGAACCCACCCGCGCCGCGTCGAACGACGCGATAAATCCAATCAAACTCTTACCGCCCGAAAATCCGCCGCCCGGCGCCGCCGAATTCAAAACCGATTTCACCAAACACATCGTACCGTATGCGGAAATTTTTTCCGGCGGTCCGCCCAAAGACGGCATTCCCGCGATTGACGCGCCAAAATTCATCAGCGTGAGCGAAGCGGACGCGTGGCTCAAACCGAATGAGCCGGTGATTTTGCTCGAACAAAACGGCGACGCGCGCGCGTATCCTCTGCAAATTTTGACGTGGCACGAAATCGTCAATGATACCGTCGGCGGCGTTCCCGTGATTGTTACTTTTTGTCCCTTGTGCAATACGGCGATTGCGTTTGAACGTGCGGTCAATGGGCGCACATTGGATTTCGGAACAACAGGACGTTTGCGTTACAGCAATCTTGTTATGTACGACCGTCAAACGGAAACGTGGTGGCAGCAGGCGACAGGCGAAGCGATTGTGGGCGAACTTGTGGGAACACAACTCAACTTTGTGCCTGCGGCTATCATTGCGTGGAACGATTTCAAAAACACGCATCCGAATGGAAAGGTGCTGTCGCGTGAAACCGGATTCACGCGCGCGTATGGGCGCAATCCCTATGTGGGTTACGACGACGTCAACACTCCGCCGTTTCTCTATCGCGGTCCGACGACGCCGGGGCAGCTCGCGCCCGTCGCGCGCGTGTTGACAGTGGATTGGAACGGCGACGCGGTGGCGTATCCGTACGACATTTTACAAAAGGTGCAGGTCGTCAACGACATGGTGGGTGGTAAACCAATTGTCGTATTCTGGCAAGCGGGAACGGCGTCCGCGCTCGATGCGGGAACGATTGCCGGTGGACGCGATGTGGGCGCGGGCGCGGCGTATGCGCGTGAACTTGACGGCGACACGCTCACCTTCAAACTCGATGGCGGACGAATCATTGATGAACAAACCAACAGTGAATGGAATGTGTTGGGACAAGCGGTAAGCGGAAAATTGCAAGGCAAACAATTGACGCCCATCGTTGCCGTGAATCATTTTTGGTTTTCGTGGGCGGCGTTCAAACCCGAGACGCGGGTGTATCAACCCTGATTCAGGAGTCACATGGAAAATCACATTCATCACGAATTGGACGACGACGAATTGGATGCGGCGATGCAAGTCAATCGCCGCAACTTGTCAATCGCGCAAATTGCGCAATTTGAAAAATACATCGCGGAAATTTTTGGCGCGATGGGGATGGACTTGGAAACGCCCGCTACGGTGGACACGCCGCGCCGCTTTATTCGCGCGTTGATGGACATTACCGAAGGATACGAAGGCGACCCGAAACTGCTCAAGGTTTTCGAGACCGAATGTCGCGGGGAACCCGATTGCCGCCTCGCCCAAGTGGTCGAGGGTCCGATTCAGTTTTTCAGTTTGTGCGAACATCACGCGCTCCCGTTCTACGGACGCGCGTATATCGGGTACATCGCGCACGAACACATCATCGGACTTTCTAAATTGACACGGCTCGTGCGCTTGTACTCAAAACGTTTCGCCGTACAAGAACGGATTGGGCAGCAGATTGCGGACACGCTGGAAACGATTCTCGCGCCGCACGGTGTCGCGGTGTACCTCGAAGCGCATCACCTTTGCATGCAAATGCGCGGCGTGCGCGAAGTTTCGCCTCTGACGCGTTCGACGGTGTGGCGCGGGCACTTTGCGAATGACCCTGCCCTGCGCGCCGAGTTCCTCGTCGCCGCAGGGTTGCAGCGACCACTCAATGGCTGAGCTTGGTTGCCACAATCAGCGCGTATCCTAATTTCCCTTCGCGAATGCTTTGCGTGGCAGCGCGCGCAATGTGATGGGCTTGACTGAAATCGTCAATCGGAAAATCGAGCTTGCCCAATTTCGTCAACACTTGTGCGCCCAACAATTTTCCGCGTATTTCATCCACCAATGCGACAAGCGCATCATTGTGCGGTTCAACCCATTCCACATCCAAGTGTGCGCTTTGCAAATACGCGGTATAGCGCTCGATGGGTTGCGCGTCGGCAATGCACGCAACCCAGCCGAACAATGTATCGAGTTCCGACGGCAATTCGCCATCCCGCGTCAAGTCGCTCAACCCGACGCGTCCGCCGGGGCGCAGCACGCGCGCAAATTCCGCCGCGGCGGCGGTTTTGGTGGGAAATGTGCAGAATGCACATTCGCACACAATGGCGTCGAACGTTTCCGCCGCAAATGGCAATTGCTCCGCGTCCGCTTGCTCGAAACGCACGCGTTCCGTCACGTTCGCGCGTTCTGCCGCGACGCGCCCGACCGTGACATTGTGCGCGCTGTAATCAACGCCCACAACCTCGCAGCCAAACGTTTGCGCGAGAAAAATCGCGCTGTCGCCGCGCCCGGATGCCACGTCCAAAACGCGCGCGTGGGAATTCAGCGCGAGCAATTCCCCTAAACGTTTGGTCAACGCCAAGCCGCCGGGATGAAATGTTTCGCCCAAAAGCAGCCGCGCCCATTCGCTTTCGTACAGCGCGGCGCAGCATTGTTTCAAAACTTGGGGTTCTAACGTGAGCGCACTCATGATTTGCCATTCCCATTCCGATGCGCGAACGGCTGCGCGAATGAAAACGTCAGCGGCTCGGGCGTATATTCGCGCCCCGCGCGTTCCGCGTTCGCGCGCGCGCGTTGACGCGCCGCGAGCTGCGCGCGCGCTTGTTCGCGGTAACCGACATTGTTGTACGCGCAGAACGGAATTTGCTTGCCGTCGGGCAGCAAAATTTCTTTGCAGCATTTCATCAGATTTTTCTGATTGAACGTCCACGGGTCCATGAAATCTTGGAGCATGACGCCGAACATGTGTTGTGACAATTCGCCCAGGTCGAGTCCGCCATCGGGCAAGCCGCACGCCGCGCACGTCAACGCAAATTGCTGCGCCGCTTTTTCGGAACCCGGCACTGCAGACGACGACCACAATCCTTCGAGCGCGGTTTGAATCGCGCTATCGAAATCGGGCATGACGCGATTGGAAATGTAATCGAGATAATCGTCCACATTCAACAGGCGCGTCAATGGCGTAACGGTATCGCCATCAATGAACGCATAGGTCACGGAATTGCATGTTGGGAAACAACACGGCACCGGCACAAAATCGGATTGTAAAAACGTTTCATCGGTTTGCCGCTCAATCCATTTCAACATATCGGGAATCGTGACACGCTGCATCGGGTCGTG
>JAKOPZ010000241.1 GCA_029778615.1 Chloroflexota bacterium | reverse complement strand
CTCTGAAAATGTATGGCAAATTTCAAATTTGCCATACCACTGCCCATTTTCATCGGCTGCGGGTGACCCAACGGCTAATGAACAACTCCCTTGAAACTCCAATTGGTTAAAACTGTTTTCGCTTCTTTGGGTACGATGAGTGCGTCCACAGGATAACCTCGTTTGTTGTCGGAATCATACTTCCAAATCAACACAATCATTCGATAGGGTAACACGCCTGTTATGGCTTCATCGATGGATAGAGGGGCAACACTGAATGTCTTGGTTAAACGATCAAAACGAATCGTCTTGACATCCACATTTAGTGGGTCTCCGAAATCGGGACTCTCGCTATCATTGCGTTTGAAATCAAACCCACGCGCACGAAAGTAATTTTCCAAATCTTTTTCATAGAGTTTGCTATTGCCTTGCCGCTCTTGCGGGTCCTGAATGGGGATTGAGCGCGCGGCTAGCAAATAATCAGAAACCAGTGCGGTCAATCCGCCCAAGTCAATCTCCATTTCCATTCCTCTCGCGTTCTGCGAGCCGAGTCCGCGTTTTGACCCAGCGAAAACGAATCGATTCTTCCAATGCGGCGCGCAATGCAGTTTGAACTTGGACCCGTTCTGCCTGTGGGTATTCCAACACCTCGAGGAATACTTCATCCAATTCATCGCGTAGATTTTGAACCGCGACGGATTTGCGATTGGTCACCGCAGAAAATTTTCCCAAGAGCTTGAGCAAAGTCTTTTTCTGTTGCGCGTTGAGTCTTCCAAAATCGGGGCAGCCAAGTTCGCGTAAATGTTCGACTTGAATTTTGAGCATGAAACTGCCGTCGTAACGTGCGCGATGCAAACCGCTGCCTTCTAAAAGAAAATGCGAAACGCGGCTCTGCAAGTACAAGAAGAGGACCCAACCTGTTTCTGGATTTTGCGGCGTATCAATCACTTGAAATTGATCGGTGACATAGACGCGTTCACTATTCAAAAAAACGCCGATCTCGGTATCCACAATGCACTGCACCGCAATCAATGGCGGTTCACCCAAAGATAAGGTGTACCACGCGGGCGAATGTCCTTGTGTGGATAAACGGTCAACGGGTCGGTCACATGCGCCATGTTGACGGCATTGTTCACAATCTTTACACATGCCGCGATGTGGAAAACGTTCAGGATGAGTTTCATGTTGTTGTTCTGCGCGCTGTTGACACTTTGCACATCGGTATTTGATCCCCGCCTGAAAAATATAGGCGGCAAGTGGATTCTTGAATTTTTCACCTAAAAGGCCCTGTTCTAATCCACTCACTTGAACAGACAAATTCAAAAACCGATAGGGCGTTTCTTTGGGTAACAGAAATCCACGTATCTCGCGCGAATTTTTTATTGCGGGTACGAGCGCTCCGGGGATGGCGGCAAGTTGTTTATATGCAGCAGCATCGGCGCGGATGAGAAAAAAAGAATTGCAGCCCGATTTCACGCCCATTTTGACGCGCGCATATTCTCCAATCGTATGAGTCATACGTGCGCGCAATTCCGCGCGCAGGGGATCGTCAAAGAGAGCGTTGGTCCAATTGTTTGAAGTTTGCAGCGAGTGACGAGAGATTGTTGTCCCATTCGTACTTGCAAGGGGTTCGTCCCAGAAGGTGAGATGCTGGAAATGAACCGCTGGCTGCGGTGCGCGTTTGACAAGCGAAAGAATAACGGTATTGGCTTTGACCTTGATGCCAAGTTGTGTGAAAGGATGGTCGTGCAGTGTGATAACATTTTGTAAATCTACTTGTTCCGTCAAGTAGCGTCGAATTGGGTCACCGTAACGTGTATCAAAAAAATTACGCGAGGTGATATAGGCGAGAACCCCATTCGGTTTCAAGCGCTCGATGCCGTGCAAGATAAAAAAATTCGACAGGTCGATGGTCGGCGTGACCGCGTACTGCGTATGGTGTTCATTCCATTGTTTTACCAAGCGCTCTTTATTTGAGACCGTGCTCCTCTGGCTCAACGCGATGAAGGGCGGATTCCCAACACAAATGTCGAATTCGACTTTCTCCGCTGGACTTGCAAACTGGGTGCGTTGTTCAGTGAGTAGACGCAATTGCACAGATTTTGCCTCTGGCTCTGGCAATTCCAATGCGTCGCCAATTTGTAGGTGGGAAAACGCATGCAAGTAAAATGAGTCATCGAGTGCATTCATTTCTAAACCCAGCAGCCAGAGTCGTAATTGGGCAACGCGGCGCGCATGGTTTGAAATGTCGGTGCCATAAATGTTGTTTGCAAAAATATGTTTGAGGGTGTGCTCACGCGCGAATGAGCTCGCAAAAAACTTGGACCGTAGTTCAAACAAAACCCGTGTTGCCGCAACGAGGAATGCCCCCCCCCATGCTCAAGTCGACAATTCGCACCGTGTCGAGTTGCGTGCATAACCATTCGCGCGCTCGAGACGAAATTATTCCTCTATTGCGTAGCGCCTCCCGCAGTTCGGTCACTATTCCCGTATCAATCTCCGCTTGCGTAGCGAGCCAACTGTGGATCGCAAGTTGTGCGATGTTATATGCCAACAAATCGGGCGTAAAGTACGAACCCGATTCGCGTTGATTGATCCAACGTTCGTACACGTAACCAAGCAGCCAGGGGCGTATGGAATCGGCGCTCAAATCCCAATGATGCCTGTCGAACGATTCCATCAATTCGTACAACAAACGCGCGTCCAGTTCTACCGCGTCGTTTTCAAATGTCGGAAACCATTTTTGCAGCAGCGGTGCCAGCGCATCACGATAAAATGTTTGAGGTGAATGACGAGAGAGTATCAAAGTGGCGTTTTTCCGCGCAGGCGCGCGGTGCGTCAAGAATTGGAGGAAAAGAATCTGACAAAGGAATACGGCTTCCGTTGCAGGCGCAAGCGGCGAGCCATTCGTAGGTAAAAGGACGCGTCCTTTGTACTCGTACAACTCTTGAAACAATTCGAAGGACGCGTCGCGGGGGGATGAATTTTCTCCCTCGTGTTGGACGGACGGATGCGCGTTTGTGTGTGTGCGAATCAAAGGAGTGCCCTCACGCCTATTGTATCACGACGCGCGTTCGCCCCACTGTTTCACCGGATTCCGCAATACGCCAATGGGTGGAATTTCGATTTCTACGATGTCGCCTTCGCGCAGCGCGGCTTGTTCCGGTACGATAATGCCCGTTCCCGTACACAAAACGCTCGCGCCGGGCACAGGATTGTCGCGCAAGAGATATTCGAGCAGTTCTTCAAAGGTGCGTTTCAAACGCGCAGTGTTGGATGACTCTTCAAAAATTATTTTCGTGTCGCGTGTGATGCGGCAGTGAATGTCCACAGCGTACGGATTTGGCAGTTCGTCCGGCGTGACGATGCTTGGACCCAACGCACACGCGCCGCGAAAAATTTTCGACTGCGGCAAATAGAGCGGATTATCGCGTTCAATGTCCCACGCGCTCACGTCGTTCGCGATGGTGTAGCCAATCACTTCGCCGCGATGTCCGATGACCAACGCGAGTTCCGGTTCGGGCGCGGTAAAGCGTGAATCGCGCCGCACGCCAATCGGTTGATTGGGACCGACGCAGCGCGTGACGCTGCCTTTGAAAAAAACTTCGGGACGCGCTTCGTTGTGCGCGCGGTCGTAAATGCTTTCGCCCGTCTCGTTATCACGAAATTCTGCGCTGCGTTGGTACGTCACACCCGCTGCCCACACTTCGGGCGGCAGCAGCGGCAGCGCGAGATGCGGCGCATACAAATCGCGCGGCATGTCGAGTTCGCTCCACGCGTACACCGCGCGCGGCTGCGCGTTCAACACTTGTTCGACAAATTGCGCGAGCGTCAAGCCGCCGGCGGCGGCGTTTTCGATGAAATCGTTGGTGGTTTTCAAACCCATATCGGGCATGGTAATGTCAATGACATTTTCATTGCGCACGAGTCCGACGCGATAGCCGATGTTGGGTCGCCAGAATTGGACAAGTTTCACGCGCGCCATTGTAGCAAAAGAGCGCGAAAAAAAACAGAGGGGGTTGGCGCAATTTGGAGTGAACTACATCACGAATGGCACTGTTGATTTGTCACAGGGGAGTATAAACGTTGAACCCATCTGCCCGGGACCAATCACTATCCAGAGTAACTACATCGCGGATTTGCCAACGTTCTGCCTCACTCAGAATGGTTGCATCTTTAG
>JAKOPZ010000033.1 GCA_029778615.1 Chloroflexota bacterium | reverse complement strand
CGGGCATCCGATGGGCGTGGGGATTGAAGATGTAATTGCGACAAAAATTTTGGAATACGGCATTGTGCCGCCCGTGCCAAATTACAAAGAGGTGGATGAGGAGCTCGGACGCTTGAATTTGTCGCGCGGCGGACGGTACAACGTCAATTACGCGCTGCATCTCGCGGCGGGCTTTGGTTCGCAAATTTCCATGACGCTCACACGCCGAATTCCCGGCGCGCTGAATCGCATTGACAACAAATCGCTCTACAACAAATGGCTCGCGGATGTGAGCGGTTACGAGTTCGCGGAAACCGAAGTGGTGAAACGCAATTTGCGAATCGTCGCGCAAGGCGCGCCAAAACACGTTCCCGCGCCGAGTACGTGGCAGTACGGGACGGGACCGATTGTGCGCGTTGGGGTGACGAACGACGAAGGACGGACGACGAACGAAAGGCGAGGAGCGTGGAGCGTGGAGCGTGAAGCGATTCCTATCGCGCCAAAAATTGAAATCGCCGCGCCGAAAATTGAAACGCGCGTTGAACCTATTGTGGTGAAAACAGAAATCGTCACGCCGAAAGCGGAACCGACTCCAATCAAAGAGAATGGGCATGAGCAGATAGTTATCAGTCAACAGTCAACAGTCAACAGTCTCCAATCTCCTGTTGTAGATTCCATCACCGAAAAAGTTTTGGACATTGTCGCCGCAAAAACGGGCTACCCGCGCGAAATGCTTGACCTCGATTTGGACATGGAAGCGGATTTGGGGATTGATACGGTCAAGCAAGCAGAAACATTCGCCGCATTACGCGAAGAATTCAACATTGCGCGACAGGACAATTTGAAATTGCGCGATTACGCGACCCTGCGCCGCGCGGTGGAGTTTGTAAAACAATTTCGACCCGATTTGGTTCAGTCAACAGTCAACAGTCAACAGTCAACAGTCCTTAGTGAACCGTCGCCAGTCGCCAGTCTCCAATCTCCAGTCTCCAGTCTCCAGTCTCTCGCCGACATGGTTACTGAAAAAGTTTTGGATATTGTCGCAGCGAAAACTGGTTACCCGCGTGAGATGCTCGACCTCGATTTGGATTTGGAAGCCGATTTGGGAATTGATACGGTGAAACAAGCCGAGACGTTCGCGGCGATTCGTGAAACGTTTGATATTCCGCGCGT
>JAKOPZ010000240.1 GCA_029778615.1 Chloroflexota bacterium | reverse complement strand
TCAAGCGTTACAACCGCGTGACGTTTCTAATTCAGCTTTGTGACGTTGCGCGCGGATTGCGTAACAGACGCGTAACTTTGCGTCCGTAACATGGCTCTTGTGGTTTGTGTCTCATCCAATGGCGCTTCGTACGAATCGTTGCAAAGCGTCGCATGGATTGGCAGCCTTCGCTGTGTCGCGAAGGCGCAGCGCATCCGGCAAACACGTCGGATGCCCTGCCGCTGCTTCCTGAAATCTCTCGTTTGGCCCGCCTCAGTACGACGCGGGCCATTTTTTTAGGAGGGGCGAACGGCGAGCGTGAGTGACACACCAAATTTGGTCCAGCGCGCGACTTCTTCCTCTAACAAATACGCAGTCAGCGGTCGTTCTGCAAGCCACGAGGCACTGACACGAAGTTCGAAGGAGTCGTTGCTCGTATCGAGCGTTGCAATGGGCGACTGCTCGACGCGACCGTGACAAAAAAGCGCAGCAAGGCGAATGCACATTAATCGTCCGATTTGCTTTCGCGAGAGCGCCGCGCGGTCAAGTTTTTTGAGTGACCCCGTGTGACCGAACACCAACAAGGCAAGCGCGTCGCGCTCTTGCTCCGAGAAGCCATAAATGTCGGAATGCTCGATCACATACGCCGAGTGCCGGTGATAGTCCTCGTGCGCAATGGCCATGCCGATTTCATGTATAGATGCCGTCCACGACAGGAGTGCATCGGGCGAGGCGCTATCTCTGCCGTCCACGCGCCTCCAAAATGTTTGCGCCAACGCGTTGACGCGCTGCGCTTGTTCGACATCAACCCCGTACCGTCGTTGCAAACGCTGAACGGTGATGGTGCGCGGATCGTCGCTTGTCGGCGCATCACTTCGATGCAGCATGTCGTAGACCACTCCCAGCCGCAGCGCGCCTTCGGACGGCTCCATCGTGGCGACGTTTAATTCCTGCATGAGTCCGAGCAAGATCGCGAGCCCGCCGGGCAGCACTGGCGCGCGACTCGATTTGAGCGCAGAGAGTTCGATGCGGCTCATCTGACCGGCGTCAATCAGCGCGCTTTTCAGGCGCAGCATCGCGTCAATCGTGATGCTCTGCCCGAATCCGTTTTCAGTAATGATTTCGTAGATCGCTCGGATGGTGCCGGAGGAACCATAGGCGACATCCCAGCCCTGTTTGTAACGCGCTTGCAAAACTTCAAGGCGCGTCCGAACGAACACTTCGGCCTTACGAAATGCGCTTGCCGTTACCGTCGCGCCCGGAAAGAAATGCTGCGACAACGTCACCGCGCCAAGCTGAAACGATTCGGTTAATTCCGGCTCGTAGCGCCGACCTACGATGAACTCTGTCGATCCGCCGCCGATGTCAACAATGAGGCGCTCTTGCTCGCTCCACGGCAGCGTGTGCGCACATCCGAGATAAATAAGCCGCGCCTCTTCCGGGCCGGAAATGATGTCGATGGGCAAACCAAGCGCGTCAACCGACGCGCGAAGTAGCGCGTCACGGTTGGTCGCAACTCGATACGTGCTGGTTGCCACTGCGCGTACGCGGCTAGCCGGAATTGATGCCAGCCGTTCGCGAAAACGCATGAGCGCTTCGCACGCTTCTTCAATCTTCACTTGCGACAGTGCGCTATCTCGATCTAGACCCGCTGCCAACCGCACGCCTTCGCGATGCGTGCTGATCGGCACAATCTGTCCACCTTCTTCGCGAGCGATCAACAGCCTAAAACTGTTTGATCCTAGGTCCACTGCGGCCAACGG
>JAKOPZ010000239.1 GCA_029778615.1 Chloroflexota bacterium | reverse complement strand
AGTCAATCTGCAGCAGAAAGGGCGCACGGTCCAAAAATGTTTCATCACACGGATATGCTACAATTAGCATCGAGCCTCCTGAGAGCTGGAATCTTTGGTGTGGTAACCGCAGATTCTACCGCAGTAGGCTCATTTTGCTTCATTTCTTAAGGTTCGCTTCTCTCCTGGCTGGAGAGGGGTTTTCGGATGGAAACTAGTTAGAACGGGGCATTTCACTCTGGGGTCAGTTTGCGAATGGAATTCGCTGCAACAAATTCGCAAAACGTGCCTACACACATTACACCCACGCACGTTGCGCGGTTACAGTCCGCAAACGCAGACTTGAGTTATTGGTGCGATTTCGCCTCAACCACTTGTTCACGAGACTTGCGAATGGAAGTTGACATCGCTTATGAAACTCGCCTTTTATTGCGTCTTGCGCCAGAGAAACGGCAAATAACTTCGATGCGGCGCAAAATCGCTCGTTGACCAATCGTAATCAAACACGGCGCGCCAATATTGAAACGCCGCGAGCGATTCCACTTGCGTAGCGAGTTCGCGATTCAATTTGTTGGACGTTTCGGAACCGTTGATACTGCCGAGATGGACCAAACCCGTCGCGCCTTTTTTCATCAAGACCAATTTCATGTGAATGCCGCGCCCCGCCGGATTTGCCATGCGACATTCGATGTTGTATTGGGCGGACAGAGAATTTACATACGCGCAGGTCTGATAATTACTGCGCGGGTCGCTGAAAATGTCATAGAACGAATCGAGCAAGATGCGCACGCGCGCGCCGCGTTTCGCCGCCGCAATGTACGCGGCGAGCCGCAGGTTCGGGTCGGCGACGGAATTGCTTTTCCCCGCGCCCCAGTACGTGTATTCATACAGCTGTTCAACCAATAACGCGTCGCCCGTGCCCAATGTGTTGACGCGCCCAATCAACGCATCGCTCGTGCGCGCGCAATTGTCGGGACACTGTACGAGCTCAATCGGAAACGCGCCACTCGCTTCGAACGGAGTCGGGAATTGAATTTTGTATTGATTGCCCCCGTCGTCATAATTTGGCACAAAACCATACGGCGGAAAATCATCCGTGTTGGTGCCCCAACGCCGCACGTCGGCATGATGCGCGGGGTCCAAATCGTGCTCGATAATTTTTTGCGCCGCGTTCACAATGGTCGGACTGTCGGTAAAGAGAAATCCGCCGCGTGTGCCAAACGTGCCATTCTTTTTGTCGTCGGCGGGCATTGCATCGTCGCCCAAATTTTCGGAACCGATGGCGACGCGCGCGTGGTCAAACACCGCCCACTTGCCGTGTTGATTTTCGTAACGTTTGTGGATATTGGATTGCGGCTTGCTCGCGAGAATCCAACATTGTCCGCCGTGCGCTTCGATTTGTGAACAACCCCATTTGCCCTGCGCTGCCAACACACTGCCATCCAGCAAAACAGAAACGCGCACGCCCGCGTCCAAACGTTTGGTGACCAAATCAATCAACCACGCCTGGTCGAACGTGTACAGTTCCATCGAAATCGTTTCGCTCGCGCGGACGATTTCACTTTTCATACACGCGTATAAATGGTCGGGCGCGACACAATATTTGATGGACGCGTTGTCGTTCGCTTTAACGGTTTGAAAAAATTCGTCGCGGTCCCAGCCGGGGTATTCTACTTTTTTTCCGAGCACATTGTCGCTTGTATCTTGCGCCCAATCGTTTTGCGTGTCTGTATCGGCGACGGGCATTCCGGTCGCTTCGAGCATTTTGCGGAAAAGAATTTGTCCCTCTTTGGACGCGCTGCCAAATTCGTACGGCTGCACCGCCGCGCCGTTCCAGTCAGGCGCATTCAATGTCGCGGTGCCATAAACCATTGCATCCACAATTTCGTCCGCGCTATTTTTCAAAATGATTTGGTCGCCCGTGTTGGTCAATGAAGGCGCGCTGCCGGACATGTCGGGTACGCGCGCGTCGGTATTGCCGCCGTATTCGTACGCGGGCAAAAAACCAAATTCGCTTACGAACGCGACTGCCGATTTGCTCAGCCAAATTTTTTGATGCGCGTCCAGCATCGCGCCGTCGGGCAAGGTGACGGTGCCTTCGCCATCCGAAAATTTCCAGCCGGAAATATCAATCGGTGACGCGGTGATATTTTGAATTTGAATTGCTTCGGACGCTTCGCCGGTCATGAACGGGTCATAGTAAACGCCGACGACAAGAATCGAGTTGGACGGCGCGGCATGTATCGCCGAGACGCTGCCGCAAAGTAAAAGAAGAAAGAAAAACGCGAGGAGCCAAGAGACGGGTTTCATCAGAGCGCGCCAAGTGTAGCATAATCGCCGCGCAAATTCAATTGAAAAGCGCGTGTTACATCAAATGGTACACAACTGGTACACGTTTGTCGCGCAGCTGTGGCTTGAAACGCAACCGCGCCTCCGCTATAGCAGAGACATGCCGCGTATCACACGCCGCAAAAATTTCTCTCGCGGAGGTTTAGCATGTCTGTTCGTTCCACCCCAAGACCCACTCTCACTGGCTTTGCTCTCTGCTTGTTTTTGATTCTGGTTGTCGCCATTGGCTGCGGCGCACCGACCGCACCAACCACAGCCCCACCCACCAGCGCACCACGACGCGCTGCACAGCCCACCGCCGCGCCCGCACAGCCCACCAGCGCGCCCGCGCCAACACAAGCGCCTGCGGCAACCGTCGCTCCCGGCGATGACAGCGGCGCGCTCATTCCGAGCAGTGTGGAACCGATTGACCGCAAGATTATCAAGAACGCGCAGCTCGCGCTCACCGTGCAAAACGCGCAAACGGCGATTTTTCAAATTACCGGCATCGCGTCGGATGTTGGCGGCTATGTTGTGGGCAGCCGTACGTTTGGCGTCGGCGACCGCACAGGCGCGCAGATTTCCATCGCCGTTCCCGTTGAGCGATTCGAAGAGGCGTTGAATATGGTGCGGCATGTTGCGCTGCGCGTGGAGCAGGATACGACATCCTCCGCCGAAGTCACAGAACAATTTGTGGATTTGCAATCGCGTTTGCGAAATTTGGAAGCAACCGCTGCGCGCCTGCGCGATTTCTTGAATCGCGCGACGACAATGACCGAGACGTTGAGTGTGAACACCGAGCTCACGCGCGTCGAAGGACAAATCGAACAAATTCAAGGCAAGTTGAATGCGTTGAACGCGCGCAGTTCCTTTTCCACCATCGCCGTAGATTTGAACGAGCCCGCGCCGACGCCCGCGCCGACGGGGACGCCCACCGTCACACCGTCGCCCACGCCAATTGTGTGGCACCCCGACGAAACGGTCCAGTCCGCCGTGCGCGTGCAGACGAGTTTGTTTCAAAGCGTTGTCAACCTTGCGATTTGGTTCGCGGTGGTGCTGCTGCCCTATTTGCTCGCCGCGCTCGCGGTGGGACTAGGCATTCGTTGGCTCGCGCAAAAGACGCGACGCAAAGCCACGCCGTAAACCTTGACGCAAAGGAGACAATCCTTTGCGTCATTTTTTTTGGAAATTGACATGCGCGCGTTTGCGAATAAGCTATGCGCTCAATTTTATTCGGGGAAAAAATATGTTGAACCAACCGACGTGTTATCTCGCGCCCAAAGCCGAGGCGCGCATGATTGGACACTTGCAGTACGGTGTGTTTGCGCGCGAACCCATCGCACGCGACGAACTGGTGGCAATGTGGGGCGGCGAAATCGTAACGCGCGAAAATTTTGATGCCCTGCCCGACCGCTTGCGCCGCCTGAGCATTCAAGTCGAAGAAGATTTGTTCATGGTCGCCACGAGTGAAGGACCGGGCGATTACGTGAATCATTCGTGCGACCCGAATTGCGGTTTGAGCGGACAAATTGGTCTCGTCGCGATGCGCGACATTGCGCCCGCCGAAGAAATCACGTTCGATTACGCGATGAGCGACGGCAGCGCGTATGATGAATTTGAATGTCACTGCGGCGCGCCAAATTGCCGGCATGTGGTGCGCGGGAGTGATTGGCGCAATCCCGCGCTGTGGGAAAAATACGCGGGCTATTTTTCACCGTATCTGGCGCGGCGGATTGAAAAATTGAAACGTGGGGGAAGGATTCACGAGGAATCACATGGCTAGAGTCATTGTTATCACCGGCGCAAGTGAAGGCATCGGCGCGGCGTTGGCGAAACGGCTGGCTTTGATGGGAGATGCGCTGGTGCTCGCCGCGCGCAAGGTCGAAAAATTGCACCACGTCGCGTCCGAATGCGGGGAAAATATTCTCGTCGTTCCAACCGATGTAACACAACGCGCAGAGGTGGAACGTTTGCGCGACGCGGCGCTCGAACGTTTTGGAAAAATTGATGTGTGGGTCAATAACGCGGGGCGCGGCATCGGCATTCGCGTTTTGGATTTGACCGAAGAACAGTTGGATGAAATGCTCGCGGTGAATTTGAAATCAGCGTGGTATGGAATGAAAACTATCATTCCTTATTTTCAATCGCGCGGGCAAGGACATTTGATAAATGTATCATCCGTACTCGGGCGCGTGCCCACAGCAACCTTTCGTTCCGCGTACAGCGCGTCGAAAGCGGCATTGAATTCGTTGACCGCGAATCTGCGAATGGACTTGCGCGCGGACTACCCCAACATTCATGTTTCGCTGGTCATGCCCGGACCCGTTGCGACAGATTTTCATCTCAATGCGCTCGGCGGCACGCCCGGCGGACGCGGCGGCCAGCAAATTCAAACGGTCGAACCGGTTGTGGATGCAATCGTGTCGGTGATTGAACATCCGGTGCCGGAGGTCTATACCAATCCTGCGAGCGCGCAGTTGGTGCAAAATTATTTTCGCGACGTCGCGGCGTTTGAAGACGCGTGGTTTGAACGAATGAAAAATCAGAGCCGATGACGCCCGCACTCGCTTCCATCCTGTTCGGTTTGACATCCGCGCTCATTTGGGGCGCGGGTGATTTTTGTGGCGGACTTGGTGCGCGGCGCGCAGCGGTGTTGGCGGTCCTTGCGCTTGCCGAAACGAGTGGGCTTGTTTTGCTTCTCATCGCGGGATTTCTATTTCGCGAAGCGTTGCCCACCCCGGCGATTATTGGTTGGGGCATCGCGGCAGGACTGAGCGGCACAATCGGTTTAGGCGCGTTGTATCAAGGGCTGGCAGTTGGACGCGCGAGTGTGGTTGCGCCTGTGTCGGCTGTGGTCGGCGCTGCTCTTCCCGCGCTCTTTAGCGCCGTCACACTTGGTTTACCTGACCCGCTCAAACTTGTTGGCTTTGTGCTTGCGCTCGCCGCGATTGCATTAGCGAGTCAATCCAGTCACGCGAGCAATGGCGACAGTGCGTTGCAATACGCGTTTCTGGCAGGTTTGGGCTTTGGCGCGTTTTTTGTTTTCGCCGACTTGGCAGGCGGTGAAGGTTCGACCTTTTTTCCGTTAGCCATTGCGCGCGGGATTTCGATTCCCGTTGTGCTGCTCATCGGTCTCGCGCGCAAAGTGTCATTTCCACCGCGCGACATTTTGCCCATCATTCTGCTTTCAGGAATGTTGGACGCGGGCGGAAATGTTTTTTTTCTCCTCGCCAGCACGGTTGGGCGTCTCGATGTCGCAACCATTCTTTCGTCGTTGTATCCCGCGTCCACTGTCATTTTATCGCGCGTGATTTTGCACGAAAAAATTTCGCGCGTGCAGCAACTGGGCGTGGTGTTGGCACTGATTGCGATTGTGTTGATAGCCGCGCCCGCTCCCCCATAGGTTTTGCAAGACAATCACACTGTTGTATGTTGCTGCAACCGAACACGCAAAAATCTTTTTTTTACGCACGCGTCGCAACCACCTTCTGCTCAACTCGCCGCGTGCGTGGGAACACATCCATTCGTTCACACGTCTTACTCCCGATAAACTTTTCGGAGGTATGCTGTGAAAGCGATTTCTATTTTCGGATTACTGATTCTCATTTTATGCACCATCGGATGCACCACCCAAACACCGACACCACTGCCAATTCTTGCCACAATCGTCGCACCAACAATTCTGCCTGCTACTCCACAACCGCAAAGTGTCCCCACAATTGTCGCACCAACCCTCGCGCCGCCCACGCTTATTCCGGCAACTGCCGCGCCGCAAATTGAATTGGGCGAAACCATAACATATCGTGATGAATTTGCAGGTTTTGAATTTGACTATCCCGCGAATTGGAATGTGACACCGATTGCGGAAGAAGCAAAAGCGAACGCGTACATTTACTCGGCAACATTTTTTTCATTCACTCGCACCGTCCCGAGCGCGGAAGGGATTCCTGAAGGTGAAACAAAAATTGATGTCGGTGTGTTCAAAAATGATGCAGCATCGGCTCAAGCCGCGCTGGAACTTCGCAAGCAAGAATTTGCCGGTTCGGATTTGGAGCAAAAGATTTTGCGCGAGGAAATGTGGACGCTCCCAAGTGGAATGCAAGCAGCACGCATTCAAGTCCATGACCGCTTTGGCGAGTCTGCCGAAATGCTGACGACCATCAACGGCAGAACCATTTTGTTTGGCGGAGTTGACGATTACGAATTGTTCGACGCGATAGCGCGAACGCTACGCCCCTTCTAAAAATCGAACGTAACAAAAAATCCCGCTCGAAAGTTCGAGCGGGATTTTCATTATCGTGATGCCATTGCAGGTTTGCGCTGCCGCTGCGCTTCCACGTAGCGGCGAATTGCCTCGGCGTCCGGCTGATTCAACGCGAGCGCATTGGGGTCAATCCCTTCAATCCGACGACGCGGTAGTTTTTGACTCAGGATGCGTTCGATTTTTTTCACTTGCGCTTCGTCGAGCGGGGTGACCAACGTGTACGCGCTGCCGACGGCTTGCGCGCGTCCCGTGCGTCCGATGCGATGCACGTAATCTTCGGCTTGCATCGGCATATCGTAATTGACGACATGCGAAATGCCTTCGACATCAATCCCGCGTGCGGCAATGTCGGTGGCGACCAACACGCGCGCTTTGCCCGCGCGAAATGCTTCGAGCGCGGCGACGCGTTGATTTTGCGAACGGTTGCCGTGAATGACATCCGCGCGTATGTTTGCCTTTTTCAGATGCTTGACAATTTTGTCCGCGCGATGTTTGGTGCGCGCAAAGACCAAAACACTTTCCATCTCATTGTCCGCGAGCAATTTGTGCAACGCTTCCGTTTTTTGATGTTCGGGAACGGTAAAGAGCGTTTGTTCAATCGCTTGCGGCGTCACCGTCTTTTCGACGGCGATGCGCGCGGGTTTGCGCGTCACTTCGGACGCGAGCGAAAGAATTTCCGCGACGAGCGTTGCCGAAAACAACATCGTTTGGCGTTCGCGCGGCAATTCGCGCACGATGCGGCGAATCGCAGGCAAGAACCCGACATCCAACATGCGGTCCGCTTCGTCCAACACCAGCACTTGCAAATCTTTAAAGGACGCGTAACCGCGACTCATGTGGTCTTGCAAACGTCCCGGCGTGGCAATGATGATGTCCGTGCGACGCTTGAGTTGCTGTTCTTGATTCACCATGCCGACGCCGCCATAAATTGCAGCGACGCGTAAATCGGTGTGCTTGACCAATGCTTGTGCTTGCTCTGCGACCTGCAAAGCAAGTTCGCGCGTTGGCACAAGCACCAGCACGCGCAATGAATGCGGCGCAACTTGCGCGGGCGTATTTTGCGCCAACATTTTTTGTATGACCGGAATCAAATACGCGGCAGTTTTGCCGGTGCCTGTTTCCGCTGAACCTAAAATGTCCTGACCTGTCAAGGCAACGGGAATCGTTGCCGCTTGAATGGGCGTGGGTTGTTCAAAACCAAGCAGCGCGACACTTTTTTGCAGGCGCGCGTCAAGACCGAAATTACTAAAACTCATGAAACTCCTAATACATGACGAACGACGGAAGACGAACGACGAAATAATTTTCGTGAGAGGTCAAACGTGAGACGTCATTTTTGATGCGGTGAAAAATTCCGATGTGAACAACCGCGGGGACACAGACGGGTCAGAAGAAAAAGGTTGGAGCCATGACGGCTCACTGTAAAAGCGAGGGAAATGACTCTCGTAGAATAAAAACATCGCTCGTGCGGCGCAGTGAAAACGCAGCGCATAGAACACGGCGACGTGACTCTACATGCAAACTTGTCTCTAACGCCAGTTAGTGTAACACGAGGCGGCGATATTACCTAATCGGGAATTGTGCTATCATTCGTGCTTGTAAATATGCCAACCGCAAAACGAATCGGACCTTATCGCATTTACTTTTATTCCTATGACTGCGATGAACCGCGTCACATGCACGTTGATCGCGAAAAATTCAGTGCGAAATTTTGGCTTGACCCTGTGGTGTCACTTCAAGACAATCACGGCTATAATCGCAAAGAACTGCGTGATATTGAACGCATCTTGCGCGAACATTTGCAAGAGTTAAGGAAGGAATGGGATGATTTCTGCAACGCCAATCCTCGTAACGGCTAGAGTCACAAATGTTTATGTGACAGATGACACGCTCACTGTTGACCTAGAAGACGGGCGCACGATTTCCGTACCCATCGGTTGGTACCCACGCCTTGCGCACGGCACAACTGAAGAACGCGCGAATTGGGAAATCAGCAGCGCGGGCTATGGAATCCATTGGCACGATTTGGATGAGGATTTGGGGGTGGAAGGTTTGTTGTTAGGAAAAAAGTCTAGTGAAGGTTTTGCGTCGTTGGAACGGTGGTTGGAAAAGAGAAAAAAATAATCGCAATAAAATGGAACACAAAATTTATCGCGTCGAGTCCTTCAAGATTGTTGGACCCTACACCTTACGCGTTTCGTTTGATGACAACACCGAACAAACCATCAACTTTTGGGACGCGTTATGGGGCGAACTGTACGAGCCATTACGCGACCCTGCCGTATTCAATCAAGTTCACATCAATCCAGAAACACACACGCTTGAATGGTCCAACGGCGCGGACTTTGACCCTGAAACGTTGCATGACTGGGATGAAGTTGGCGAGATGATGGCAGAACCTGTTGAGATACTGACGCAGTGAAAACGCGGCTAGCGGATTTGAAGCGGATAAGCGGATAACAACGCGCGCTCATCCGCTTATCCGCTTTCCCTATCCGCTGGGCGCGATTTGGATCAAGTTGGTTAGCTGGGGCGCATGCAAGAAGGAGGTTAGGTCCGATGGACATCGTGAGCGTTTACAGCTCAGTTAAGGTCGGAATAAGTCTTGCGCAATTTGCACTCAAACTTCTCGAGTCAAAGACTGATTCGATCATGGCTGACATATCAAGGATTCATTTCACCTCTGCTAAACAGGCGTTTGCAGCCGCAAGTACGAGTGATAGCCACGAAGGGTCAATCGCAGAAATAAGAGTCGGCATCGGACATCTGCGCGACGCTTACAATGCGCTTGAGGAATACTCAAGTCAGCGAACAAGATTTCTTTTGTTTTTCGAACAAAGCCACGACATGACAACCGGAGCAAAAATATTCGCCGAGATGACTGATATTGCTGCCATGATTGCCGTGGCTTACACCTACTTGGGAGACAAAGGCACAAACGCGCCTAACTGGAGAGAGACTGCGTTGAAAGATCTTTCAAAATATCTTGAAGCGTATTCCGAGCTCGTAAAGAAAGAATGCTATATCGAACACCAATACTGGAAAGAAAATTGGGGTCCGATTTCTCTTGGTGGCGGAGGTCAGGCATTAGTCACCGAGCGTACATTTAGCCAACAGTTATATGATGAAAAACTAAATCAGATTGCAGATACGCGGAGAATGATGGAAAAATTGCTTGAGGAAGCGCCTTTGAGAATGCTGGCAGCGAATGACAAGGATCCTTTTTTACCGAAGACGCCACGTATCAAAGAATAAACAAATGAGCTCCCTAACTGATATTGAGCAGGTCACAAAAATTGTAGAAAGTCTTTTCACAATCCTTGCCATCATAGTCGGTGCAATATGGACATACATGCTCTTTGTGCAACGAAGACAGCGATTCCCGCGCGCTAGAATTGAACACAAGGTCTCCTGTCGCAGTTTACTGGAAGGACGATGGTTGCTCAGCGTGGATGTTCTCATCGAAAATAGCGGTGATGTCTTACTTTCGATCATTTCGTGGGAGCTCCATATAAAGCAAATGCTTCCACCAAAATCTGAACTATCGCGCGTGTTGCTTCGGGAGCGTTACATCTCAAATATGGGCATCCAAATCATCGAATGGGAAACTATCGCGTCAAGGGCAGATCAATGGCAGAAAGGAAAGTTTGAGATCGAGCCAGGGGAACTCCATCAAATTCATTCAGATTTTGTGATTACCTCCGATGTGCGGTCTGTCCTAATTGAAAGCTCCTTCCACAATGCGAGGAAAAGAGGAAGGAATCTCTGGTGGAATCACATGTCAACGCACGATTTTTCAATTGAGAACCATGCACCTATAATTCGCGAAATGAAATATGCCAACTCCTCCACTTAGAGAGTGTTTCATAAATCGCTAAAAGTCGAGTAAGCTTGGGGAATGACCAAATTCACCCAAACCTACCCGACCGACTTGAAGTATAGCGAATGGTTGCTGATTGAACAATTCTTTCCGCCGAATGTGCGCGGACGCCCGCGCAAGTGGGAAATGTGGCTGATTGTGAATGCCATTCTGTATGTTGTGCGCACAGGGT
>JAKOPZ010000238.1 GCA_029778615.1 Chloroflexota bacterium | reverse complement strand
TTCGCGGGAATTTTGCCTTCTGTCGTTCCTGAATCAATGGTTGTCGCCTTTACCGATGCGCCGCTCAAGAGCGCGACGCCCAGAACAACAAGGACGCATAATGTGAGCACAAGTTTTTGTGTCTTCATGTGGCGTTTTGCAGAGAGCCGACAGGATGATGTACATGGACCTGACCACATCCTGTCGGCGCGCGGCATTTAGGGTTTCACCTGAAACATGTACCATTCGCTCTTGGCGCAGCCGTTCGCGTTGCACGCTTTCACGCGCCAATAGTACGTGTGTCCTTTGTCGAGCGTCGTAGTCTTGACTTGCGAAACGGTCACGGTTTTCTTGAACGCTTTGGTCCCGTTCTTGGCATCGCGTTTCACCAGCACTTTATATTTTGTCGCGCAATTCACATCCTGCCAATCGAGTTTGGGTTTGACGGCTTTGATGGTTGCGTTGTTTGCGGGTTGGGTCAAGCTCGGTGTGGCAGGTTTTCCGCCGCACGCGCTTTGAGTCGTGGTCGCGGTGGCAGTTGCCGCTGTGGTGGCGGTCTTGGTCGCGGTCTTGGTAGGCGTATTTGTTTTGGTAGGCGTGTTTGTTTTTGTCGGCGTCGCCGTATTGGTTTTGGTTGGCGTTGCCGTTTTCGTTGGAGTATTGGTCGGTGTCGCCGTCGGTTTTGCCGAATTGTATTCGTACGCGCCCATGTCGCAGCGTACTCCATTCACGCCGCCGTTCCACGGGCGCACATAGCCGCGTTGGTCGGTAGTCAAAATGTTTCCGTCCGGGTCCGCACAGCCGTTCGGATTACCCGTGTCAATCGCTTGACTGCCCGCTTTGAGCGCATAGTTAAACGTCATGCCACCGTTGGGCTTGGCGCTGTTCTCTATTTGTGGGTCAATTTGAAAGAGCGCGTTGCCCACTCTGTCGCCATTTTGATTGTGGACAGGTCCGCTGCATCCGTAATTGTTGCTGATTAAATTATAGCCGTAAGTGGTGAGAGTGCCTTTGCAGTTATGCGGATGACTGTTTGGAAATTGCCCCGGCGGCGAATTGTCAACGTTCAAACCGAGAATGGAATTGCGCAGCGAGACTGTCGTACCATCCGTGACAAAAATGCCGCCGCCGTCTCCCCCGTACTGCGTATCATAATCGGCAACATTGTAAGCGATGGTGGTGTTGAACAAGTTGACCGTCCCATCGAGATTGTAGATGCCACCGCCATCGCCGAGGGCGTGATTTTCGCCGATGGTCGAATTCACGATATCGAGTGGCGCGCGATTGTAAATCGCTCCGCCGTCATACGAATCATTGTAGAGAAGGGCGCTATCGAGAATTCGCACCGGACTACCGACAAAGTAAAGTGCGCCGCCATGGCCCAAACCACCTTGTGCATTTGACGAGGCATTGTTGTGAAAATAAGAGCGTTGAATGGTGAGCTGAGAATTGGAAAAAATCACACCCCCGTAGGGAGCCGAGTTATTGGCAAATTCACTGTCAACAATGTTGACAGTGCCGTTCAGTCCCAACGCCCCGCTGTATGTTCCTGCGCTATTGTTCTTCATTATCACACGCGTCAAGGTCAAATTACCGTTGGTGCTTTTGATGCCGCCCGCCTCAAAGCTCTCTTTGCCATTTTGAATCGTCAAGTCGGAAATCTGCACCGTCTGACTGGTCTTGACAATTTCGAACACGCGGCTCAGTTGATTGCCGTCAATGATTGTGGTTTGCCAATTGCCGCCGATGATGGTTACGCTCTCGCTAATATCCAAATCGCCATTCAGTGCGGAATTATCGTCGCCGGAACGCGTAAGCGGGAACGTATTGTTGGCAGGCAAGACAATCGTGTCCGCGCCGGGCGAAGCATTCGCTTCTTGAATGGCAGCGCGCAGCGTGCATTTGGCAGAAGGCGCGCTTTCACATTTCCCATCGCCGGCAAAAGCATCGGGTTCGTCGAGAATGTAATTGACATTAAACGTCTTGGCTTGCGGCGCGGCATACGCGCGCGCGCCCAGCGCGAGAACGCCCAGTAGCACAAACAATCCGATGCTAAGTGTGAGTTTGCGAATCATGTGTAGGTTTCATTGTTTATGGAAACGCGTTGAGCGAGTCAAAGCGACGCGTCCAACGCGTTTCCGCAAAAATGTATTGGCTTGGGCAAAAGGTGGTTATGGTTTGACGGTAAAGGAGGACCAATTGCTCTTGGCACAGCCCGCCGCGTTACATGCTTTCACTCGCCAGTAATAGGTATGTCCTTTTGCGAGCGCTTGAGTTGTATAGTTGGAGACGGTCACGGTTTTCTTGGCCGCTTTGGGTCCGTTCTGGGCGTCTTGTTTCACAAGCACTTTGTATTTCGTCGCGCACGTCACGTCGTTCCAATCCAATTTCACTTGGGGCTTGTTCACTTGCGCGTTCGCTTTCGGTTTGCTCAATTGCGGCGCGGCGGGTTTGTTTTGGCACGCGTTCGACGGCGTGGTTGCGGTGGGCGAAGGCGTTATGGTCGGTGTGGATGTTTTGGTCGGCGTGGGCGATGGTGTGTTGGTCGGAAAGCCGGGCGAGTTGAATTCATGCGCTCCAATATCGCAGCGTTGTCCGGGAACTCCGATGTTTGCATTCACGGGACGCGCATAGTTGCGTTGGTCGGTGGTGAGCAGAGTGCCGAAGCGGTCTTTGCAGCCGTTTGGATTGCCGGCATCCAGCGCGGGACTGCCCAACTTGGGCGCATGGGTTTTGGAGAAACCGCCGTTGTTTGCCAATGCGTTCAGCTTGGCATCCACAGGTGAATTCACCGTGCCCACTTTGTCGCCATTTACGCTGTTCGTAAATCCGGTGCAGTTATAATTCTTGCCAATGATGTTGTACCCTTCCGAGATGAAGCTGCCCCAACAATCGTGCGCTCTGGAGTTGTCATCCTCATTGGCAAATCCTTCGTCCACATTTCCCGCGAGGATGCTGTTACGCACATGGACCAAGCCGTTCTTGGTGTTGCTGATGCCGGCGACGCCGGAACCATGGAACTGTCCGCCGTTATCTACGTGATTGTCCGTAATCGTCACATTGGACAAATCCACGAGAATACCGAAATTGTTGTTATAGACCTCGATGCCGCCGCCGCGATACACGGCTTTGTTGCCGCTGATGGTCGAATTGGTAATCACCGTCGAATTCTCGACATAGATGCCGGCGCCGACACTACCTTCATTGTTATAAATGAGCGATTCGTCCATGGTGAGTACGCCGAAAGAATGAATACCACCGGCGCCCGTGCCAATATCATTTCCCAGATTGTTGTTCTGCACCACGACGCGCAGCAGTGACATGTCGCCGGTATTGTTATAAATCGCTGCGTCGCCGCTGTGGTTGTTCTGCACAACCAGCGTGAGCAGGTTTGTCTCATAACCCCGCGCGCGAATCGCTCCGCCAACCTCGCTGCCTGCTTCGCCATTCTTTAATGTCATGCTCTGGATTCGCACGCGCGAGCCAAGATCCAAATCAAAGATGCGGTCTTTGCCTTGCGCATCAATAATCGTGTTGGTAATGCCGACGCCCTGTATCGTGACATCGTGCTTGACATCAAAATCACCTTTGCCAATGTCCATCAGGTCGCCATCCGTGCCATCAATCTGAATTTTGTAGGTGCCTTGATGTACGATAATGTAATCGCGGACACTGTTGCTGCCCGATGGACAGCCGCCGAATGGTTCGTCTTCATTTGCAGCGGTTATGGCTTCGCGCAGCGAACAGCCCGCGCCCGAGCCAACCACATTCCATTCGTCCGCTGTCGTGGTGACATCAATATAGTTAACCTGCGGCGACGCGTGCGCGGCGACCGCGAGGAAGGCAAGCAATGCGGCGGCGAAAATGCCAGCCAGGATGGAAAGTTTCCGCAATTTCATTTTGGTCTGCTCCTTGTGTTCCTTTCGAATTCTGGTTGCCATTTAACCGCAACCGGTGCGAGAATGGCATACCATTCACCTGCACAAAAAGTAATACAAAAGTGGTATGAACCGTCAAGCCGGAAGGCAATCTATCGTTCCAAGATTCAAGACGGGCTGAGATTTGTGGCGCCGGGAGGAATTGGCGCGCGATAAAAACTTGTTTCAGGGGCGGACTGCATCAGCGTTGCCAACATACCGTACAGCGCCACCCATGCGCCGAGCACTTGAAAGGTAAACAATTCCCCCAATCCTTTTTCCAGTGTCCAAATGAACGCGCTGCCAAACGTGTCATAATCGCGGGCAGTCACGCCGCGCGCCCGATGACGGCGACCGCTCTCCAGCACCGCGCCTGTCCACACTTCCGGCGCGTCCAAATGCGTGACCACCTGCGCGAGCAGCGCCAATAATTTTCGTTTGTGCGCCTCAAAATCATTCGGAAAAAAATCGCGCAGCGTCGGGTCCAGTTGAAACAAGCGCGCGTAAAACAAATCAACCAAGAGCAGCGCATCGGGCGCCAAGAGCGCGTACGATTCTTGAATCAGACAAATCGTTTCAGGATTCATGGGGTCTCCTCATCACACGCCGCATTAAATCAGACTTGGCGTGGACACGTAATACCAAACAGTGGTATAAAAAGTCGTAGAAAACATGGAACTCGAATTTGGGCAATGGCTCAAGCGGCGCAGGCGAATCTTGGATTTGACGCAGGACGATTTGGCGCGGCGCGCTACCTGTTCTGTCAACACCATTCGCAAAATCGAGTCCGGCGACCTTATTCCTTCGCAAGACTTGGCGCGCGAAATTGCCCGCGCGCTCGCCCTCGCCCCCGAATTTCACGACGAGTTTGTGCGCTTTGCTCGCACCGCTCGGACAACGCATCCCGAAAACGCCTTTTCTCACTCGGAAGCACCGCCGCCGCTCCCGCCCCCTCTCCCCACGCCGAAATTTCACGCGCCCGCGCCCATTACCGCCGCGTTGGGACGTGACCACGATGTCGCGGTCATCAGCCGCGCGCTCCAACTGCCCGCCACGCGTTTGGTCACCTTGACCGGTCCGCCGGGGACAGGCAAGACGCGCTTGAGCATCGAAGTTGCGAACCAAGTGCAGGATGAATTGGAGCACGGCGCGCTATTTGTTCCGCTGGCGCCGCTCGCGCACGCCGCGCTCGTGGAAGGCGCAATCGCGCAGGCGTTGGAGGTGCGCGAAGTGTCGCAGGCAAGCGTGCGCGGCACACTGCGCGCGTTCTTGCGCGACAAACAGCTCTTGCTCGTACTCGACAATTTTGAGCACGTGCTGGACGCTGCGCCGTTGGTCAATGAATTGCTCGGCGCCGCGCCGCGTTTGAAAATTTTGGCGACGAGCCGCGAATTGCTGCGCGTCTATGGCGAACGCGAAATTCCGCTCGCGCCGCTTGCCATTCCGCCGCTCACGCCCATTCCGCCGCCGGAAGAATTGGAAAATTATCCCGCCGTGCAGCTCTTTGTGGAACGCGCGCAGGCGGTCAAACCGGATTTGCAGGTGACTGCCGGGAACGCCGAAGCGATTGCGCGCATTTGCATTTTGTTGGATGGACTGCCGCTCGCGTTGGAAATGGCAGCGCCGCGCCTGAAATGGGAAACGCCCGCACAGCTGTTGGGGCATCTCGCGCAGCAGCTTGGCACTTTGACCGCGCGCCCGCGCGATGTCGAATCACGTCAACGCACCTTGCGCGCCGCGCTCGATTGGAGCTATGACCTGTTGGAGGAAAGCGAGCGGCGGGTGCTGCGCGCGCTCGGCGTGTTTCGCGGCAGTTTCTCACCCGAAGCGGCGGAGGCAGTATGTGGGAAAAATGTACTCGTCCCCCTGCAAACGCTGGTGGAAAAATCACTGCTGACCTGCGAACGCGCGCCCGACGCGACGCGCTTTGAACTTTTGGAAGTGATTCGGCAGTACGCGTTGGAACAATTGACGACGGCGGGAGAATTGGCAGACGCGCAAGCCCGGCACGCGGCATACTATCGCGAGCGCGCGCGCGCAATCAACTATACGCGCGAGTTTGGTGCGCAAGGCAAGTGGGAATTTTTTGACGGGCGCGACGCGGACAATTACCGCCTCGCGCTGGAATGGTATGCGGAACGCGCGGCGGCGGAAGCGTTGGCGTTGGCATGTGATTTATCCAGCTTGTGGGTTGACAAGGGTTTGATGCAGGAAGGGCGCGCGTGGGTGGCAAAACTTTTGCCCGCCGATACCGCTTTGGAGGGGTATGTGAATGGTTCGCTCGCGCTGGCGGGGATTGCGCGCGCACAAGGCGATTTTGATGCCGCTGAGGAATATGCGACACGCGTGCTAACTCTAGCCGCCGCGCAAACCGAATTGCCTGCGCGCGCGCGCAGTCTGCAAATTCTCGGTTACGTTGCGGTAATGCGCGGCGAATTTGCGCGCGCGCAAGAATTGCTGTTGACGGCGCGCGCGGCGTACGAAACGCTCGGTTGGCGCGGACACGAAGCGCGCACGTTGAACAATTTGGGCTTGATTGCCAAAGACCGCGGGGAATTTGAAGCGGCGGAAGACTATCACAATGCCGCGCTCGCGCTGCGCCGCGCATTGGGACTGGAAGCGGATGTGGCACAGTCGCTTTTCAATTTGGCGATTGTGAGCTATTGGCGCGGGGACTATGCGCGCGCGATTGAGGTGGGACAGGAGGCGTGTGAAATTCTGTATGCCGAAACTGACGCGTTGGGCGCGAGCTATGTGTTGGAAACTATCGGCATGGCGCAGTTCAAACTAAAGCGTTATGCGGAGGCGCTGCATTCGTTGGAAACGAGTCTGGAAGCGTTTCGCCGCGCGGACGACAAACGCGGCTTGGCGCTCATTTTGCACGCGCTCGGCGATGTGTCTCTCGCGCAAGAAAAGTTGTCGGACGCGGCGGATTATTATCGCGAAACGTTACGCTTGTGCGCGCAAACGGGCGAACGCCGCCGCGCCGCCTTTGTGTTGGAAGGATATGCCGCTGTCGTCGCGAAAGAGGGCGACGCCATCCGCGCCGCAACCCTGCTCGGCGCGGCAGAAGCGCTGCGCCAAGCGATTGGCGCGCCGCTCTATGCTTCGGAACGCGCGGCGTACGATGAATTGCTGGAACGCGTGCGCGCACCATTGACGCGCGCCGCGTTTGACGACGCATGGCGCGCGGGGCAGGCGCTCTCGATGACCGAAGCGATTGCGGTTGCATTGACATAGCGCGAGAAAAAAACAACCGGGCAAAACCCGGTTGGCTTGTTTGAGAATGCTCCAAACTAATCGTTCGGTTTGTCCAACTGCGGCATCCACGCGAGAAATTCGCGCGCAAAGCGTTCGCCATATTCGTCGAGCAATTGTTGAATGCGTTCGGGATTTTTTGCTTGCACAATCAACCCCGCGTGATGTTCTTTGCGTAATTTCCATACTACTTCGGGCGCGTCGTACGCGGATAAATCGGGCCATTCTTGCTGCGCGAGACAAACGACGATGCCTGCGTATTCTTGTTTCACGGGCGGCAGGGAATATTCCTCTTTGCGCGCGTTCGCCACTTCGACCCGCGCCCATTCGCGCCACAAATTGATGCCCGACGCCGCTTCAATCATTTCCGCGAGATTCGCGCCGCCCACGCGCGCGGCGGTTTCAAGAAAATAAAATTTTCCGTCCGCGTGCCCTTTGATATATTCCGCGTGTGTGACGCCGCGCTTCATGTGCAATGCCTTCATCACTTTTTTATTGAATTCGCGGAGCGCGACAGCATCGGCGGAATCGTAGGGCAAGGTGCGCGAACGAAACACATCGCCGCTGCTCACAACCGCAAGCGGCGGACGCGCATACCCGTTCGCAATTGAAAACACTACATTGTCTTCCCAAATGATAGAGTCCACATGGAACACATCGCCCGGCACAAATTTTTCGAGAACGAAATACGATTGGCGGTCGCCGAGTTCGTTCAATTTGTCCCACAACTCTTGCGGTGAATTTAATTTTTTGATGCCGAATGACGCGGCTTCGGAGCGCGGTTTCAGCACCCACGGCGCGGGCACACGTTCCATAAATTCGCGCAGTTCATCATAATTGATGACAGGACAAAAATCGGGAACGTTGACGCCTTCATCGCGCGCCTGCACACGCATCGCGAGTTTGTCGCGAAAATGGCGCACGGTTGTTTCGCCCATGCCGGGGATGCGTAGATGTTCGCGCAGATTCGCGGCGACTTCGACATCGTAATCGTCGAGCGGGACGATGCGGTCAATTTTGCGCGTCCGCATCATGTAACTCACCGCGTAGGTGAGGTCGGGCTGCTTGTGCGTTTCGGGCATCCAAAACATTTCGTCAATGCTCTCGCGGGGCCAGTCGGCGTCTTTGAATTTTTCTTTGGTCAACAAATACACGGTGCAGCCGAGCGCTTTGCACTCTTGCAAAAACGCGGTGCCTTTGAAATAACTGCCGAGCGCGAGGATGGTCGTTTGATGCTCTGCCATCACCACACCCCCTCTTCCGTCTCTTTAATCAAATTATCCACGACCGCGTTCAAACTGCCCGTCTCTTGATACACGCGCAATTGTCTGTCTGCGCTCGTGCCTTCATCCAAAATTTTGTACGCGTATTCTACTTCTTGACGCGTGCCGAGTTCGTCCAGCACATCGCCGATGAACCATTCGATGAGTTCACGAATCAAATCGCGCGTGGGCAATTCTTCTTGCTTACCCCAGTCAATCATTTTGCCTTCGATGCCGTAACGCACCGCGCGCCATTTGTTTTCTTCATAGAACGTTTGCGGGTACATGCGAAAGGTCATGTTGTCGCGACGCAGTTTCCACAATTTATACACGATGGCTTGAAAAATCGCGGCGATGCACACCGCCTCATCCACGCGGGTACACACATCGCACACGCGGAATTCGAGCGTCGGATAACGCGGATTCAAACGCGCATCCCACCACAATTTGGAACCGTCGGGAATCGCGTGTACGCGCACCAACGCTTGCACAAAATTTTCAAATTCCGCCCACGAGCCAAAGTGCGGGGGGAAACCGCTGCGCGGAAAATTGCGAAAGATGATACTGCGATACGATTTCAGCCCCGTGTTGCGTCCGACCCAAAACGGCGAACTCGTCGAAAGCGCGAGGACGTGCGGCATCATGTAACGCGCCACATTCATCGCGTCCACGCGAAATTCCAAATCCTCGATGCCGATGTGAACGTGCGTGCCGAATATCAAAAGTTTTTGCGCGAGTTCCGCCATGTCTTGTTTCACGCCCATGTAGCGTTCGAACGGCGTTATCTCTTGGTCCACCCAATGCGAAAACGGATGCGTGCCCGCCGCGACAATTTTCAAACCGCTTTTCGCGGCGAGCTGCATCACCCCGCGCCGCAGTCGAATCAATTCCGCGCGCGCTTCGGCAGGCGTATTGCACACATTCGTCCCGACCTCGACCATGCTTTGATGCAATTCGGGTTTGATAGATTCCATCATCACCATCTTGCCCTCTTCGAGCATTTGGGTGATGTACGATTTCAACCCGCGCGTTTCGGGGTCAATGATTTGATATTCTTCTTCAATGCCGATGTTCAAACTGGGTGGCTTTAACATGGTACACAAAAGACTAGAGACTAGAGACTGGAGACTAGTCTCCAGTCTCTAGTCTCTAATTTCTCTTTTCAATCACAAACGTCGGTACTGTCGAACCTCCACCTGCCGTCACATTCAATAGCGCGGCGGTAGACAAGCGGCACAATGCGCCCGACATGTATTCGCCGTACCAAACGTACGGGTCGGTATCCAACATGCGATTGTAAATTTGCATGTTACCGTCAACGAAACTTGGGAACGGTTCTTCGGGCAGCGTCACCCTTTTCTGCGCGATAGTTGGCTCTTGCAAACGTTCTTGCAAAATTTGTTCCCACTCGCTTTGTGAAACCGTCCAGCCCAACACAACGCCTTTGCCGCCGTACTCGTCGTTCGGTTTCACGACAAATTCATCTTTGTTTTGCGCGAGGAACGGCATGAGGTCAACCGTTTCGCCATTGTAGGTTGTGGTGCGTTCTTGCAGCACGCGTGTCCAGGGGATGTAATTCGCGATTGCCATCGCTTCATCGCTGTTGAAAAGATGTTCGTTGCGTTCGTCGGTGAGGACCGCGAGCGACGCTTTCTTGTGCAGAATTTTACACGCGAACGGATTCACCATGCACACCGCGTTGTCGCGCACCGCGCGAATGACGGGATGTTCCAAACCCAAATCGCCGCGTTCCACGAGTTCCGAAATCAGCACGCGTTTGTACACAATGTTGATTTCAAAACCATTTGCTGAAAGTTTTCCGTTTGTGTACTCACAAGCGCGCGGGTCAACAATTTCTGCCGCGTATCCTTGCGATTCAAAATATTCTTGAAACAAAACAAATTCGCTGTACGTCGGGACTTCTTTCCAATCGAGAATTGCAATGTTTGGACGCGTTGTGCCGCCCCATTGACGATACGAATCGAGCAGCGCGTGCAGCATTTGATTGCGCGTGGGTAATGGACGCACTTCATATTCTTTTTGAAATTCGCCCATCGCGCGCAATCCGAAAAACACATCGGCTAACGTATCCGTGTATCCTTGCCCCGCCGGAATTTCCGCGTTGTATTCGGTCATTTGCAAAACGCCCCATTCGGGCAAATAAAACGTGTCCATGCGCGCGGAAGGACTCGGTTCGGCGTATCCAAAATTTTCCCGCACCATCGTCTCTTCCCAATCGTTCAAATAAAATTGCGCGCGCAATGCGTCATCTTCCAACGCGGCGCGATAGGCTTTGCCGAACGCGGGCATTACCGCGCGCATCGCGCCTTGCAAAAAAGAATACTGCTCGGTGGTGAGAAAACGCGGGCGCAGCACCGTCGTAATATCGCGCTCGCCAAAATACAAACCGCGTCGTTTTGCCTGGTCTTGCAATTGGTCCCACGACTCGCGCGCGACATCGGGCGTGAGAAGATTGTGATAGGTTTCGATGGCTTCGGACAACATAAAGAGATTGGAGATTAGAGACTAGAGATTGGAGAATGTCATTCCGAACGGAGTGAGGAATCTCCAGTCCCTAGTCTCCAGTCCTTAAAAGAATTGGCTCCAACGAAATTCGGTAATCTGCGGACGCGGATTTTTCGCGAGCCGGATGCACATGTCGGCGAGATGCGTAATGCACCACCAATAAAATTCTTCGCCGAGCGAATAAATGTCCATATCGGGCGCGGGATTCATAAAATCAATCGCGTAGGGCACGCCATCGCGCAATGCCCATTCCGCCGTGTTCATGTCATAACCCAATGCCTTGACCAATTTCACCGAATCGCTGTAAATGCGGTCGTACTGTTCTTGCGTCAAATCATGCTTCAGATATTTGCGATTGTTCGGGTCGTACTTCATCACCAAAATATCACTTTGGTCCAAGCACATGCAGCGAATGTAATTGTCCCATTGGATAAATTCTTGGAGAATCATGGTGAGCAGTCCGCTTTCATTATAGCGCGCCCACAATTCTTCCATGGTGTTGATTTTGTACACTTGCTTCCAGCCGCCGCCGTGCGCGTCTTTTAAAATAATCGGAAAGCCGCCGAGATATTCGATATGCTTTTCCCACGGAATCGGATATTCCAAATTACGCAGCGATTCATTATGCACAATGCCCGGCACGTACTCTTTGTTAGGCAGCACCACCGTCTTCGGCGACGCGATGCCGAGTTTCGTCACGAGCGACGCGCCAAAAAATTTATCGTCCGCCGTCCACATGAACGGATTGTTGACGACGTGCGTGCCTTGTAGGACCGCGTTTTTCAAATACGAACGATAGTACGGCACTTCATGCGAAATGCGGTCAATCAACACCGCGTATTCGCACGGTTCATCCATGCGCGTCCCGCCGAGTTTTGCAAATTCCGCAATGACGCCTTCGTTGCGGCGATTCACTTCTTCAATAAATTTCGGCGGCATAGACCATTCGCGTCCGACGATGAGTCCGATTTTTTTATCCATGAGGAGCTCTCCTTTGAGGGATGATGGGGTGAACAGGTGACAGGGTGAACGGGTGACGTTCGTCGTCTTGAATTTCCTCAATCCATTTTTTTACATTTCGTTCAATCAGCGCCAGTGCCTTTTCCGCGTTCATGCCATCCAAATCAGGAACATTCCAATATACAAGCTCGTTCATCCAATTTGGAAAATACTGTTGCATCAACCAACGATGTTCGTGTTCGTACAAGGCAATGATGCAATGCGCTTGCGTCAAATCCAATTCCGACAATTGCATCGGATTTCGCATTTCGCCAAACGGAATGTTGCGCGCGCGTAATCCTTCCAGCACCACTTGTGCAATCGGTCCCGGATTGTGACTCCATTGTGCCACAATTCCACGCGATTCCGCGTACCATTCTAAATCATTTTCTTGCGCGAGATGATTGAACAGAATTTCGGCGAACCGACTGCGATAGTAGTTCCCACTGCATAAAAATAAAATTTGCTTTCGCATCAAT
>JAKOPZ010000032.1 GCA_029778615.1 Chloroflexota bacterium | reverse complement strand
TTCCACATCGTTTCGTCAATCACGCGCCCGCGAATGTTGCCCGGTTTCACATTCGTTCCGATTTGGACAAGTCCGGGTAAGTCGAGCGTGCCAAAATCCGTTTGCACCGCGTCTTGCAATTGTTGATACAGCGCGGGAATTTTTGGCACAATGTTGGGAGACAAGATTTTTTCGCGCAACGCGAACACGACGCGCTGTTGTCGCTGCGCGCGCGAAACGTCGCCCGTGTTGTGACGCTGCCGCACAAACATCAACGCCGTTTCCCCGTCCATGTGCTGCATTCCTGCGTCCACTTGAAAATGGCGAAACCCTGTGGGTGAACTCGCATCAATAAAATCATCTTCGAGTTCGCACGGCACATTCACGTCAATTCCGCCAAGCGTGTTTATGATTTTTTTGAATCCTTCAAAATCTACGCGCGCGAATTTATCAATTCGAATCCCAAAATTTTCCGCGACGACGCGTTTCATCAAACCGGGACCGCCGCCTTGATACTTTGTGTACTCGCCCCAAAAATCGGTGATGTTCAAACGGTCCCAGCCGCGCGTTGGGATATTGACGTACAAATCACGCGGCAAACTCAACACCGCCGCGCGTCCATTTTGCGCGTCGAGAAACGCAATCATCATCACGTCTGTGCGCCATACGGGGTCATTCGGACGGCGGTCACTGCCGAGCAGCAGCACGTTCAACGTCTTGTCTAATTTTCCCGATGCCGTTGGAAATGCCGTGACGCTTTGTGCCGCTTGCGCGGGAATCGTCGGTTGATTTAGAATGTTGACATCATTCGCTTCTTCGGGAGGAACAAACGCGCTGCGCGGTGTGGGTGGAACGGACGTTGGAATTTCCAATGTCGCTTGCGCGCCGAACACGGTCTGCGCCAATTCCGCCGTTTGTGGTTCGAAATAAAAACCGAGCGCGCCCAAAATGAGCGACGCAAAAACCAAACCCACGACTAGGCGGGATAATTGATTTGGCGCGTTTGATGGTCGCGCAACCGCGCGGCGTTGCCGTTTTCGTCGTGCCATGTCGGCAATGATACAATAACTCGCGCGCGGCGCATAGCTTCCGTAGAATAGAATCAAGGCAACTGCAAAGTCGCGCCAATTGTCATTTCGAGCGGATGCGAGAAATCTCAACCTTTCGTGACAAATGAGATTTCTCACAGAGTTTACCCCGAAGGATTGAGGGGTTCGAAATGACATATCCTTGTCAAGGGACTTTGCAGTCGCCTTAAGAATAGAATTCATTGCGAACAGAGTTCGCGGGCAAACGAAAGAATCAAGGCGAACAAAGAACGGTGTTCTTTGGGGCGTTCATTTCTTCGTTTGCCGCGCATTTCCAATGCACGGTCATCCAATCGAATCCGAACCCTCTCCGCTTTCGCGTGACATTCATTTGCTTGGCGATTTGTTGGGCGAAACGCTTCGAATGCAAGAAGGCGACGCGCTATTTGCCTCTGAAGAAACAGTGCGCGCACTCGCCAAAGCGCGGCGCGGCGGCGATGAAGACGCGTCGGCAGAATTGTCCGCGCACATCGCGCAATACGACGCGTCCACGCTCAATCACATCGCGCTCGCGTTCACCGCGTATTTTGATTTAATCAATCTTGCGGAAGAACAACATCGCGTCCGCGTCTTGCGCGAACGCGAACGCACACAAATGGACAGCGCGCGCCCTGAATCCATCGCGCACGCGTTCGCGGAATTTCGCGCGCAAAACATTTCGGCGCAACGCGTCGCGGCGTTGATGGAACGTTTGCGCGTCGAACTCGTTTTCACCGCGCATCCCACCGAAGCGCGGCGGCGCACATTATTGTCAAAACTCGCGCGGATGGCGGATGTGTTGTACGAATTGGACCGTCCCGATTTGCTGCCGCGCGAACGCGAAGAATGGCTGCACCATTTGCGCGCGGAAATTCATTCGCATTGGCTCACCGAACGCGCACGCACGACGCGTCCCGAAGTGACCGACGAAGTACGCACGGGGCTTTATTTTCTCGATACCGTGTTGTGGAATGTGATGCCGCGTTTGTACGACGATTTACGTCACGCGCTCGCCGCGCACTATCCCGAAATCCCCCCCCCCGCGCGCTTTATCGAATTTGGTTCTTGGATTGGTGGTGACCGCGACGGCAATCCGTTCGTCACTGCTGATGTGACGGCGGAATCACTGCGGCTCAATCGCGGGCTCGCGCTTACAAAATATCGCGATGCCGTACATGAATTGGAACGCGAGCTTTCCATTTCGCAAGACCGCGTGCCCATTTCCGACGCGCTGCGCGATTCATTGGCGCAAGATTTTTCCGCGCCGAGTGCGCGTCTCGCCAATTTGCAGAAACGCTATCCGAACGAACCGTATCGTTTGAAACTCGCCGCGTTGTTGGAGCAATTGGACGACGCGAATCAAGACCGCATGAAGGAACGTTTGCTCGGACAAACGGTTGCGCCCTTACCAAAATTGCATCACGCCGCGCAATTGACCGACGCGCTCGACGCGATGGCAGAAAGTTTGAACGCGCATCGCGGCGACATCATCGCGCAAGATGATTTGCGAACGCTGCAAGAGCAAGTGAATGTGTTTGGTCTGCGCGCGGCGCGTTTGGATATTCGCCAAGAATCGTCGCGCCTCATTTCTGATGTGGACGCGCTGCTGTACGCGCATCGCATCAATCCGCCGTTCGCAAAAATGTCGCGCGAAAATCAAGCGCAGCATCTCACCTACTTGCTTCAACAGCCGCCGCGCGAATTGCGAGGGGGGGGGGCGTACAGCGACGAAACGAACGAAACGATTGCGTTGTTTCAAGTATTAAAGCGCGTGCACGAAAATTACGGCGACGAACCGCTCGGTGTCTTTATTATTTCGATGGCGCAATCGGCGAGTGATGTGCTGGCGGTTTTATTGCTCGCGCATTGGGCGGGCATCGCGGACAAACTCGATATTGTGCCATTGTTTGAACAAATGGATGCATTGACAAATGCCTCAAACATCATGCGCGAATTGTTTGAAAATCCCGTGTACCAAAAACATCTTGCCGCGCGCGGAATGCAGCAGCAAGTGATGGTCGGTTATTCCGACAGCAACAAAGAAAGCGGACTGGTCGCGGCGAACTGGGCATTGTATCAAGCAAAAATCGCGCTGACGGAATTGTGCCGCGCGCACGGCGTCACACTCACATTGTTTCACGGACGCGGCGGCAGTGTCGCACGCGGCGGCGGTCCGCCTTCGCGCGCGATTCTCGCCGAACCGCCCGGTACACTCGACGGACGTTTTCGCATCACCGAACAAGGCGAAGTGCTTGCCGCGCGGTACGGCAATCCGCATCTCGCGCATCGGCACATGGAACAAATTTTGTACGCGGTGTTGCGCGCCAGCATGATGCGCGATGAGCCACTACGCGACGATTGGCGCGCGATGATGCAAGAATTATCGGACGCGGGTCTGCGCGCATATCGCGCGCTCGTGTACGAAAATCCGCGCTTTATCGAATTTTGGGAACAGGCGACGCCGATTCAAGAAATCGAACAACTTCACATCGGTTCGCGTCCCTCGCGTCGCAAGTCCACGCGCACGGTGCAAACATTGCGCGCGATTCCGTGGGTATTCAGTTGGATGCAAGGACGGTTCAATTTGCCGGGGTGGTATGGTTTGGGGAGTGCGTTCGATTTAATTGCAACCAGCGAGTCCAGAATTGAAACGCTGCGCGCGATGACGCACGAGTGGCAATTTTTCAATACGATGCTGCAAAATGTCCAGAACGCGCTCGGCAAAGCGGACATGGGCATCGCCGCACAATACGCGCAATTGGTGGAAGATGAAAATTTGCGCGCGGAAATTTTCGGAAATATTCGCAATGAGTTTGAACGCACGCGCGCGTGGATTTTGAAATTGACGGGACAATCGGAAATGTTGGACAACGAACCCGTGTTACAGCGCGCGATTCGTTTGCGGAATCCCTACGTTGACCCGCTCAACTTTATTCAAATCGAATTGCTGAAACGTTTACGCGCGCTGGAGGGGAACGCTGCGGCGAGCGTTCCGTACGCGGAGGATGCGCGCGCGGAATTGATGGATGCGATGGTGGTGACGATTAATGGGATTGCGGCGGGGTTGAGGAATACGGGGTGAGGAAATTCAAACCTCGAAGGTCTCCGAGACCTTCGAGGTTTTGTCATGGCGTAAGAGTTGCTTCAGGTGTTGGAGTTGGACATACATTTTCCTCGTTCAAATATTGTTCGCGTTCTTGGCATGTCAATTCGCGCCCGATGCGCGTGTGGGCGAGTTTAACCAAATCCCGTACATGAACGAGAAAAATTCGCGCTGTTCCATCACCTCCAGAGGTGATAATTTCTGTGCCATCAGGCGAAAACTCGGCGTCCCACACTTCACTGGCGTGTCCGCGTAGCACAGCCAATTCGCGCCTGTTTGTGGGATCCCAAATGCGCGCCGTATGGTCTGCGCTCGCGGTGACAACCATATTGCCATCCGGGGAAAAGCGCGCGTTGGTGACGGCGCCGTTGTGCCCGCGCAGAACAATGAGTTGTTTTCCGGTCGTAGTGTCCCAGATACGTGATGTACCGTCTGTGCTTGCAGTTAGGACTTGTTTCCCATCGGATGAGAATTGTGCATTATTCACAGGATCGTTACTTCCTTGAAGTCTGGTAAGCTCGTGACCGCTAGTTGCATCCCAAATCCGTGCGGTTGCATCCCAACTTGCCGTCACAATTTTGCTGCCATCCTGCGAGAACTCGGCGCTTTGCACAACAAACTTGTGTCCCAGCAAGGTAGCGAGTTCTTTGTTTTTGCCTGTCTCGAGTAACGATGCTACATCCCACACGCGTGCAGTCTCATCGCCATTCGCCGTGACAATCTTTTTCCCATCGAACGAGAACTGTGCGTGGTTCACCCCGAATAACTCATCCGCGCGCAACACGCCAAGCCCATTACCGTTTACAGTATCCCAAATCCGCACCGTGTTATCATAACTTGCTGTCACAATCTTTTTACCATCAGTCGAAAATTCCGCGCTCAAGACCGGCTCCTCATGCCCACGTAGAACATGAATTTCCGCAAAATTCGCGGCATCCCAAAGCCGTGCCGTTTTGTCATAGCTCGCCGTTACAATCTCTTTTCTATCGGGAGAGAATTGGGCGCTTCTGACAGAACCGGTGTGTCCGTTCAGCAAGGCGAGTTCTCTGCCGTTTGCGGCAGCTTGGGGTGCGGAAATATCCCACAACCGAGCAGTTCCGTCTGCACTCGCGGTCAGGATTTTATTTCCATCCGCTGAAAATCCTGCTCGTAGGATACTGCCCTCGTGTCCTCGAAGTGAGGTCAATGGGTTTCCGTTAGTATCCCACAATCTCGCGAGTGAGCCTTCAATTGTCAGAATCTTGTCTCCATCCGGAGAAATTAGCGCATCGCTCACCCCTTGTTCATGCGGCAATACAAGCGGCGCTTTGCTGCTCCCAATTTCCCACACACGCGCAGTCCGGTCACTGTCTGCAAACACAACTTTGTTACTGTCGGGAGCAAAGCGGGCATTCTCGATTTGGAGATTGGGCAGCCGCAAAATAATCGGTCCCGCATTTTCCGGTGTAGCAATGAGGGCATTGACGTCCCATACTTGGGCAAGGCTGTCAACGAGACAAGCATTGCTGCTTTGGTTTGGACTTGCGCATCCAATAGTGAGAAGCTTGTTCCCGTCGGGTGAAAACGTGGCGGCGGTGAAAACACTCTGTCCGTCGAGCACGGCGAGCTGCTGCTCCCCGACCGCGTCCCATAGGCGCACTGAAGTTTTCTCACAGGCGTCTTGGGTTTGCTGGTCACAGCCTGCTGTCACAATGAATTTGCCGTCAGGGGAAAATTGTCCGGTAGCTATGCTGTTCTGTCTTGGATGCAAAACCCCGAGGGCGGCGCCGTTGGTAGCATCCCAAAGCCGCGTGGTACTTGCAAGACAATGTCCGTAATATTTATCACATCCGGTCGAAAGGATTTTTTTGCCGTCAGGCGAAAATTGTATGCTTAAGATTCCGCCGGGATGTGCAGTGATGTTGACCTGTTCCGATTTATGTTCGGCATCCCACACTTTGATGCCGTCGGCACTCGCTGTCAGAATTTGCTTTCCGTCAGCGGAATATATCGCGCTTGAGACTCGATCTGAGTTCCCCTCCATTGTGTCAAGTTGTTTGCCGGTTGTAGCATCCCACACACGTACGATTCCTTCATATTCGGCTGTCACAATTTTCCTGCCATCGGGTGAAAACTGTGCATCTGAGACCCATTCCGTATGTCCACGCAGGGCAAACTCAAGTGGATACTTGGTCAGTAACTGGCGCAGCGCATCTTCGGATTCAAATGTAACTGCCTCTGCATCTTGGTTCGCTTCAATCGCAATCAACATCCCCAAATCGGGATTTGTATCGAACTGGCTCAGTGCCAGCGCAGCGAGTTCGCGCGACCGCGCGATTCTTTGTTGGTGTTCTGCCTCAAATTGTCTTGAAAAAGCGAAAACTGCCAACACCGCAAAAATTACAGCCGCCGTGCCAAATGCAATAATCAATCGCCGCGTGCGCTTTGTTTCTTGTCTTTTTGCTTCTTCGCGAGTCCATACGGCTACATCTACGAAATCCTCTGCCACTGCGCTCAAAACAATTTTCTTTTTCTCTACCTCCTCTTGTGCCGTTGCCAAACGCGCGCCCGTGTAAAGATAACTCGCATCGCGTCCTTGCTGTTCCCATTCCTTGGCATCATCGTTGATTTGATTTTGCAGCGCAATCGCTTCGCGATTTTCGTCAATCAAATCACGCAGCCACTTCCATGCGTCAATCAAGCGCTCGTGCGCGAGCGTGATGGTTTCGTCGGCATCGCTTTTGTCTGTTGTTACGAGACGCGCGTCCGCGAGTTTGGTGATGACATTTTTCACTTGCGCGGCGTCTGCGCCTGCGGGAACGATTTCTTGCAAACGCGCGGTGCGTCTCGTGTCCACATTGCCGCGCCCCGGTTCAATCAAACTTGCAAAGACGCTGCGCGCGATTTTTTGTTCGTCCGCGTTCAGTTTCGCAAATGCGGCGTCGGCGTGACGCGATAATGCTTGATGCAAGCCGCCGCGCGCCAAGTAATCGTCGCGGGTGAGCGCAATCAGGCTGCCCTTGCTTTTTTCGTATTCGAATAAATCTTGCAGCGCGAATTGCATCAACGGCAGCGCGCCGGGCGCCGCGCGCATGTCGTCCAGAATTTCCTTGACCAGTGTTTCGTCAATGGGCAGTCCGACTTGAATCGCCGGACGCGCAATCGCGCTGACCAATTCGTCGGGCTGCATGGGCGGAATTTGATAGAGCCCGTGCCGCAACAAGTCGTTCAGGTTCGGATACTTTACCCAATTGCCGATAAAGTCCGAACGCGTGCAGCACACAATTGTGACGCGTCCGTTTTCCGCCGCCGCCGCATACACGAGCAAATTCAAAAATGCCGCGCGTTCCGATTCGTCTGTGACTTGTGTGAAAATTTCTTCGAATTGGTCAACGAGAAAAATCGCGCGCCGCGTTTTTTGGTCACCCAACGCAATGTCTGCCCACCGATGCAGCAGGGTTTCATCCGCGCGTCCGCGTTGTACAATTTCATCGCCGGTTTGCAATTTCCCGGTGAAAGACGAAACGACGCGCGCGAGGTCGGAGAGTGGATTGCGCCCGGGTGTGAGAATTTCGTACAACCAATTTTCACTGCCCGTGGAGATGTTGGTAGGGGCGTTCAATTGAACGCCCCTACGCAATGTGTGCATCAACCCCGCGCGTGCGAGCGATGATTTGCCACTGCCCGAAGGACCGGCAATCACGAGAAAGCGCGTTGTTTCAATTCGCGTGACGAGTTGCGCGGTTAATTTTTCGCGTCCGAAAAAACGGTCGGCGTCTCGTTCTTGAAACGACGCGAGACCCACATACGGGGAACGTCCATCAAACGGTTTGCGTTGATACGATGCGCGAATGTCCGCAATGAGAACGCGCACTTGTTCGGCGGTATACCCTTCGATTTGGGTGATGTTGTTGCCTTGTGCGAATTGTTTGACTTGCGCGCCCGCGCCAAGGTTGGCGATATTGGAGTCGCCGCGTGAGGCGGAGGAGTGGGAAACGTTGTCCATGAAGATGGTGGATGTTGTGTTGGAACAATGCGGAAAGAATACAACGAACGCGGGGGTTTGAAAAGGGGTAAACCGATACAAAACAAGGCAACTGCAAAGTCGCGCCAATTGTCATTTCGAGCGGATGCGAGAAATCTCAACCTTTCGTGACAAATGAGATTTCTCACAGAGTTTACCCCGAAGGATTGAGGGGTTCGAAATGACATATCGTTGTCAAGGGACTTGGCAGTCGCCTTACGATACAAAAAGACCTCGAAGGTTTTCAAAAACCTTCGAGGTCTTGTCCGATGGGCCCGGCTGGGCTCGAACCAGCAACCAACACTTTATGAGAGTGCTGCTCTGACCACTTGAGCTACAGGCCCCCGAAAAAAAAGTGCCGAGTGGTGAGCAATGAGGACTGAGTATTTACTCATGCCTCAGCACTCTTTACTCAGCACTGAACCAAAGCGGGAGACGGGAATCGGACCCGCTTCGCTAGCTTGGAAGGCTAGAGCATTACCATTATGCTACTCCCGCGTTCGATCACAAATCAAAAATCTGAAATCTAAAATCAAAGTCGGGGCGAGAGGATTTGAACCTCCGACCTCATGGTCCCAAACCAAGCGCGCTACCGGACTGCGCCACGCCCCGATGAATTTGTGACCAGCATTATAACGGATTTTGCTCTTTTGAAAAAATCAACGAATCACAACATTCCCCAACTTGACAGCATCACCCAACACTTGCCCCGAACGCGGCTCGTACAATTTCGCAATCGCGCGATATTCGCCCGGCGCGAGTGTTGGTGGAATTTTCACGCGTAATGGTTCACGATAGAGTTCGTCGAGTTTCCAACGCGTCATCGGCAAAATTTCGCTCAACGGAATTTCATCGTATTGCGCAACGTTTTCGCCGTTCGCGTTCAAAAGTTGCAGCGTCACTTGATAATTGAAATTCACCGCTTGCAACAATGTCCAATACAACACCACATCAAAATAACTACCGCGTTCCAATTCACGCACGCCCGTTTCGTAACCGACTAGTTCAACGCGTTCGCCTAGATTTTTATTGACGCGCGTTGTGTTTGGCGGCAATTCGCGCGCTGTGTTGGTGATAAAGCCCTGCACGCGCGCTTGCGATTCGCCGCCAAATGCTTGGTCATCCAACAGCGTCGCGTGTTGTTCAAAATACGCGCGAATAATTCCTTGCGGGTCAACCACCGTATCATAAATTCGCAGCATCCATACACGCGGATAATTTTCAAACACGCGTTGCAACGCCGCGCGCGTTTCGTCCGCCGTCGTCGCGTAAAAATCCGAACGCGGGTCACCCCAGCCCAAATTCTGCGCGCCGTCAATCGAACCGGTCATCAAAACAGTCGGTTGGTCGGATGGTCGGATGGTCGGTTCGTCAGTGAGTCGTTCGCGCGTTAACGGCTCGGGAAAATAGTACGTGAGCGCGGGATACGCGTAACCCGCATTTACCAAAATCACATCGCCGGGACGCCAACGTTCGGCAATGTAATTCACCGCGCCGCGCAAATCATCCTCCGCATATTGCGGATTGTGCCAAAAGTTATAGAGCGAAAACCCTGTGATGATAACAAAGCCGATGCTCACCAACATTGCCAACGCGCCGAGCCCGTACAACCAACGCGTGTTCGCAGCACGTCGCGCGTTTTGAAATTCATCCATCAAATTCACCAACGCAAGCGCGGCGAGAATATAAAACGCGGGCGAATACGTGAACATGTAGCGCACGTGATACAACGGTTTCCACAACGAGAACAAATAGATGGACGCGAGGGGAATGAGAAAATAACCGAGCAGAAAAACTGCCGAGACGGAATTTTCGATTTTCGATTTTTGATTTTTGATCTGTAAAGGCGCGTAGGAGGCGTTCTCTAACACTGAATTGCGCGACGCTTTCCATTCTCGCCACAACAATGCCGCAATCGGAATGAACAAAAGTAACGCGACGAATCCAAAGACATTCCAATCCACCGCTTGCCCGAACGCGAGCGCGCTGAACGATTCCAAAATCACGCGCGGCAGTGCGATGAATTCGCGCCATGGCGGTACGGGCGGGTCAGTGGCTTGACGAAACGCGATGGGGAGCCAGGGGAGATAGAGGAGTACGAGCACGAGTTGGGAGAAGAGAAAAGTAATCAGTAATCGGTATTCAGTAATCAGCGAACGGTGAACCGTCTTGGGTTTGTGAGATGCGATACGCCATCCGCGATATGCTATCCATGTCCACTCAAACACCATCAAGAAAATGAAATAGTAGAGCGTATAAAATCCGAGAACTGAAAAAATCACATACGCGAAAAAAGCACGCGAGAAAATTTTTGGATGCTGCAACATGCGGCGCAAAGAATAAACGGACAATAATCCAAGTGTTGCGCCGAGTGTGTACATCCGCACTTCTTGCGAATACCAAATGTTGTAGGGCGAGAGCGCGACGAACAACGCGGCAACAATTGCAATGATGTTTTGTGCCAGCCACTCGCGCGTCACGCGCAACACCAGCGCGATGAGCAGCACGCCGAACCATAGCGACGCGAACGCCATCGCAAATTCGGACCATCCCGCGACGCGTCCCCAAAAATGCAGCAGCAAATAGTAGAGGGGGGGGTGAATGTCTCCAGCGGTGTGACGAATCAATTCGGCGAGGTCACTCTGCGCGAGATACAAACTCACCGTTTCGTCGTACCACAGACTGTTCGCGCCCAGCCGATACAAACGCAGCGCGAAACCAACGAGCAAGATGAGATACGGGGAAATTTTCAAAAAACGTTTCACGGGCGCGGTATGTTAGCACAACATTCAAGAGTTAAAAAACCTTTGCGTCTTTGCGCCTTTGCGTGAGCAATCTATAATGCTCGCATGAAGCGATTCGTTTTTCTTGTAATGATAATTTGCTTGACGAGTTGTGGAAATTCTCCAACACCCATCCCGAATCTAACACCAACTTTATTTCCTACCATCGTATCGCCCACTCAAACCACATCTGCAACACGAACCATTCCTGCACCGACATCCACTGTCCGACCGACGAGGCGAACCATTCCGACTGATACACCACAACCCTCACCGACGCAACAACGACCAACCGACGAACCGACCACGCGACCCACCGACATTTCAAATGACCCTGTTCTCATCGGCGCGGGCGATATTGCCGTGTGCAATGCGCGCGGCGATGAAGCGACGGCGAGCATTTTGGAAAAAATACAGGGAACAATTTTTACGCTCGGCGACAATGTGTATCCGAGCGGCACGCTCGAACAATTTCAAACGTGTTACGAACCCACCTGGGGCAAACTCAAAGCGCGCACGTTGCCCATTCCCGGTAATCACGATTACAACACCGCAAACGCACGCGGTTATTATCAATACTTTGGCGCACGCGCAGGCGACCCAACGCGCGGGTATTATTCGTACGAACTCGGCGCCTGGCACATTCTCGCGTTAAACAGCGAAATTGATACGGGGGAAAATTCCGAACAAGTGCAGTGGATTCGGGATGAACTCGCGCAGCATCCAACACAATGCACAATCGCCATGTTTCATCGTCCGTTATTCAGTTCGGGTCCGCATGGGCGCGATGGCAGTGGTGACAAAATGCGCGCTGTGTGGAATGTATTGTACGAAAATAACGTGGACATGATTTTGAATGGACATGACCACGATTACGAACGCTTTGCGCCGCAGAACCCACAAGGCGAGCGCGACGACGCGCGCGGGATTCGTGAATTCGTTGTCGGCACGGGCGGGGCAGTCCCGTACGTTTTTGGTGCGGTCAAACTCAACAGCGAAAAACGCATCACGGGCGCGTATGGTGTTTTGAAATTGACGCTGCACGCGACGAGTTACGAATGGGAATTTGTTTCGATTGCGCCGTTGTTGTTCAAGGATAGTGGAAGCGACGAGTGTCACTAAAACAAGACCTCGAAGGTTTGCGGAAACCTTCGAGGTCTCTTATCTCATCAATTCCGCGCCGCGTTTTTGTACGTTGCGCCAAAAATCCATCAACAACGCGTCAGGTGCATCGGATTCGACAACTGTTTTGTACAACAGCACCGCGCCGTTCCATCCTTCCGTGTGCCAATACGCGCCGTTTGGCAGAGGTGAGCCGATAAAATTTTCGGGCAGTGGATACGCGGTGATGTAAAAATACGGTTCGGGAATTCCACCGTCGCCGACACTGAAACCAAAATTCATTTGCTCGTCCGCGTTCTCTTCGTCGTCGGGATTTTGTCCCGGCACCAAGCGCCCGCTGAACCACAACATTGCCAAATCAAAATGATGCGCCCAAAATTGCACGGGGCTTGTTTCTTGGCGCAACTCACCTTGAAATTGTTTCAACAAAATATCCGCTTGCGACAGCGCGCGCCAATAATTTTCAATCGGCGCCGCATCATAATTGGGAGCAGCATCCGCGTAATCGGGTTTTGTCGCGTTCGGGAAAATTTTCATTGCGCCGAGGGCATCATTCAACTCTTGCCAAAACTGCGAAAGCGGTTGCCCGCGCAAACGCGTTTCCCAACGCGCGCCGCGACTTGTGGTGATGATGACGCGGTGCGTCACAAAGTCCAGCGCGAGTTCAAACAATTCGCTTTGGTATGGAATCGGCGTCGTGGAGAGTCCCGTCGCGTTCACGCGCAAACTCACGTGCGCCCAATGTTTTTGACGCGGCGTCAACGCGCGACGAATCATGTTGAGCGCGCGCGTGTAACCGTGTAATGGCTCGAACGATGGATGTGAAAAAGTGAGGATGTCGCGTGGAAATTGGAAATGAGACATTATGGAATCGTGATGCCGCCAATGCCGGCGTCCACATTCAAATCAATTTTATTTGCCGCCGTCGTGTAATCGGAACTCTCGTACAAATCATCGCCCACGCGCGGAAAGCGCGCGGGGTTGATTGAAACACCGCCGATGCCGGCATGGGAACGAATGCGCGCCGCGACGCCTTCCGGAATCCATATCGTCAAGCCGCCGATGCCGCCGTTGATTTTTGCATTCACCGTTCCCGCGTAGGAGGGCAAGACCACGTTCGTTTCACCAACGCCGGTATCAAATTTCAAATCACTCACGTTCAACGCATTCAAATCCAAACTCGCGCCGCCGACGCCGGCATTCAAATCCAACGTGAGGGGAACATTCGGCGCGAGACGCAGATTCCATTTCTCTGACGCGTTGCCCAAGAAAATGAATGTGCCTTTGGTATCCAGTTTCAATTGCGCCACGCCGCCTGTCACCTGATACGTCTGTTCCAACCGTACCGCCCTCGGATGCGCAATCGTTCCGTCAATCCAATCGGACGCCGCCGCGTCGAGCGCACCGAGGTTCAAATCGCCGACGCCGGTATTCAATTCAAGATGCGCGGTTTGTACTCCTTCGCTTGCTGCGGTCACTTTTTCCACTTGCACGCTGCCGGTAAGGGGAAACGTATTCGGATTGAGCGCCAGCCAGACAATGCCCCCAACGGCGAGGAGCGCGACGAGTAACACCACCAGTTGTCCGACGAGGGTGCGCCCAAACAAAATCTCAAGCCCCGCGAGAATGAGCAAAAGGGGCCAGAACTGAATCAGCGTCAGCCAAAAGGAACCGCTGATGTATCCAAAATTCGCGAGTAAAAACAAAACGCCGATGGTGATGAGGATGAGTGGACCGATGATACTGCCGCGTCGAGGGTGTTGAGATTGATTCATTGTTTCCTCAAATACGAATAGCAGATGGCAGATAACAAATTACAATTCAAAAATCTCTAGTCTCTAATCTCCAGTCTTTATATACAGTCCGCCCGTTTGCTCCATCCAATCTACAATCTGTTCCACCGCGCGCGCAACATCATTGTCCGAAATGTCGAGCGTCAATGTCGGCAAGAGAGATTCTCTCACCAGCCGCGTCATCAATTCTTGCTCGCGCACAAATTTTTCCAAATCGTCGTACTGCGAGGGATTCCCCGACACTTTGAGTCGCTCTGCACGCGCGGCGGCGAATGATTCGGGCGTTCGATTTAGAAATACGAGGCGGAAACCGAGCGGTAACAAACGTTCTTCGAGCCAGCGAAAATCATAATCCTTGTTGTAGGTTTCGAGTTGATACGCGCGCGTGGAAATGTGAAAGCGGTCCACAATCCACGAATAGTATTTGTTCAATTCAAACAGCCGCGCCCACGTCACGTACGTTTCCATTGCGAGCGCTTCTTCCTGTGGTTCAAAATTAATCGGTCCGCGTCCCCACGGAAAATTGGTGAACGCGCACCATTCCGCCGAAATCAACGGCGAATGGTATTTGTACTTGCGCGGACCGACGAGACGCGGATGTTCATTCAGCGCGAATGCAATATCCGTTTTGAATGTAAGCCGCGTGCCTTCGAGAATAATTTTGGGGACGAGTTTGGGCATCAAGACATTATATGTCTTTTACGAATGAAAAATAAAAATCGCTGCGGAAAATTTTCTCCACAGCGATTCACTGCGCTGAATACTTGTCCATGTCCAGTTCCTTTAGTATGAACTATCCGCGCGTAGTTGTCCAGAAAACCCAAACGAACCAGAGACTAAACCCAATGATTATCGCGAGTAAAAGCCAAGCCAAGCGGGCTGACGAATGACGTAGGCTAACTCCCGCTTCAATCAAATGCAACACGGGCACGAGTAAAAAGATTCTTCCACCCGGACTCAGCGCAACATAAAGGACATACGGGAGAGAGCCAAGTGTACTGACAATGAAAATCTTCCAAGAACTTTGCCATACTCCGATTGCTGCAAGCAACGGCGAGAGTAATACTGAACCCCAGAAGATGATACTGATGATATCGGGTGAAACGAATTGCACGTAGGTAACCTATTCACTAGGTGTGAAAAGTGCAGAGCTTTCAATACTCTGCACCTTTACCTCAACAACATATGAAATCTGGCATCTCCCTCTCAAAAGTCACGCCGCACCTCGCCTCGTAAGAGCCAGAAGGCATCTCCACTATGCGTAATGCTCCATCTATGGCGAAACGTATTATTGTTGAACCCAGTAATTTCACTATAGTGTTCTGCATCAGTACTCAAATTCGCGTCATTAAAGTCAAAG
>JAKOPZ010000005.1 GCA_029778615.1 Chloroflexota bacterium | reverse complement strand
TCGGAACGCGGCGCGGTATCGGAACGCTGCGGCGAGCGTTCCCTACTGAGAAATGGCAGGATGGGAGGCATGAACTGCTTGGAATAGTCCTGCAATTTCACTTCAATCATTTTTGGCGACAATGCTTTGTTCGTACTCGACGCGGGACACGCGGCTTGACAGCGTCCGCAGCGCGTGCACGCGTCAAAATCCATCACCTGTTTCCAAGAAAATTCTTGAAACTTGCTGATGCCAAAGGTTTCTTGCTCTTCGATGTTCAGAATCGGCGCAATCGCGTTCGGCACAGGTTTTTTGAAAAAGGTGTTGGTGGAGCTTGCAAACACGTGGAACCATTTCGAATAGGGGACATACGCGATGAGAAACAAAGTCAGCGTTGCATGAAAAACCCACGTGCCCAAATGCAAGCCCAGCGCGAGATTTTCCGGCAAGGGCGTCCAAAGATTCGACAACAGATAGCCGATAGGCGAGTACACCGCCCACCACGGCTGCATTTGCGAGATACGAACCGATTCAATGATAAAGCCCGTTAGGACGAGCAAGGTGAATGAACCGGTGACAAACAAATCGTCGTCAAAGTGCAATTTGCCATCTTCATAGCCCCACAAGCGGCGCGGCTTTTTGACATAGCGAATGTAGAGTGCGACGCACAACGCGAGCAGCGCAAGCAGTCCCGTAATATCGAGCACGAACTTGTAGAGAAAATAAAAGCCGCCCTGCAAAATGCGAAAGTGAAAAATGAGACGCGTAATGTCCCAATCAATCGTGGCGAGCGCGGTGCCGATGAACAAAATAATCATGCCCCACATCAAGTTCGCGTGCATGATGCCGGCGGGTTGATTTTCGGTTACAACTTTTTTCGTGAGGACGCCAAAGGTCAAAAAATTCCGCAGGCGCGCGGCAAGATGCGCGGTGATGCTTTTGAAATCGAATTCACCTTGCCCAACACGCCACAATTGCACATGCCGGTAAACGCCGTACGCGAAAAGCAAAACGACGACGAGACCGCCAACGTACAGAGTAATTTGTAACCATTCGGGGATATTCCAAAACGTGGGGCGACAAATTACATCAGGGGGACAAAATGCTTCTTCAAACATGAAGAGTAGTCAGTAATCAGTAACCCGCAGCCAGTAATCAGTTGTCTGACTATTGGCTACGGGTTACAAAAATACTGCTCACTGTTTCGCTTTTGCCATTTCGACAATATTGACCGGCTCGGTGCCGCCTTTGATGGGGGGAATCGCGGCATAAAGATTTCCGGGGTCGGGCATTACGCGCGGCGTTCCCATATTCGGTTTCGGCGGCGCGACGAGCAATTGTTCTTTGGTAATGATGGCGCTGCGGCGGTCATAGTACGCGAGTTCGTAATCATGTTCCAAAACAATCGCGCCGGTGGGACACGCTTCTTCGCAAAATCCGCAAAAGATGCAGCGCAGCAAATTGATTTCATAGGTTGCGGCGTAACGTTCGCCGGGAGAATAACGTTCGTTGTCTTGGTTCGCGGCGGGTACCACATAAATCGCATCGGCAGGACACGCCGCCGCGCACAAGGAACAGCCGATACATTTTTCCAAACCGTTCTCGTGCCGCTTGAGTTCATGTCGTCCGCGAAAACGCGGCGGCACGGGCTTTTTGACTTCCGGGTATTGGTACGTCACCGGCGGACTTGTCATTTCACGACCGGTGGTCAACATTCCTTTGACGAGAGCGACAAGACCTTCAAACATTTTTAGTAACCTTTACGCGCGCACCCATCGGCAGATTTTCCGTGCCTTGCAAATTATTTGCAACCGCAATGGTTCCCTGCGGAACGGTACCGTCCACCTGCGCGTTCAATTCGAGCACGCGCGGCGGTTTCATTTCGAAAGTGATTTTTACGCGTTCCCCGTCGGCAATGTTCCATTCTTCGGCATCATGCGAATTGATTTCCACGTTCGCATTCGGAACGCGCGGTTGAACGATTTGCGAAAATTGAATCGCGCTGCCACGATCCAAAAGCGAGCGTGTGACCGCCATGTACGGAACGTTCGCCGCAACGTTACCATCCGCTTTCGGCGCAATAAATTTCACCTCAAATTTCGCGTCGGCGTTTGTTTCCGAAACCGTCGCCCACTGCACGCCACTCATGTCGCCAAACAATTCGCCCAACGCGATTTGCACCGGTTCCGCTGAATCGCCGCCGACGGTTTGCACCGACGAGCGCCGCCGCGCGGTGACGCGCAAACGCTCGTGCGACATTTTCGCGTACTGCGGCACATCGCGCGTAATTTCGTTCATCACGTCCGACGCGGATGGATAATTCCATTGCGCGCCCAGTTGTTTGGCAATGGTTTGGACGATTTCCCAATCCGCGCGCGCGTTTTGCATCGGTTCAAGCGAACGTTGGAAATACTGCACGCGGCGTTCGGTGTTGGTAAAGGTGCCGTCGCGTTCCGCCCATGACGCGGCGGGCAGTACGACATCTGCTTTTTGCGCGGTCTCGGTCAAGAACAAATCTTGAACAATCATAAAACCGGGATTGCGAAATTTCGGGTCGTCGCGCGCGGGGTCGGCTGCCATAACGTACAATACTTTGGCTTTGGTCAGCATATCTTTGGCGGACATGCCCGCGTCTTGTAACGCGTTACGTCCCGCGCTCCCGTTTGGCAAGATGCCCATGTCGAACGCGCCCATTGAATTGTTGTGTGGATACAGCGCGATGACGCCGTTGTTCTTGTTGCCGAAATGTCCGCTCAAGACGACGAGCGCGTTCAACGCCGCTTCAAGCGCAGGTTCGTTCTGCATCGCGAACATGAATTCGCGCCCGAACAGAATGATGCCGTTTTCGCTCAAAGCGAAATTTGCCGCGAGCTGTTGCAGCGCGTCCGCGTTCACTCCCGCGCGTTCCGCGTAATCAGCAACCGATAAATTCAGTCCCAGCGCGAAATTCGCATCCACGTTTGCGCGTTCGCTCTTTTCGAGTTGCCCGTCGAGGAATGCGCGCAAAATTCCAAACAGAAAGCTCGCTTCCTCGCCGTACTTGTACACGAACGATTGTTTAGCAGAATCGTTCAGTTTTGTGACGCGTCCATTGGCAACCATCAAGTTCGCGCCCTGTTTTGCCGCTTTCGCCAATCGCAAACGAATAACCGGTTGTTCATTTTGCGGGTCTGCGCCGAGAACGAGAATCGTCGTGCCTTTCCCCAACTCGCCGAGATTCGTGCCAACGCCCGCGCCAAAATTTTTCACCAGTTCCTGTCCCGCGTTCCACTGCGACCAACCGATGCGATGGTCGAGATTGTTCGAGCCGAGAACCTCGCGGAATAATTTTTGGAACAAATACAAATCTTCATTCGACACGCGGTCCCCCGCGAGACCCGCAATCGTTTTCGCGCCGCCTTCGCTCAACGCGGGACGCAAACGATTCGCGATGAATGTGAGCGCTTCGTACCACGAGACGGGTTTGAGGTCCGTATCCGCTCGAATCATCGGCGTCGTGAGCCGCTCCTCCGCGTGTGCGAAATGATGCACAAAGCGTCCTTTATCGCATAACCAAATTTCGTTGACCGCTTCGTTTTCGCGCGGCGTAATGCGTTTGATGGTATTGTCGCGTTCGCCGATGTTGATATTGCAGCCGACGGAACAGTGTTGACACACGGACGCGTGGTCATTCAATTCAAATACGCGGGCGGTAAAACGAAAATCGCGCGAGGTGAGTGCGCCGACAGGACAAATGTCAATCGTGTTGCCCGAAAAATTGGAATTGAACGGCGGGTCGTCGAACGTGGTGATTTCCAACCCGCGTCCTCTGTCCGCAAAACCCAACACCGGTTCGCCCGCGATTTCATCTTGGAAGCGAATGCAGCGCGCGCATTGAATACAGCGCTCGCGGTCGAGCATGATGAGCGGCGAGAGCGGGACGGATTTTTCGTTATGAAATTTTGATTCGACGTAAAAACGCGATTTGCCGGGACCATAGTGCAGGGTGTGGTCTTGGAGCGGACATTCGCCGCCCTTGTCGCAAATCGGACAATCGAGCGGATGACTCGTCAATAAAAATTCGATGACGCTGCGGCGAGCGTCAACTACAGTAGGCGTTGTTGTACGAATCGCCATGCCTTCGGACACAATCGTCGCACAGCCCGCTTGTAGTTTCGGCATCCAATTAATCATTGGCGCGCCGTTTTCATCCAACACAGGTTGTTTGGTCGCGGGGTCCATACGCGGCGTGCCGACCTCGACCAAACACATGCGGCACATGCCGACGGGCTGCATCTTTGGGTGATAACAAAAAACAGGAATATGCACCCCAAGGGGTTTCGCCGCTTCGACGACGAGCGTGCCTGCGGGGACTTGAATCGTTTGTCCGTCAATCGTTACGTTGGGCATTCAACAATTTCCTCAATCAATCATCGCGCCGCGTTCGCGCAAGAATTGTTCAAAGCGCGCAATCATGCGTTCCGTATCGCGCAAAAGTGCTGTCGCTTGCTCCGGCGTCAACTCGTTTTTGGTCTCACCTTTGGCTTTGCCATACTCCACATAGCCACGCGCGGCAAAGAGCCGAGCATAAATATCTTTGTATGTTTCTTCTAATAATTTCGGTTTCACCAAGAACCGGCTAATGGCATCCCGTACCCCTTTGTGCTTGTCACGCACTACATTGACTGTATAGAGAACCGCTGTCGCCAAGCTAAAAGCAGCGCGATATGCGGACGGCATTGCATACAGAGACCTGCCGTCATTTTCAATCACTTGAGCGTTGCGCCACATTTCGCGGGATTCGGCAACGTACAAACGAACAAGCTCTATGGTTTCATAGTCAAGGGGACGTAGCTCTCCCTCCGGAAAATCAAGCGGCACTTGTGCCTCTTCCAAACGCGCAGCAAATTCATCCCATAATTCAATACCGCAGCGACGCACATTCACATAAAAAGGCAATTTCAAGCGTTGATAGTTTTCCCAACTGGCGCGCGCAAAGACTTGCGTAACAACAAACGAATCGTCATATTCAAAATCGCGGCAAATAGTCCGCACGCGCTCGGTGCCATTCGTACAAGCGACAAGCAAGTCCACATCCGATCCTTCCACCGCGTCCCCGCGCGCTTTCGACCCATACAAAATCACGCGCTGCACATCTGCTTCACATTCGCTTTCCAGACGCGCCAAGAGTCCTTCCACTTGCGCGCGTTCCTCGTCCGTCAAATGAGGAACGCGTTCGGGTCTCAACAATTCCGCGCGCTTGCTTAATACTTGGACAGGCATAGGAAAAAGAAATATATCGCGTTAATGAGCGCCGTTCGCTTTCACCTTTGCTTCATATTCATTCTTGAACCACTTGAGCGTTCCCGTCACGGGCGATGTTGCAAAATCTCCCAAGGGGCAAAGGGTGCGTCCATACATTTGCGATGTGACAATGGGCAGCATTTCAATATCTTGCCTGGACGCTTTGCCCTCGTTCACGCGCTGCAAAAGCGTGAGCAGCCAATAGGTTCCTTCGCGGCACGGCGTACATTTTCCGCACGACTCGTGTTTAAAAAACTCTATCATTTTTTGCGCCGCCCACGGAATGTCAGTGTCTTCATCCAGAACGATGATGGAGGCGGAGCCGAGAATGGAACCCGCCGCCGCAATCGCTTCGTAATCGAGTTTCGTGTCGAGATGTTGCGCGGTGAGCATTGGCGCGCTGGCACCGGCGGTCAAAATGCCCTTGACGTTTTTTCCGCCGCGTACGCCTTGTGCGTACTCTTTGCCAAAAATCAAATCGCGCAAAGTAATCGAACCGAGCGGCGCTTCATAATTGCCCGGACGATTGACGTGACCGCTCACGCAAAATACTTTGGGTCCTGTAGATTTTTCCGTGCCAACGCTTTTGTACCAGTCCGCGCCCTTTTCGATGATGGGTGGAATGTTCGCGAGCGTTTCCACGTTGTTGATGACGGTTGGTTTGCCGTACAAACCGACGACGGCGGGGAACGGCGGTTTTACGCGCGGCATTCCCAGTTTGCCTTCGAGCGAATCGAGGAGCGCGGTTTCTTCGCCGCAAATGTACGCGCCCGCGCCGCGATGCACAGTGATTTCGAGATTGTAATCCGTGCCCAAAACATTTTTGCCTGCATAACCGCGCGCACGCGCAGTTTCGATTGCTTGTTCCAGAATCCGTGCCGCGACCGGATATTCGCCGCGAATGTAAATGAACGCGTGATTGCATTGAATCGCGTACGCCGAAATAATTACGCCTTCAATAAATTGATGCGGATTCTTTTCCATAATCTCGCGGTCTTTGAAGGTGCCGGGTTCGGACTCGTCCGCATTCACCACGAGATAGCGCGGGAAAACGCCTTTTGGCAGAAAACTCCATTTCAAGCCCGTCGGAAAACCCGCGCCGCCGCGCCCTTTTAGCCCTGACGCTTTGACCGCGTCCGTGACCGCATCGGGCGTCATTTCCGTAATCGCTTTTTTCAACGCCGCGTAGCCGCCATTGCGTTCGTACACGCCAATGTCGCCAATGTCGGGAATGTCTTGGTTGCGGAGAATAATTTTGTCCATGTGTGGAGATAACAGAACACAGATAACAGATTACAGAATACAGAATACAGATTACAGAATACAGAATACAGATTGCAGAATACAGATTACAGAATACAGAATACAGATTGCAGAATACAGATTACAGAAAAAACTTTGTTACGTTTGTTTGAGCGATTTCATTAGTCCTGTAAGCATAGCGGCAATCTCGTCCGCTTCTTTGAGTAGTCTTTCGGTTTCATCCGGAGTTGCATACTTGAGGCGATTTGAAACTTCAAGTGCAGTCATTAC
>JAKOPZ010000237.1 GCA_029778615.1 Chloroflexota bacterium | reverse complement strand
GTGCGCGAAATTCATCACGCGCTCCTTTCCGCCAAAATTTGGCGCGGCGTTCCAAGTTTCCAAAATGCTTGGCGCGCAGAAAACACAATCATCACGCTCAACGCGCACGTCATCAGCGCCAGCGCGCCGAGCCATAACGCGACAGAAATTGTTGGACCATTCAGCAAATTGAAAAAACGCAGCGAGGCGAAAGATTCCGCGCCTGTAAAAACCGCGTGCGCGATGAGCGCGTTCCGAATTTTTCCCCAACCATTCAAGCGAGACATGAACCAACTGCCTACACCGTACGCGAGCAATGGCATCGCATACAATTGGAGCATCATCACGCCCGTTTTCCACGCCCAAACGGATTGCATCAATGTCGGCGCGAACAACAATGCCAGTCCGAGCGCAATCATCATAATCGCTTGCGCGCGCAAATAAATTTTCACAATGCGCGGAAAATTATTGTCGTCGTCGAGCGGCGCGTTCCATTCCGCGCGATGAATTCGGAGCAGCACGGCGGCGATAATTGGAAAGGCAATGTAGGCGAGCCACCAAAAAATTGTTTGATGCCGCGAAAAATCAAACGCGGGAATGTAAAACAGCGAAACGATGGCGAGTCCGCCCGTCCACAACGCGCACTGCGGTATGAACATTTGGATTTCGCCCCAACGTTTTGAAAAAATACAAATGACCGTGTACACGGCGCCCGACAAATACATCGAGCCGAGAAACGTCGCGCACAACGGCGGCAGTGTCCACGGAATTCCCTTTGCCGATTGCGACGGGTCGAAATAACACCAAAAGCCCACGGTGATTGCCAAAAATCCCACAGACGCGAGATAAACGCGCTGTATCGTCGTAACGCGCGACATGTTTCCTCCTACATTTTTTCGGCGGTAGAAACTTGCGATGCGGGAGCAATCACGCCAAAATATCCGAGAATCGTGCCCGTGACAAGATGCAGCATGTTGTCAGTCAAAAGATTCGCGGTCGGCGACGCAATCAACGCGCCGATGAGCATCGGCACGACGAAACCGATTGCGCCGAGAAAAAACAAAACGCCTCCGACCAAACGACAATAGAGGCGTCCCATTTTTTTCCAACCCGCAAAAATGCCGAGTGCGCCAACGCCGATGTGAAACACGTGATGAAACGCGTTCACTTCAAAGATGCCGAGCAGCAAGCCGCCATTCGGCGCAAGCGCGAATCCGACGAGACCGACGGCGAAATAAATAATCCCGAACACGAGCGCAAGGACATCAATCATGTTCACTCCATACCGCCGCACAATTTTGATTCGGCGGTGATTGTATAGAAAACGCCGTGCGACTGCCAGACCATTCGTTGTTCAATTTTTGTTCAGTTGATAAATCAGTTGGTCAGCGCATTGTGAAAACGGATGTGCGCGACCTATCCGCTTTTTATATCCGCTGTCCGCACCCTTTCGCGCAAATCGCGTTTCAAAATTTTTCCGACAGGATTGCGCGGCAGCGCGTCCACGAACATAATTTTTTCGGGATACTTGAAATGCGCGACGCCCTTTTCTTTCAAGAGCTTGTTGAGGTCATCGAGCGTGACCGTTTGCCCCGGACGTGCAACGACGACCGCGCAAACTTTTTCGCCGAGAATGTCGTCGGGATACGGCACCACCGCGACTTCGGCCACGGCGGGATGCGCTTGCAGCAGCGATTCCACTTCTTCAGACGAAATTTTCATGCCGCCGCGATTGATAATGTCTTTGATGCGTCCGACATATTTGTAATATTTTTTCTCGCCGTTCACGTCCGCGATTTCAAACGCATCGCCCGTGTGATAATAGCCGTCCGCATCTATCGTCCGCGCGGTCATTTCGGG
>JAKOPZ010000236.1 GCA_029778615.1 Chloroflexota bacterium | reverse complement strand
GAATCGTGATGGTCGCCTGCCCCGTCATCACCTGTGTCAAGCCCATCGTCACAAACATCAACGCAAGCAAGACCGCGAGCGCGCCATAGTTGCCCAACGTATTCACAAAGCCATTCGCAATCCATTCCGCCGCGCCCGTTTTCGTCATCGCTACACCGGCAGGCAGCATTCCCGCAATCAAAAAAATGAGCCGCCATTCAATCGCCTGATACGCTTCGTCCATTGTCAACGCGCCGACGAGTACGACACCCAACGCGCCCGCGAGCATTGCCTCTGCGACCGGCACAATCCCGCTTGCTCCCACCAACAGTGCGAGCGCCATAATCGCCACAACAAATTTCGCTTTGGAACGACGCGCCCCTTCTTCAAACGTCGCGGTGAGGACGATGAAATCCGGTTCGGTATGAAGCAGCTCGGCGCGACGGCGCGGACCCAAGACCAACAGCGCGTCGCCTTCCTGTAACTTGATTTCACCGACTCCGACGCGGCGAGGGCGCCCATCTCGCCAAATCGCCATCACACTCAATCCGTACTTGTCGCGAAAATGAATTTCGCGCAGTGTCTTGCCCACCGCGCTCGAACGCGGCGCGGGGACCACTTCAAAGAGTCCGATTTCTTTGTCGCGCCATTTGCCAAAGGAGGTGGGCGCGCTGACCACCTCCAACCCGCGCTCGCGCAGCATTTCAATTTGTTCCGGACGCGCCTGCAAAAACAAATTGTCCCCCGCGTTCAAACGCGTGGAGGGCGCGGGCGCGAGCCGCATCTGCGAATTGTTTTCAATCGCAACTACATTCACTCCCAACGCCGCGCCCAGCCCCGCTTCCGCCAGAGTCTTGTTCAACAATAATGAACCGCGCGGCACCTCCGCCTGAAACCAGCGTTCACGCAAACCATAAATATCCGCGAGTTGAACGCGTCCCGCTTCCAACAAACGCTCCCAATCGGCGGGCGCGCGACGCGGCAGCACATTGCGCCCGATAAAAAACATGTACGCCGTTCCCACGAGGACGGCAGGAATTCCAATCGGCGCAAAAGTGAAAAGGTCAAAGCCGGGGAAATCATTCGCGCGCAGGGTCGCGTTCGCCAAGATATTGTTCGTCGTCAACAGTGTGGACATGCCACCGAGCAGCGTGCCAAACGCAAGCGGCATGAGCAAACGCGAAGGCGAAATTTTTTGCGCGCGCCCCACACTCACGGCGGCGGGCAAAAGCACCGCGCCGGCGGCGATATTGTTCATCACCAGCGAAAGCAGCGCGCCGCCGAGCATGAGTGCCAGCATCAGACCGCCCGCGTGCGTGCCGCCCAGTTTCATCAACGCCGCGCCGAGCATTTGGGTTGCGCCCGTTTTTTCCAACGCTTCGGAAAGGATAAAAATGCTGATGATGGTGATGACCGCCGAACTGCTGAAACCTGCGAGCGCTTCGCGCGCGGTCAAAATTCCTGAAAGCCCCAACGCGGTCAACACCAACAGCGCGACCAAATCCGCGCGCAGTCGTTCGGTGATAAACAAGAACGCGGCGATGAGGAGAACGCCCAGCACGAATGCGGCAGCCAGATTCATGACCCGTGATAGAGTCCTTCTTCGTCAAGCGGCGCAAAACCTTTGCCCGCGATTTCACTGGCGGGGAGGACCAGGACAAAACCTTGCGGGTCCGCCGCATACACCGAACGTTTCACATCGTCAATTTCCGTTTCCGTCAACGCGCAAATCAAGACCTGACGCGCTTGTTGCGTGTACATGCCTTCGCCG
>JAKOPZ010000235.1 GCA_029778615.1 Chloroflexota bacterium | reverse complement strand
GTGCGGTTGGTGCGCGTGATGGCTTGCAATAAGGTGTGGTCGCGCATCGGCTTGTCGAGATACATCGCTTGCAGAATCGGCGCGTCGAAACCTGTGAGCAGTTTCGCGGTGACAATCAAAATCTGTAATGGGTCATTCGCATCGCGAAAACGGTCGAGCAGTTTTTCTTCGGCGTCGCGGTCGCGTCGGTAGGGAGCGTAACGCGGGTCGTGTCCTGAAACGGAAATCACAATCTCGCTCGCTTCGGGCGGGAGATATTTATCGAGCTGCGTTTTGTAGAGCAAACAACTTTCCTGGTCGAAGGTGACGAGCATCGCCTTGAATCCGTTCGGGTGCACCTTGGTCAAGAAATGATGCGCGACATCGGCGCAGATTTTTTCGATGCGGTCGGGAACCTTGACGAGCACCGCCATTCGCGCGGCGGCTTTCGACAAGGTCTCGCGGTCAAAATCGGAAAGGTTGCCTGTGAGTTCGGCGTACGCAGAATCAATCGCGTCTTTATCAATGTGCAATTCGATGAGGCGCGGCTCAAAGTGCAGCGGGAGCGTCGCGCCGTCGCGAATGGATTCTTCAAAACCGTAGCGGCTCAGATAGCCGCGCGTGTCTTGTTCCGCGCCGAACGCATAAAACGTATTGCGGTCGCGGCGGTTGATGGGCGTGCCTGTGAGCCCGAACAGAAACGCATTTGGCAGCGCGGCGCGCATTTTCATCCCGAGGTCGCCTTCTTGCGTGCGATGCGCTTCGTCCACGAGCGCGATAATGTTTGCGCGGTCGTTCAACACGCCGTCGGATTCGGCGAATTTGAAAATCGTCGTGATGATGATTTTGCGCGTGTCTTGACGCAAGAGCGTTTCAAGTTCTTGTCGCGTTTCGGCTTTCACCAGATTCGGAATATCGGACGCGTGAAAGGTCGCGCTGATTTGGGCGTCGAGGTCAATGCGGTCCACGATGATGAGGACGGTGGGATTGTGGAGGCGTTCGTCGAGCCGCATTTTTTGCGCGGCGAAAACCATCAAGAGCGATTTGCCCGAACCTTGAAAATGCCAGACAAGTCCTTTGCGCGGCGCACCCGCAATCACGCGTTCGACGATTTTGTTTGCGCCGTCATATTGCTGATAGCGGCAGACAATTTTCAAGCGGCGTTTCTTTTTGTCGGTGGCGAACAAGGTGAAATGCGCGAGAATGTCGAGGACGATGTGCGGGCGCAGTAACGATTCAATGGATTTGTGAACATCCACTATCCCATTAGCGCCAATCGCTTCATCGGGGCGCCACGGTCCCCATTGGTCGAGCGGCATGTAAAGCGCGCCATAGCGCATCTCTTTGCCTTCGGTCGCGACGCTGAACACGTTGCACGCAAACAGTTCGGGGACAAAGCGTTCGTAATCATCGTGGATTTGTTTCGCGCCGTCGAACCAACTGACCGAGGCGCGCACGGGCGTCTTGGCTTCGACCAACACGAGCGGCAAGCCGTTGACGAACAGCACGACATCCGCGCGGCGTTCGGCTGCGCCCGCGCGAAACGTGTATTGCGTGGTGACGATAAATTGGTTGCGGTCGAGGTTTTCGTAATCAATCAATTGGATAGTGACGTGTTCGTTGTT
>JAKOPZ010000234.1 GCA_029778615.1 Chloroflexota bacterium | reverse complement strand
GCCGCCAATATCACCGTCGGCGGCGCTTGCACGCTGGATGAAGCAATTACGAACGCCAATGACGACGCCGCCACCTTTCCTGATTGTGCGGCGGGCAGCGGCGCCGACACCATCTACTTGACCGGCAATGTCACCCTAACGGCGACTCTACCAAACATCACGAGCCCGATTACGCTTCAAGGCAGCGGCAACACCGTCAGCGGCGCCAACACGTTCCGCGTGTTTTACGTGACCGGCACGGGTGATTTCACCATCAATAACACGACGATTCAGGATGGCAGTGCGCTCTATGGCGGCGCAATTTTTAACCAAGGCGCCCTCACCATCACCAACAGCGCTCTCAGCGGCAATTTTGCAAACTACGACGGCGGCGCGATTTTTAACGATAACGACGCCACCCTCACCATCACCAACAGCACGCTCAGCGGCAATGTTGCAAACTACTACGCCGGCGCGATTTATAACGATACCTACGCCATCCTCACCATCACCAACAGCGCTCTCAGCGGCAATTCTGCAAACTACGGCGGCGCAATTTTTAACGCTCACGACGCCACCCTCACCCTCACCAACAGCGCTCTCAGCGGCAATTCTGCAAACGATGCCGGCGGCGCAATTTTTAACCAAGGCGCCCTCACCCTCACCAACAGCGATCTCAGCGGCAATTCTGCAAACGAGGACGGCGGCGCGATTTATAACGATAACTACGCCACCCTCACCATCACCAACAGCACGCTCAGCGGCAATTTTGCAAACAACGCCGGCGGCGCGATTTATAACGATACCGACGCCACCCTCACCCTCACCAACAGCACGCTCAGCGGCAATTCCGCAGACGACGACGGCGGCGCAATTTATAACACTTACTACGCCACCCTCACCCTCAACCGCACACTCATCAGCGGCAACACCGCCATCGGTGATGGCGACGAAATCTTTAACTTCAGCGGATATTACGGCAGCGGCAGCATCACCGCCGACAACTACAACTTGTTCGGACACAACGGCATCACCAACGCGCAAGCCTTTGTCAACTTTACGCCCGGCGCCAGCGACATCACCGCTACCAGCGACGGCACGACCCCCACTCCGCTCGCGTCCATTCTCAACACTACCCTCGCCAACAACGGCGGTCCCACGCAAACGCACGCACTCGTACTCGGCAGTCCCGCCCTCGACAAAGCGCCGAACGCCGCCTGCGCCGCCGCGCCCGTCAACGGCGTGGACCAACGCGGCTTGCCGCGCAATGTGGACATTGTGCCGCCACCGACCGCGAACGATTGCGACATCGGCGCGTTTGAATTGCAAGCGACCACCGCCGTCAATGTTGCGAACGTGCGCGGCAGCGTCAACAAAAACGGCGATGTGGTGTTGAAATGGCGCACCACGACCGAAACGCAAATCGCCGGTTTCAATGTGTATCGTCAAGGCAAACAGGGCAAATGGAAACAACTCAACGCGCAGTTCAAGCCCGCCAAACATCCCGGCGACGCATTGGGCGACAAATATCGCTTCACCGACAAGAACGTCAAACCGGGCAAAACCTATCGCTACAAAATCGAGGTGCATTATCTCGACGGACATACCGAATCAACGAATGTCATCAAAGTGAAAATTCCGTAATCTCGAAACAACACCCCGCCGCGCAATGCGCGGCGGGGTAATTTTTTCGTGCGCCCATTTTTTTCTCGGGTGTGCGTCAAATTTTTGGGCGATGTCGTCGGGCGAATCGAATTCGCGGCCACCCATCGCAAATTCGACCTACGGCGAATGAGAATCCGAAATCGTGATGCACATCCTTTTTCTCACCCCCATTGAAAGATAAAATCGAACGCGATATAATTGCGCCCATCGCGACGATGCGACCAATTCACTCAAGGAAGGCAACGTGACCAACCGTGTATCTCCGCAAGACGAATCCCTGCGCGCGACAATGCAAACGCAATTGCAGCGCGCACGTGCGAATCCGTTTTTGCTCCAACTGTTGCTCAAACAATGGCAGCGCATCTTGAACCGCCTCGCGTATTTTTATGCACAGTTGGCGTCGCTGCCGCGCCGCAAGCGGCGCGCGTTGCAGCGCGCGTTGGCGACCTCGCTCGTCGG
>JAKOPZ010000233.1 GCA_029778615.1 Chloroflexota bacterium | reverse complement strand
CGCTGCCGCCGACGTTAATCCATCCGTCCATTTCATTCAAAAATTTTTGCTTGAGTGGATGACGGTCAGGAATGTCCGTCTGGGCAAACACCCCGCACGGACTGAGGACAAACATGCCGCCTTGTTTTGCGAGATGGCGGAGCGTCGAATGCCACGGTTCGGCGCAAGCCCACGTTGCTGCGACATGGATTTGTACACCCGATGCATGCATTGTGTAGAGCGCGAGCGGCATATAATTTTCCCAACCCGCGAGTCCGCCGAGCTTGCCGAACGGCGTGCTGTACACTTTCAATGTACTGCCGTCGCCTTGTGACCATACCAGGCGTTCGCCGCCGGTTGGGATGAGTTTGCGGTGCTTGCCGAGAATTTGTCCTTGCGCGTCAATAAAGACCAACGTACTGTACAGGGTTGCGCCGCTCGCTTCGATATTCCGTTCACTCACACCCAACACCACATACGTTTTGGCGCGCCGCGCGCTGCGACACACTTTGTCGAGCGCATCGCCCGGAACTGTAACCGCGTTCGCAAGAAATTCGGCATACAGTTCATTCAACGTTCCTGTTTCGCGCGCGGGAATTTTCCAAACCCACTCCGGATAGCAGGGGACGAACGCTTCAGGAAAGGCAATCAGGCGCGTCCCTCGTCGCCCTGCTTCCAAGATGAGTTCACACGCTTTGTCAATCGTCGCGTCGCGGTCGAGCATGACCGGCGCGGCTTGGACGGCGGCAACGACAAAGTGAGCTTCAAAAGTTTGCATTCCTCAGCTCATTCTTTGCCCGCCATACCGCCGAGTACGCCGAGCTGCTGCATCATGCCCAGTTGGTCAAAATGGGCGCGCATCGAAACAACCTTGCCATCTTGAAGGCGATAGAGGTCAACATCTTTGACGCTCACTTTTTTGCCGGTGGGCGGGATGCCCTCCAGGGGTCCGTTGTGCGTGCCGGTGAAAACAGCCCACGTGATTACTTTGTCGCCTTCGGCGAGAATGTCTTGAATTTCGAGTTGCCCATCCGGAAATGCCGTGCGAAATGCTGCCGCCAGCGCTTTGAACCCTTCAGAACCTGCTGCTGCCATCTCGCCTTCACTTGAAAAAGTCGGAGCGACCAATTCATCAATCACACTCTCGTTCCCACGATTGATTCCTTCTTGAATGAGACGTATTACGCGCGACTTGTTTTCTTCCGGTGACATGATAGTTTCTCCTTTTGTTTGCTCTCGGTTTGTACGCAGAGGGTTGATTCCAGTTATCCTTCCAACTGCGCTTTGATTTTTTCCAATTCTTTGGCTTCGCCATTGCGAACTTCGCCGGCAAAAAGTGGCTCTGCCAAACGCCACAATCCTGACATTCGGAATTCACCCGAAACCGTGACATGCGTCTCGGCGTTGCCATTGGACTCAAATTCCCACTTGCCGTCGAAAAACATCGGACCCACCGTGCCTTGCATGCCAAATTCGCGCGGCGGTTCGTACGCGGTCAGTTGCATCGGCTCGTCCAGATTCCACATTCCAAATCGCCCCTCCATCTGTACTTTCGAGCCGCGCTGCAGAGAATCGGAAGTAGATTTCGCGCCCGTGACGCCGCTCATCCATTTGGCATAATTTTGTGGGTCAGCCATATAAGCAAATACTTGGTCAATCGGGCGGCGAATGGTGATTTCAGAACGGAATGGTACCATTTTTTTCTCCTTTTCTTTTCCTGTCACAGTACATCACAGATTCACTGTCATTTCGAGCGCAGGCGAGAAATCTCACTCGGGAAAACCGAGATTTCTCGCTCTGCTCGAAATGACAATTACCAAAATTGTGATGTACTGTGTCAGTGTTTTCAATGTGAGTTTGCTTGATGCCATTAAAGCAAAAATTCGCCGATGGCACATCGTAAGGAATGACTAGTTTTTGCGATGCCGCCATTGCCTGGAAAATAAAAAACCCGCGCGGGCGGCGCGGGTAAGAGCGGCAAGAAAAAATTCTCGTCTAATTCCCGGACGCGAGTCCATGTTCCACTGCCCAAACCGCAATCTGCGTGCGCGAGGTGAACGTCAGCTTGTTGAGAATGTTGGCGATGTGCGCGGCAACGGTGCGTTCACTCAAAACAAGTTGGTCGGCGATCTCGCGATTCGATTGTCCCGCCGCGATGAACGCGGCGATTTGACGTTCGCGCGCAGTCAAGCCGCCAAAGCGCGCTTTATCAACGCGGCGCGAGGTCAGCGCACGCGGGCGGGGGAGCAGCACATTCGTGCCGTCCACAAATTTCGCGCGCAGCGTCGCGTCGGAGACGTTTTCCGCGAGTTCTTGAACAATGCGGCGCGCGGAAGCATACGCCACCGCTGCCTCTTTGCGGCGGTCTTGGAGCTGATACAATTTTCCCAACGCATGATGAATCCGCCACAGCATCGGGCGCACCCCGCGTGTTTCACTCGTCGCGCGCGCCGCGTTGAGAACGCGTTCTGCTTCCGCAAAGCGTTTCAACTGCGTCAGCGCGTTGGCGCGCAAGAGCCACAAACGCGGAATCACTGTATCAGGCGTCAAATTCACCGCGCTGCGAATTAACTCGTCCGCAATTTCGAGCGCGCGGTGTGCGTTGCCTTTGGCTAATTCGAGTTCGCCCCACGCGGCAATAGCGAGTCGTTTGGTATAGGTGATATTGGTAAAGGGATTCGCGCCCAATGCCGCGTTCAGCGTCGCTTCTGCGCGTTCCAAATCATGCTGTGCGATATACGTCGCGGCGAGGGCTTGACTCGTACAGTGGACAAAGATTGAAGAACCGATTTGCTGCGCGAGCGACACCGCGCGTTCAGATTCTCGCTGCGCGTCGGCGAGTGAAAATAAATCCAGATAGAGCCAGCCCAAAAGATTATGCGCGAAACAATTCCATTGGGCATGCTCGATTTCTGTGGTCAACTGTAACGAGCGCCGCGCCAATTGCAGCGCCGAGTCATACTCTCCGTAATAACCCCGATACAAGCCGAGCATGGTCTGCGCGTAGGCTTCGCCGGAACGCAATCCAATTTGGCGCGCCAGCACGCGTGCTTGTTCGACCAGCGCTGTCATGTCGTCCAACGAAAGCGGGGCAGTGACCATCGTATTGCCCAGATACGTTTCGCCGAGCGAAGAAAGTTCGGCGAGACTTGAAATCAATTGGGCTTGATTCCCCAGCTTGCGAAAGAGCGCAACACTTTCCGAAAGGTCTGTGTATGCTTGCAGCAAGTTGCCCGCGATTTCATTGGTCAAGCCCAACAGGTCCAGTGTCTCGGCGATTCCATTTTGGTCCTGCGCGTCTCGAAAGATTTCAAGCGCCTCTTGATGATAACGCAGCGCGGGTTGTGGTTGGTCCAAATTCACATACCAATTGCCGATGCGGTTGAGCGTATGCGCAAGCGTTGGCGCATCATTCATCGTCCGCGCGAGGGTTAACGCCGCTTGAAAATATTCTCCGGCGCGTGTGTAATCGCGCGACGCCCACAAAAAACCGAGGTCAATCAGGGCTTGCCACTCTGCTCGCAACGCGTGCGCGCGTTGTGCGGCGTCCAACGCGCGTTCATAATCATCACGCGCGGATTCGAAATTGCCGATGGTCTCGTACGCATGTCCGCGCGCGTGCAGCAAAGTGGAAAGCGGCGCAGACAATTGTTCGGCGGCTTGGACGGCGCGGCTGAATTGCTCAAGCGCTTCATGCGGCGCGTACATCGCTTGCGCCTTTTCGCCCGCGCGCTGCGAATACTCGAGCGCTTTTTCCCAAACCCCCGCTGAATAATAGTGATAGGCAAGGTCTGCCACGAACGGTTCTATCGCCGCCGCATGAAGCTGTTCCAATGTTTCGGCGACTTGTTTGTGCATCGCTTTCCGTTCGCGCCGCAGTAATGAGATATAGACGGTTTCGCGCGTCAGCGCATGGCGAAATGCAAGCTGCTCGGCAGATTCCTCTATCACCAACTGCGCGGCGACCCATTCTTTGATAAGCGGATAGAGTCCCGCTTCCTTTTGTTGTGTCATTGTTTTGAGCAGCTCAAAATCAAAACGGCGACCGATAACTGCCGCCAGCGCGAGGACCTGTTGCGCGGGCTCGGTCAGTTGGTCGGTGCGCCGCTGCACCGCATCCTGGACACTGCGCGCGATGTTTAGCTCGCGGAGGGGTTTGCGTTCCCACTGTCCGTTCACGAAATAGATTTCGCCCGATGCAAGTAATGATTGCAGAGTTTCTTCGACGAAAAATGGATTGCCTTCGGTGAGCGCATAGATGCGGTCAAGGAACTCGCCGCGTACGGGCTGCGTCAATTCAAAAATCGCCCGAATCATCGTGTCAGTCTGGTCGCGCGTCAAGGCGGTGAGTGTGATTTCTGTCGCCAGGCGTTGGCGCTCCAATTCGGCTAAAAAATGATGGAGCGCAGGATTGATTTCATCACTCCGATAGGTTAGCAAAAGCAAGAGAGAATGAGTATAGAGTTGGCGCGCGAGATAGAGCAAGAATTCAAGACTGGTGTCATCACTCCAATGCAAGTCTTCTATGACGACCATTCGAGGTACGTTTGGCGGACTGCTCACGAACTCGAAAAGCGCGCGAAAGAGTCGTTTCTTGTATCGCTCGGGTTCAAGAGGTTGCGGGGGAGGGTCAGCGCGAGTAGAGAATTCGGGTAAAAGAGAAAGGAGTTCGGGTAAAAGTTCGATGGGCGTATCAAGCGAACGCGCGGCGATATAGTTTCGCAAGAGGTCAATCAACGGGGCATAGGGGAGCGGCTGATCTTGTTCATAGCAGTTTCCCTGCAAATACAACAAACCATTCTGCTGCGCGTGCGATTTTAATTCAGCAGCGAGCCGCGTTTTGCCGATGCCCGCTTCTCCGCTGATTAGGATAATTTGTCCCTGCTGGCGTGATTGTTCCAACAGTTCTTGAAGCAGATTCAAATCAGAGGCGCGTCCAATGAGAAGCGGACTGATGGCGCGTTTTTCATTGGCACGAACGGTCGGCAGCGCGGCAAGCGGCATAGCGTGTTCTCATTCGTTTGACAGCTCTGAGTGAGAATTATAGTCGCACCTTCCCGTGCGTCAAGGAGCCGAGTTACATCATTAAAAATGTGACCGAAAACGAATTAATCTGGTACCCAAGCATACCGCAGCGTCACTGTTAACAACCGATACCCCGCGAGAATTGTCCCGCGCACTGTCCCACTCACTTTCGATTCGCCGCCGCGCCGCACATGATAACTGACAGGCGCTTCGACAATGCGCGCGTGTTTGCGCGCCGCTTTGACAATCATTTCCGTCGGATACCCGTACGTCATTTCTTGTATTTGCAAAGAATCCACCAATTCGCGTTTCACCGCACGATACGGACCCAAATCGGTAAGCGGAATCCCATACAACGCGCGCACCAGAAACGCAATCAACGCGTTGCCAAATTTTTGCTGCGGCGGCATCGCGCCCGCTTCAATGCTCCCCAACACGCGCGAACCCAACACCAAGTCGGCGCGATTATTTTTCAACGGCTCGAGCAGACGCGGCAACTCGCTTGGCAAAAAACTTGCATCCGCATCCATAAACACCAAAACCTCCGCGTCACGCGCGGCGCGCACGCCTGCCGCGCACGCGTATCCGTACCCGCGTCGCGATTCGGAAACAACGAACGCGCCCGCGTCACGCGCAACGCGCGCAGTATCATCCGTCGAACCATTGTCCACCACAATCACATGCGCGACGTTTTGCCACAGCGTCTCGCGCACGACATCGCCAATGCACGCGGCTTCGTTGAGCGCAGGGATGATGACGAAAGTTTGCATAAAAGGACTGGAGATTAGAGATTGGAGACTATATCAATCTCCCGTCTCCAGTCTCCAATTTTTCAAAAACTCGTGCGTCCATTTCGCCTCTGCCTTTCCATTTTCCAATTCCGCGCGCAGTTGTGCCAATTCGTTCACCGTATCCACATCGTACCATTCGGGCAGCAATGCCGCGCGTAAATTTTCTTGGCGCGCGAGTTCGAGCGTATCGCGCACCACAAACGGGGTTGACATTTTTACCTCGCGCAATAAACGCGGCGCGGGTTTTTTCAAACCGATGAGGTAATAGCCCCCATCATTGCACGGACCCAAAACAACATCCTGCTCCTCCAATTCATCGAATGCGCGCGCAATATAATCGGCGGGCAAAGTAGGACTATCGCTATCCATAATCACCGCGCGTTCAAAACCATTTGTCAAACAATGCGTCAACGCAAAATCGAGCCGCGCACCCAAATCATCACCCGTTTGCAACAACAACTCAAAATCGGGCGCGAGCGAACGAAAATAATTTTCTGACTCATGCGGCAAATAATTGATAAAGCGCGTCATCTTCGGCACAGTGCGCGCCACTTCCAACGTATCGCGCAAAAAACATTCATACAGCGCGGCGGCTTGTTCCAATGACAACGGCGGCGCCAAACGCGTTTTCGTCTGTCCCGCCGCAGGACGTTTTGCAATCACCAATAACGCGCGTTTCATGGTTCTGCCTCCAGCCGATGCAGGTCGGCTTGACGAACTCGTTGCCGAATGTGTTTCATTCGAGCGGCTCTGAGTCGCCGCATCACACCCCACCCAAAATAAAGCCACGGCGCGAGCATCACGCCCAACGTAATCCATAATTCACGCAGCCACTGCGCGGGAATTGGACGCACATTGCGAAACAAGACAAAATCGTACAGCGGCATTTTCCACAACGCCGCGCCGCAAAATAACAAAATCCCGCGCGTGACAAAACCGTCGGGCAGCAGCGCGGCGAGCGGAATGAGCCACACCACATACCACGTTTGAAACCACGTAATCGTCACGAGCAAATAAAAAAGCAAAATCGAAAGCGCCGCGCGAATATATTCTTCTGGATTGATTTTTTCCGCGCGCGCTTTCCACAATAAAATCAATTCGCGCAGCATCCACGCGCCCAACAAAATATATCCCGCGCGACTCACGAGCAAGGAAGCAAATTTCGCGTCGTAAAAAATTTTCAGCGCGAGCCACGCCCACGCGGAGAAAGATGTGGTGAATAATTCCCAGCGCCAATCGAGATTCAACAATTGTCCGTCCCAGAACCGCGCGTATGAAATTGCAACCAGCGCGCTTGCCGCAATGCCTGTGACCAGTAAAAATTTTACGCGCGCGCGCAAATCGGGCAGCGCGTTCCACGCCGCGAGGACCATCAAGGGAATAAACAGCGCAGGAATAAATTTAATCAGCGCGCCCGCGACTTGGGCAAGCACCGCCAGCGTAAAATGTTGGCGCGTCAAAAAATAAAAACCCAACACCGCGCACAGCATCATCACCGCGTCGTTGTGTCCGTTCCCCGCCGTCGTGTACAGCATCAACGGATTCCACAACACAAACACCGCGCCATACGCCGCGCGTTCGGGCGCGATGCTTTGCAAAATTTGTATGACCAACAACGCGATGCCAAGATACGATGCGACAGAGAGCAATTTGAAAACAAAAATATTAGCGAGAATCGAGTTCCCCGCCGCGAACGCGCTCGCGCCCGCAACGAGTTCCCACAACGGACCGTACGCGCTTGGGAAAAAACGCCAGCCCGTATAGTAAAAAAATGGGTCACTCGGCACCGCATTGGGAAAGACAACATACGGATTCAACCCATACACACTCGTGAGGCGCCCGCGCAGAATGTTGTCGAAAATATCGGTCGAATCAATCGGATACAAAAACAACAACGGCAGATTCAAAACAATTGTCGTCGCCGCAATCGTCGCCAGCACACGCCGGGTGCTTTCAAATTTCGCGCAGCGCAGCGCGAGAAAATACAAAATGAATAATGCAGCGAAAGCGAGGGTGTACGAGATGCCCGCGCTCGTATCATAATTGGAAATTTTGCCGATGGTGCGTTGTGTCGTCGTCCACCATTCGTTCAAACCGTACGCGCGCGTGAACGCGAGCCAATACACGAACGCGCTCATGCCGCCGTACACGCACAACTGGATTTCGCAGCTGTGCGCCATGCGCTTTAAAAGTGTTTTGAAATCGAACGCACTGTTCGTACGAAAAATCGAGTCGGTTTGCATTTTGCCTATCGCTTATCGCGTATCGCCCATCGCCGCGTGCTTTGAAAATTCAGGTTCTCGATGCGCGCGCCATTGTTGAAGCCACTTCCACATCGGCGGCGCGACGAGGAAAAAATATAACGGTACGAACTGCACCCAAATCGCCCACTCGACGACGCGCCATTGAATAAAAAACGTGTATGCCAATGCAATCAAGCCCGTGAACAAGAACCAACCCGTCCACGCGTCAAAGCGCAAACCGAATTTTCCCGCGCGCAAGTACAGCGCGACGAGCGGCACGAGCCACAGCACGTACCATGGAAATAAATTTTGCGTGAGCAAGGTGAACGCGCCGATGGGATAAATGCAGCGATGCAACGCGCGTTCGCCGTCCCGCGCGGGACGTAAAACAAAATACAGACTGAGGATTGCGAGCGTGAACGCGAGAACTCCATTGACGATTGTCTGCGGTTTCCAACTCGTGTAGCGTTCGAGAAAATACGACAGCGCGCCCGCGAGGCCCATGTTGAAACGTTCGTCAAAATAATTTGGCAAAAAGCCCAACACGCCCGCGCCTTGCGAAAGATAAAAAATGTATGGCAAGAAAAAAACAAAAAGCATTGCGGATGGCAAAACCCAAATGCGTTTCAGCGCATCGCCGCGCACGCGCCACAACGCGGGAAATAAAACAAGCGGAACAAGTTTTATCGCAATGGAGGCGCCCAGCAGAGTGCCTATCGCTGCCTCGCGCATTTTCACACGCAGCAGCCACGCACCGACGAGAAATGGCAACAGCAAGCCGTCCACGTGCGCCGCGTGCGCCGTTTCAAAAATCACCAACGGACTCCACAGATAAATCAACGCGCGCTGCATCGGCAAATTCACTGCGCGCAATAACAATACTAACAACACGCCTGCCAGCAAATCACCAAACGCCATCGCGATTTGAAACCATTGCGCATTGTCGGGAACGATGCGCCACAAGAGTGCGTACGAAATTTCCGCGCCCGCAGGATAAACAGTCACGGATTGTTTGCGATTGATAAAAGGATAAATTTCCGCGTCGCGCAAGGGAACAAGTTGCGGCGCGTTCGGCGGATACGCGTAGGGATTGATGCCTTGCGCCTGCACGCGTCCATCCCACACATATCGAAACATGTCGTCCGACAAGCGAGGGGGGGTGAAAACAAGAATCGCGCGAAAGAAAATCGCGAATACGAAAATCATCAGCAGCCATTTTCGTTTCAACGGTTTTTCATCGCGCAAAATCAAAATCACCGCAACGACGTACAATGCGAACGCGCCAAAAAACGCGTATTCGAACACCACCGTTTGCTTGCGTAAATCGCCCAGTGAGTTTGCAAACGCGTAAATGATGAGCAACAGCAAACCGAGCGCGGTTACGCTGAAATAACGCGCGTTGGGGTATTTTTCAAACAGACGCGACATGAACGAGTGGAGACTGGAGATTGGGGATTGGAGATTGACGAATTGCGATACGCGCTACGCGATTCGCCATCTGCTACCCGCTATGTCATCAACGCGACAATTTTTGCGAAACGATTTCCTTGTTTCGCTTGCGCGACTGCGCGCGGATGCAGCCAACCGTCAATGCCGAGATAGCGTCCTGCCGCCGTGGCGAACAAAACAAAATTGAATGCGGTGAGCATGATGTAAATCCATTCCCATTCGCCGGGGACAGGGAGTAAGCCGATGGTGAGATTCGCCGCTTGCAGCGTGCCGACCAATGCGCCGAGACGCGCGAAAATGCCAAACAAAATCGAGATGGTAATAAAAAGCTCCATCAAAAAAATCACCCACGAAAACCAACTGAAATTTGGCAGCGCAAAGCCGTTGAGGAACGCGCCGTACGCGGCGGAAATGGGCGAGAGGTCAATGTAAAAATTTTGCATCCCAAGCAGATGCAAATCGAGATTGAAAACATGCAAGGTGCCAGCGTACGCGGCTTCGCGCCCAATCCAATCGCACAGCCCCGACGAGCCGACACTTTTTGTCGTGAAATGAAAATCGGCGGGACAGCCGAACGTCGGAGGCAGTTTCCACAGCAATTGCGAAAACCACAACAGCCCAATCACGATGCGCCCCACGCCGAGACCGAGCGCGGACAAATTCGGTTCCCAATTTTGGGTGAGAGATGAAAGACGTGTAGACATGAGAACTCCTTTGGAGATTAGGGATTGGAGATTGGAGACTGGAGATTCCTCACTTCGTTCGGATTGACATTTCTCTAATCTCTAGTCCCCAGTCTCTGCCTTGCTATCAACACCGCAATCACCGTCATGCTGTCGCGGATTTCACTGTCGAGAACCATTTGTAATACATCGTCGAATTTCAAAATACCGATTTCCAAAAATTCTGTTTCGTCCGGCGGGGCGAATGTTTTTTCTAAATCGCGTCCGATAAAAAGATGCGCGGTTT
>JAKOPZ010000232.1 GCA_029778615.1 Chloroflexota bacterium | reverse complement strand
GAAAACGAACGCAAACGGCTGCGCCGCGATTTGCATGACGGCTTGGGACCGACGTTGGCGAGTCAAACGCTCAAGTTAGATGCGGCGATTGATTTGTTGAATGACGAAAAGCGCGAAACGCGAGAGGCGCGGAAAATTTTGCAAGATGTAAAAACGCAAACTCAAAACAACGTCGCGGACATTCGCCGCATCGTGTACGAATTGCGTCCGCCCGCGCTCGACGATTTGGGACTCGTCGGCGCACTGCGCGCGCATCTCGCGCAATACAACGCAGTGAACGGTTTGCAAATCACGTTCGACGCGCCGAACGAATTACCACAACTTTCCGCCGCCGTTCAACTCAACGCCTATCGCATTGTCTTGGAAGCCGTGAATAATGTGGTGAGACATGCGCGCGCAAAGAATTGTGTGGTGAGGATTTCAGAGACTGGAGACTTGGGGCTGGAGACTGGAGACTTGAGACTGGAGATTACAGATGATGGTGTTGGTCTCTCTGAAAATTCTCGCACGGGAGTTGGCATTTCGTCCATGCGCGAACGCGCGGAGGAATTGGGCGGAACGTTTAGGATTGAAGCGAATGAACCGCGCGGAACGCGCGTGATAGCAGTTTTACCAATCGAAAATCAAAAGTCATAAATCGAAATTCTGGGAGATTGCTTCGTTCCTCGCAATGACAGTCTCCAGTCTCCAGTCTCTACTCTCCAATCCCAATCATGATTCGCCTCCTCATCACCGACGACCACACCCTCTTCCGCGAAGGATTGCGCGCGATTCTCGGCGCGCAGTCCGATATTGAAATTGTGGGCGAAGCGTCGAACGGCGCGCAAGCCGTACAACTCGCGGCGTCGCAATTACCCGATGTGATTTTGATGGATATTCAAATGCCCGAAATGAACGGCATCGCGGCGACGGAAAAAATTCTCGATGCGAATCCGCACATCGGAATCATTGTGTTGACGATGCTCGAAGATGACGATTCCGTATTCGCGGCGATGCGCGCGGGCGCGCGCGGTTATGTTTTGAAAGGCGCGGACAAAGCAGAAATGCTGCGCGCGATTCACGCGGTGGCGAATGGCGAAGCATTGTTCGGACCCGCCATCGCAAAACGTCTCGTCAATTTTTTTCAAGACGTGCGCGGGATGAAATCACTCGCTCCGCCGCGCGCGTTTCCTGAATTGACAGAGCGCGAAGTGCAAGTGTTGGCGTTCATTGCACAAGGTTACAACAATTCTGAAATCGCGGAGAAACTCGTACTCAGCCCGAAAACAATCAGCAATCACATTTCCAACATCTTTTCAAAACTCCAAGTCGCCGACCGCGCGCAGGCGATTGTGCGCGCGCGACAAGCGGGATTGGGGTGAGCGATGGTTTCACTGGTGACGTGCTGGTTCATGTACAGTAATCCAATAATCGGACGGCGCGGGAAATGTTGCGACTCCTTTCACATTCACCAAAGCAAATTGCGGATGATGCACAATCAAATCATTCATCGAGTACGTTTTTGCCAAAGTGTCCACCTTGGTTGAACTCAAATAGTGATACATCGCATCACGCTGTCCAATTGAAATCACGCGTACGCTCGAATCCGTTTTCAATTTTGTCGGCAGCGCGTCGGGCGCGTTCGTTAGGTGAGTGATTCCGCCGATGACGACAATTTGGTAGTCCGCGCGCGAATGCTCTTGCCAAAATTTTTCGATTTGTTGTTTCCACAATTCATTCCGAAAGGAAATATCTTCACCCAATCCATTTTTTCGCTCCTTCAATGACACATCCAACGCAATGATGGGAATTCCCGCGCGCGCTGCCCATTTCAACATCGCTTCGAAAATGGGTTGGGATGGCGTATTGATGGGAAAACCGTTTTGTCCCCACGAGTGAGTTCCCCAAACAGTCTGATACGTTTCGTTTTGGAGTACCGCCTCCATCTCCGCCTCTCGAACAGTTTCACTGTCGAGCAAATACAGTTTGTCCAACGCGGGCTGCATGTCGTACGAAAATCGCTCCACCGCCAGCGCGATTTTTTTCTTGGACGCCAATGCGCGGGCAATCTCGAAAGCGGTCTCCATATCGCGCGCGTCGTAATGCGCTTCACCAATACAAACAACCTCCGCCTTTTGCAAATCGTTCAACATACCGTCCCACGCGACCATCTCGTCATAATCGCCATATTCGCGCGTCAACGCTTGCGCCAATTCGGCAGGCATATTGTTTTGCCGCGACTGGGCGGACACAGGATGTGCGACACCACACCCCGCAATCGAAAACCACACGAACGCCAACGCCAAAATTTGACGGAGAGACATGGACTCCTCCCCGCGCGGTTGAATTTTTTTCCGCGCGTTGGCAATAAAGTAACAAAACGGTGTTAAACTCTCGTATCTGCGAACGGATTTCGCTTTGAGACGGAAATTTAACGGGGCAATCGTAAAGTGCGATGACCTGCTAGGGGGTTACACATGCTCCAGATTCGGTTCCTCGGGCAATTTGACGTGCGTATCGAGGGCAAACCGCTCGCCATCTCCACGCGCGCGGCACAATCCCTCTTTGCTTTTCTCGTTTTGAACGCCGGTACGCCGCATCGCCGCGAAAAACTCGCAGGTTTGTTGTGGCCCGACACGCCAGATGAAAACGCGCGCCGCAGTTTGCGTCAGGAATTGTGGCGACTCCGCAAGGCACTCGCCGCGCGCTCGCCCGACGAGGCGAACGCGCTCTCCGCCGATGAACTCACGGTGAGCTTTTTGCCGCGCCCCGATTTTTGGTTCGACGTTCAGCAATTGGAGCAGCCGCTCGCGCCCGATATACCGCTGAACGAACGCATCAATCACGTCGCGGTGTTTCAAGGCGAACTTTTGCCCGGCTTTTATGAAGATTGGGTGCTTTTGGAACGCGAGCGCGTACAGGCGCTGTACGAAACGCAAATGCGCGAGCTCTTGGAGCATTTGATTGCGGGCAAGCATTGGCAGAGCGCGGTCGGTTGGGCGGAAAAATGGATTGCGTTCGGGCAAACGCCCGAAGCGGCGTATCGCGCTCTCATGCTCACCTACGCGATGCTCGGCGACCGCGCGCAATGTCTTGGCGCGTACGAACGCTGCAAAATCGCGCTCGAAAAAGATTTGGGCGTCGAGCCATCGCCCGAAACGCAAACGCTGTATGAACAAGTGATGCGCGGCGATACTCTGAGCGGTGTCGAAGGGACAAGCGTGAGTTTGAATGCGCCGCGCGTACTTGTTGGCAAAAGCGCGCAGTATGACGCGCCGCCCGCGCCCGGCGAACCGCCATTCAAAGGTCTGGAATTTTTTGACGAAGCGGACGCGAACATCTTTTTTGGGCGCGAACCACTTGTTGAAAAATTGGCGCACCAAGTGCGCACAAATCATTTTCTCGCGGTGGTCGTCGGCGCGTCGGGAAGTGGAAAATCGTCGGTGGTGCGTGCGGGGCTCATCCCTTCGCTCAAGAACGAGTCGCGGAAACTAGAGACTGGAGACTGGAGATTTTTTGTCATGACGCCCACCGCGCATCCGCTCGAAGCATTAGCGGTCACACTCACGCGCGATTCGGAATCGGTGACAGCGACTGCCACACTGCTGGATGATTTGGCGCGCGACCCGAGGGCGCTGCAACTTTGGTTAAGACGAATGACCCTTTCCGCGTCAGGGCAAGCTCCTGACGAACGGCGAATTACTACTCATCCCTCATCCCTCATCCCTCGTCCCTTACTCGTCGTTGATCAATTTGAAGAACTCTTTACACTCTGCCGCGACGATTTTGAACGCGAGCAATTCATTGACAATTTGTTGGATGCACTGCGCGTGAACGCGGGCGATGGCGCGTCGCGGAGTCAATTGCTCACGCTCGTTCTCACGCTGCGCGCGGATTTTTATTCGCATCTCGCGCAGTATCCTGAATTGCGCGATGCGGTGGCGAGCCATCAAGAATATATCGGCGCGATGAACGTCGAAGAGTTACGCCGCGCCATTGAGGAACCTGCGAAACGCGGACATTGGGAATTTGAACCGGGGCTTGTAGATTTAATTTTGCGTGATGTGGGCGATGAACCCGGCGCGCTGCCACTCCTTTCGCACGCGCTTCTCGAAACATGGAAGCGGCGCAGTGGTCACACGCTCACGCTCAAAGGGTATCACGATGCAGGCGGCGTACGCGGGTCAATCGCGCAAACGGCTGAAACAACCTACGAACAATTAACAACTGAACAACAGCACATCGCGCACAACATCTTTTTGCGTTTGACGGAATTGGGAAATGGCACCGAAGACACACGACGCCGCGCGTCGTTGGACGAATTGATTCCGCGTGATGCACGCGCAAATGAAGTGCGCGCGGTGATGACGAAATTAGCAGACGCGCGTTTGGTGACGACGCACGAAAATTCCGCGCAAGTCGCGCACGAGGCATTGATTCGCGAGTGGGCGCGTCTGCGCGAGTGGTTGAACGAAGACCGCGAAGGATTGCAACTCCATCGTCATTTGACCGAAGCGGCGAACGAATGGACATTGATGGAACGCGATACGAGCGCGTTGTATCGCGGCGCGCGCTTGGCGCAGGCGCGCGAGTGGGCGGCGTCGAATCACGAACACATGAATGAATTGGAGCGCGCGTTTTTGGAGGCGAGTGAGGAACAAGAGCAAATCGAGGCGAGAGAACGCGAGGAACAGCGCGAACGCGAATTGCTTGCCGTGCAGAAATTGGCAGAAACAGAACAGCGCGCGAATCAACGCTTGCGAAGGCGCGCCTTGTATCTCGCGGGCGCGTTCGCGTTGGCAATTGCGTTAGCTGTCATCGCGTTTGCGTTGATGGGCGTCGCGCAAAATTCAAGCGCGCTGGCGAAAGCGAGTTCAACGCAGACGCAAAGTCTCGCGTTGAGTTCCGCCGCGCAGCTTGCGGCAAGTCGGGGCAATCCCGAATTGGGTTTGGCATACGCACTCGCCGCGAATCATTTGCATCCGCGCGCCATCGAAGCACAAGCCCCACTCGCCGACCTCGCGTACGCGACGGGCTTTCAACATCAGTTTTCAGGAGGACACGGAAACTTTGTCGGCAGTATTTCATTTAGTCCCGATGGCAAAACCGCGCTATCTGCCGGTACGTGGGACAATTCATTTGACCTTTGGAATCTGTCGGATGGAAAATTGATTCGCAAGTTTGGTCCGGGAACGGACAGTGTCAACTTTGTTTCTTTCAGCCCGGACGGAAAAACGGCGCTGACGAGTTTTGGCAACGGCAGAGTAGCGCTGTGGGATACGGCAACATGGCAAGTTGTGCGTGAATTCAAAGGGCACGACCAGCTCGTTTGGGTAGCAAGCTTCAGTCGAGATGGCACACGCGCGCTGACAGCATCGGATGATGCACAGATGATTTTGTGGAATGTGGCGAGCGGTGAAATCATTCAGCGCGTCACGGGATTGGATGGAATGTGGAGCGCGGCATTGAGTCCCGATGCAAAAACCGCGTTGGCAGGATTCAAAGATGGAAAAATCAGCGTGATTGACCTTGCAAGTGGAAACATCCTTCGCACTTTTCAAGCGCACTCGGACCTTGTGTCCATGGTGATATTCAGTCCCGATGGCAAAACCGCGTTGTCGAGTTCACCGGACAAAACGGTTGCGCTTTGGGATGTTGGCATAGGGCAGCTCATTCGCCGTTTGATGGGACATCGAGATATGGTGAATTGGGTGCTATTCAGTCCCGATGGCAAGACCGCGCTTTCGGGCGGAGGCAGCGGGACTTCGAACGAAAACATTTTGGACAAGAGCATCATTTGGTGGGATTTGGCATCGGGAAAAATTCTCGAACGCTTTGAAGGACCACAAGCGGATGTCAGTGCCCTTGCGATCAGTCCCGATGGAAAAACGGCGCTTTCGGGTTCGCGGGATTCGACGCTCGTACTGTGGCAGCTCGGCAGCGGCGCGCAAATTCATCGGCTCACCGAACACACCAGCGCGGTGAATAGTGTGACGTTTGGCGCAGATGGAACACGCGGCATTTCGGGCGCGGCGGATGGAAAAATAATTTTGTGGGATACAACAAACGGCATGCCGATTCGCAAAATATCCAATGACAGCATCGTCAACGCAGTCGCGGCAAGTCCCGATGGAAAACAGATTCTGAGCGGCGCGGTGGATGGCACGCTCACGCTTTGGGATGCGGATACAGGAAAGATTGCAAAACAATTTCGCGGACACACCGCACCCGTGACATCCGTCGCGTTGAGCTCTGACGGAAAAATCGCGCTCTCGGGCTCAATAGACCGTTCGGCGATTCTTTGGGATACAGCGAGTGGACAAATTTTGCATCGGCTCGACGGACACACCAACGCGGTGAATTCCGTCGCATTCAGTCCCGATGGAAAACGTGCGCTGACGGGTGGCTATGACCGCGCGGTGATTTTGTGGGATGTCGCCACGGGAATAATGCTCAAGCGTCTTCCCGAACAAGCGAGCGTGGTGAATTCCGTTACATTCAGTCCCGACGGCAAGACCGCGCTGTTTGCGTTGGCGGATGGAAACATTGTGCATTGGGATATTGAACGCGGTGTCGAACTTTTGCGATTCGTCGGACACGACGGCGCGGTGAAAAGCGTGGCGTTCAGTCCCGATGGAAAAATGGCAATCTCGGGCGGACTGGATAAACGCGTCATCGTTTGGGATGTAGCGAGTGGGCAAGCAATTCGCCACTTGCTCGGACATGACGATACGGTGAATAGCGTCGCGTTCAGCCCCGATGGAAAATTTGCGCTTTCGGGTTCGGTGGACAAAACGGTGCGCGTGTGGCGCATTGATTCGCTCGACGAATTGATGGATTGGACGCAAGCAAATCGCATCATTTCGGATATTCCATGCGACAAACGTGCGCTGCACGGTTTGACGCCGCTGTGTGATGCAACGAACGCGACGCCGACGTCAACGCCGTAGGGGCGAAGCATTCACAGACACACTCGCGCTATCCGACGCGTTCGCGAATGTGAATGCTTCGCCCCTACCGACCACCATGAAACAATTTTGCCAATCATTCATCGCGTTTGCCCTCTTGTTCACCGCGTGCAATTCCGTCGCGCCATCTCAAAACAACGCGCCCACTCCACTCGTCGCGCCAACGGTTGCAAAGAATGCAGCCGCAAAAGAAACGGTTGAACTCTATTCGCTTTGGGCGGGACAAAGCAGCGCGGAAAAAGATGCGCTCATCGCCCTCGAAGATGTCTTTCGCAAACAACATCCGAACCTCGACATCATTCATACCGATACAGGTGGCGGCGGCGGTGGTGTCACTGACGAGTACCTTCTTGTCCTGTTGCGCCGCGAACAACCGCCCGACAGTTTTGTCGTACATGCGGGGAAAGAGTCACTTGATTACGTCGTGCGCGGTCAATTGGAACCGCTTACAAAAGTTTTTCGCGACGAACAATTGGACAAGGTGATGCCGCCGCTGCTTTTGGAACAGCTCCAGATTCAAGGCGAAATCTACAGCATCCCCGTCAACATTCATCGCTCGAACGTGCTTTGGTACAATCCAAAAATTTTTCAGGAAAATAATTTGCAACCGCCGCGCACGCTCGACGATTTTTTTGCAGTGGCAGAAAAACTGAAGGCGAAAGGCATCACACCGCTCGCCGTTGGCAGCGAGTTTGCACTCGGACATTTGTTTGAAAGCGTACTCTTGGCAACGTATGGCGCTCAAGATTATGTGCGCCTGGTGAATGGCGATGCCGAGATGTGGGCGGACGCGCGTTTGAGCAAGGCGATTGCGACGATGAAACGAGTGCTGGAATACAGCAACCCCGACCGTAATACGCTTAATTGGGTCGGTGCGGCGCAGATGGTGCTTGACGGCAAAGCGGGCATGAATGTGATGGGTGATTGGGCAAACGGCACGTTTCTTGGCGAGGGGATGAAACCGAATGTAGATTACGCGTGGACGGCGGCGCCGGGGACGGACGGAATGTTTATGTGGTTGAGCGATAGCTTTACGTTGGCAAAAGGCGCATCGCATCGTCAAGCCGCGATTGAATTTTTGAAAACGGTGGGTTCACGCCAAGCGCAAGACGCGTTCAATCACATCAAAGGTTCCATCCCCGCGCGCATTGACGCAGATAGAACTTTGTACGACGAATATCAGCAGTGGTCTATTGAGCAATTTCGCACCAACCAACTCGCGCCGAGCATCATGCACGGCGCCGCCGCGTCGGATGCGTTTCGCCAGCCGTACACGCGCGCGGTGGTTGATTTCGCGAATGACTTGAATGAACAAGCATTTGCTGAAGCATTGCGCGCGGCGATTGTCGAACTCCAATAAAAAGACGTGACGGATTTCTTGAAAACCCGTCACGTCTTGGATTCATTCCACACGCGCAGCGCCTCACGATGCGTTTCAAACGCAATCGAAAACTCTTGCGCGAGCTCGTACGTTATCCATTCCGCATTTGTCGAATCACTCGCGATTTGCAATTCGCCCCGCACAACGCGCGTTTCGTACACCAACGCGACGCCTGCAATTTTTTTCGCGTCATTGAAAAAAGACCACACGCCAACCAAATTTCCGATTTCGATTTCGTAGCCCGTCTCTTCCAAAATTTCGCGCGTCAACGCGTCGTACACCGTTTCGCCCATTTCGACGAACCCGCCCGGCAAGCCCCACAATCCTTTGCCCGGGTCTTCGCCACGCTGCACGAGCAAAAATTTTTCATCATCTGTGCGCGTCACAATTGCCACCGCCGCGACTTGGGGCGCAAAATAATGGACATAACCGCAGCGCGGACACACGGGACGCACGCGTTCCGATTCCTCGCGCAATTCCATCGCGTGTCCACAGCGCGTGCAGAATTTGATGGTTTCGATGGGGAGCATTTTCAAAATGAAAACGGACGACGAAAAAATTTTTCCGTCGTCCGTTGGCAACAGCACAATTAATTTGTTACGGCACAGCGGACAAACTCTGCGCGGTGAGAATCACCACCACAGCAATAATCGTCGCCAACACCACAAACAACACAAACGCTTGGAACACGAATCCGTACGGCGCAGGCGGAACAATTTCGACAGGCACGGGCGCGACGCGCGATTCAATTTCACCCGCAAAAATTTTCGCGCCTTGGTCAATAAATGACCTGCCCACTGTATCCACGAGTCGTTGACCTAAACTCGCCAAAGGTCCGTTGAGATTGCCCGTACCCTTGTATGCCATTTCGGTCACACCTTCCGCGCCGTCGAGCAAATCCAACGTTACATCGCCGCTGGTAAAATTCCCCCCCCCCCTTGCCTTCGCCTTTGATTTTTACATGCGTCGGCGGAATTTTTTCGACGACGGTGATTTTGCCATCGTACTTGCCTTTGATGGCAGCGACGCCAACGACGGCGGTCAATTCGTACGTCAATTCATCGGTTTGTTCGAGTCGTTCGAGCGTAATGCCCGGTACGCGCCCGATGACGCCTTTCATCGTCTCGACATCAAAAATGCTTGACCACACTTGGTCACGTGGCGCACGAACATCAACTTTACCGCCGATATTGATTGGCATGAAAAACTCCTGATTCAGACGTGACAGGTTTTTGCGATGAACTCCATCGCCGAAACCTGTCACGTCTTGTTTGGGGGCGATTATACACAGATTTGTTACGAAATGATATGCGCGCTTTTATTCATTCACCT
>JAKOPZ010000231.1 GCA_029778615.1 Chloroflexota bacterium | reverse complement strand
CTTAGAGTCCGTAATTCGCCGCGTCAAAGCCCTCGACGGTGCCTTCTTCCTTTAACTCACCTGCCGCTTCTTTGGCAACATACACTGCCGCTTCTTGTGCCGCCCACTTGGCATCAAAATCTTCGCGACTCATTTTGTACCAGTCCGCGTTCTTGTCAATGTACTCGCGCCAATTTTCCGGCACGTCTTCGTTCGGGAAAATCGCGGTCACCGGACATTCGGGCACACATGCGCCGCAGTCAATGCACGTATCGGGGTCAATATAAAGTTGAAACGTGCTCGAAAATCCATCTTCGTCTTTACGCAGATGAATACAGTCTACAGGACAAACGTTTACACAAGCTGTGTCTTTGGTAGCAATGCAGGGCTCGGCAATTGTAAATGCCATAGCGAAACCTCCGTAAGTGATAGTGGAAATGCGTGTGGGGAATTGCGCGTCTTTTGTGACGCAGTGAACAAGATGATACTCTAATTTTTTTCAAGCGTCAAGTGGAATTCCGCCAACATCTTTGCGTCCACACAAAATAGCGTGTTGCATGAACGCATGCCCTTGCGCGCGCAAATTTGCGCGACGCGCGAAAAGATGTTACAAAAATTCAGAATTGGAGGAGGAGAAGGTTGATGAATTTTTCCGCGTTTCGAAAAAATTTGCTGCGCGCGCTTGTGGGAGCGTGTTTCGTTTTCTCGTTGGTGTGGATTGAGCCCGCGATGTCGGCGCGCGCCGATGCGCCAGACGCCGCGCCGGACGTCCTTGTTCAAAACGACGGCGCTGTCTTTCAAGCCGAAACGACCGCGCGCCATTTTTCGCCGCCGTATCGGGGAACCGGCAAACGCACAATGTCGGAACGCGCTACCACTTTTGGCGCAGACGAAGGCGACGCGCAAGTACGCGACCATACACACAGCAGCATCATCGGACCGGACGAACGCCGACCGGTCAAAAACAGCGCGCGCTATCCGAGCCGCGCCATCGCTTCGATCAAAATGCGTTTTTCGGACGGCGCATATCTTTGCACCGCGTGGTTCATTGGACCCGATACGCTCGCGACGGCGGGGCATTGTGTGTACGACCCCTATCTCCAAGAATTCGCGCAGGTGATTCGCGTCTTTCCGGGGCGGGACGCAAATGGCGCGCCGTTCGGCAAAGCGCGGTCGGTGAAATTTGCGACCACACAATGTTGGATCAAGAGCGGTTCGCCCGATTGTGATTACGGCGTCATCCAAATCAACAAGAATTTGGGCGAGACAGTGGGCTGGTTCGGCTTTGGCTGGGAAGGGACCGACAACAAATTATTGAATCACAAGGTGACCCTGCGCGGCTATCCGGGTGACAAAAGCCCTTACGGAACAGATTGGACAATGGGCGGTGCGCTGGAACAACTCACCCAAACGCGGGTCGGTTATTCCATTGATACTTTTGGCGGACAAAGCGGTTCGCCCGTGTACGCGAAATACGCGTTCCCGGAAGGGACTTGCAAGCCGTGCGTTCTCGGCATTCACGGTTACGCGGTCGGAGTGAATCCCTTTCTCACACGCAACAGCGGCGTTCGGATTACGCGACAAGTTTTTCAGAATATGCTGGCGTGGCGCGACCAATAAAGATTTGTGCAACGGGCGCGACTGCATTAAGATTGAAAACACTTTTTCGATGGAGCAAACACAATGAGCGAAACTTTTCGTGAGGCACTGTTACGCGGCGAACGGTTGGTGGCTGACGGCGCAACGGGAACGAATTATCAAATGCGCGGCTTGGCGCGCGGGCAAGCGCCCGAAGAATGGTTGTTTCAAGAACCCGATAAAGTGACGGGGCTGCATCGCGACTTTATTCGAGCGGGTGCGAACATCATTCTCACCAACACGTTCGGCGGAACGGCGCTGCGTCTCGCGCACGCGGGATTGGAAAACGATGCGGCGAACGTGAACCAACGCGCAGTCGAACTCGCACGCAAGGCAATCCAAAATGAACGCGCGTGGGTCGCGGGTTCGATTGGACCCTCGGGCGCGCTGCTCGAACCGTTCGGCACGTTGACCCGCGAAGAAGCGGTGGCGCAATTTGCCGCGCAGGCAAAAGCATTGGCGGACAGCGGTGTAGATTTGCTCATCATCGAAACGCAGTTCGATTTGGGCGAAGCGACGGCGGCGTACGAAGGTGCACGCTCGGTCACGGATTTGCCCATCATTATTTCGTTCAGTTTCGATATGGGCACAAATACGATGATGGGTCTGAAAGCGGCACAAGTGGCAAAAGAAGTGACCGCGCTCGGCGCGGATTTGGTCGGCGTGAACTGCGGACGTTCGCTCGACGAAAATTTTATCAATCTCCAAGAAATGCGCGCGGCGACGCATCTGCCGATTTGGATGAAACCAAACGCGGGTCTTCCGCGCATGACCGACGATGATATTGCGATTTACGATGTCACACCCGAAATGATGGGCGAAGCGGCGGAACGTTGGCTCGAAGCCGGCGCGCAAATCGTCGGCGGCTGCTGCGGGACTTCACCAGAGCATTTGCGCGAGATTGCGAAAGCGGTGGAACGAACGCGCGTGACGGTGTAATAAACTCCCTTTGATGCAAAAAAAGACCAACGAATGGCGTTGGTCTTTTTTGTATTTCGAGAATGTCGCAGGGCATCAAGTTGACTTGCGCCGTGCGCTGCGAAGATGTTTTACTTTTGGATACGCGCGCAACGCGGCGCGATAAAGTTTCTCGTCCGCAGTCCATAATTCACAATCGAGAATTTCGGCGAGCGCAACATAGTAGGCGTCGAATATCTGCCCTTGTTGCAATTGTTTGGCAATCTGCCACGCGCGTTCATGCAAGTTTGGCGGCATCAAGAGCTGGACATCCTTTGCGAATGCCATAAATTCGTGGAATGCCATGTCTGCTTCTTCGAGTGTTATCAATTTGCGAATGATATTCCAACGAATCACCGAAGCGCTCTCCAAGACAAATAGAGTGGGAGCGACCCGCTCGGTTTCCGAGCCAGTCCATTCGAGCCAAAGGCGTCGCGCGGTCTCGCTGTCCTCTTCGATGAGGACGAGTTTGACCGCAAGACTGGCATCAACCACGACCTGCGACACGACGCGCACGCTCCTCTCGCATTTGGCGAATGGCATTTGCCGAATTGGGTAGTCGTTTCCCTTTGCGTCGGGCGAGCATCAGACGCTGTAGAGCAGCCGCGCGGTCTAGGGATGCTGTTACTTCTTCCAATGTACGCTTGCGGTAAATGCCGTTGGGTCTGACTTCGAGCGAACTCGCTTGCAAGCGCTCCAAATCCGCTATTGAAATAATGGCGGCGACCGGTTTGCCGCGCCGTTCGATGATTACCTGTTCGCCCGTATAACGAATTTGCGCCAGAATATCGCCAACGCGTTGATGCAATTCGGCGGCTTTGATACGAGTCGTCATTTCTCCTCCAATTGGTGAATTCGTCAGTTAGTATAAATTGGTCAATTCAGGTTGTCAAACACAAAAAGCCCCGTCCTTTTCAGAACGGGGCTTTGTTCATGCCGCAATTTTTTCCTCACTCGGCGGTTTGTAATGCAGAATCGGCTCTCTCGCCGCGCGCACATCGTCCAATCGCGTCACGGGCGTATCGTGCGGCGCGTCGTGCAGCAGTTGCGGATTTGTGCGCGCTTCCTCTGCGATTTTCAAGAGCGCGTTCGCAAATTCGTCGAGCGATGCTCTCGATTGCGTTTCTGTCGGCTCAATCATCAAACATTCGGGAACGATGAGCGGGAAATAAATTGTCGGCGGATAGAATCCGTAATCAATGATGCGTTTCGCTACGTCGAGTGTGTTTACGCCGTACTCTTTTTTAAAGCGCGTTCCGTTCAAGACAAATTCATGTTTGCACAAGCGTTCGGGAATTTGCGGGTCGTACGTGTGACGAATCAGCGCGAGCAAGTAATTTGCGTTGAGTACGGAAATTTCTGCAATCTCTTTTAGATGTTCTTTGCCGTATGTGCGAATGTACGTGTAGGCGCGGACGAGCGCGAGAAAATTTCCCCAGAACGATTTAATGCGTCCGATGCTGTGTTCGGGCGTTTTGAAAACGTAACTGTTGCGCTCTTTTGCGACCACAGGACTCGGCAAAAATTGTGCGAGGTCGGCGCGCACCATCACGGGACCGCTGCCCGGACCGCCGCCGCCGTGCGGGACACTGAACGTTTTGTGCAAATTGGAATGAATGACATCGAACCCCAAATCGCCCGGACGCGCAATCCCCACAATCGCGTTCAAGTTCGCGCCGTCGCCGTACACCAAACCGCCCGCGTCGTGAATGATTTGATTCACTTCACGAACATGTTCTTCAAACAAGCCGAGCGTGTTCGGATTGGTGAACATGATGCCCGCCGTTTTGTTTGAAACTTTGGCGCGCAAATCTTGCAAGTCCATGTTGCCGCGCGCGTCCGATTTCACCTCGACGACTTGATACCCCGCCATCGCGCTCGTCGCGGGATTGGTACCGTGCGCGGAATCGGGAATGAGGACTTGGCTTCGCGCAGTATCGCCGCGCGACATGTGATACGCGCGAATGACGAGAATGCCTGTGAGTTCGCCTTGCGCGCCGGCGGCGGGTTGAAGCGTGACGGCAGGCAAGCCGCTGATTTCGCCCAGATACTCTTGCAACTCGTACATCAACTGCATTGCGCCTTGCGCGGTGTCAGGCGTTTGCATCGGATGCACGGCGGACATGCCCATTAAACGAATTGCTTCTTCGTTGATTTTGGGATTGTATTTCATCGTACACGAGCCGAGCGGATAAATTCCTAAATCAACGCAATAATTTTTTTGCGAGAGGCGCGTGAAATGTCGTACCACATCCACTTCGCTCACTTCGGGCAATTCCAAATCCGCGCGCATCAAATGCGTCGGCAGCGGCGTATGCGGCACATCCGATTCGGGCAGCGAATAACCGATGGTGCCGGGATTCGACATTTCGTACAACAGAGGTTCGGGTTTGTTTGCGACGATTGACATGCGAAAGTTAAAAGTTCAAAGCTAAAAGCTAAAAGTGATTTCAATTTCCACTTGGTGCTTTTGGCTTTTTACTTGTTAACTCACGTTACGCAGAATTGTCATTTCGAGCCGTGTTTGCGAGAAATCTCAATGGGAAAACCGAGATTTCTCACAGAGTTTACCCCGAAGGATTGAGGGGTTCGAAATGACATGCGTAAGGTGAGTTGTTAATACTGTTTTTGCCAGAATCAATTTGATTTCCAGCGCTTCTTGGATGAGAGAGTCTATACGATTTGCGACGACCAACTCTGCATCTTTAATGAGCCGCAACTAATAATGTGTTTCGCGCGCTTCTTTGAGCGCAATGCTCATCTTTTGTATAAACTCACGCGGACTAATGGCCGCGTATGCTTCTTCAACG
>JAKOPZ010000031.1 GCA_029778615.1 Chloroflexota bacterium | reverse complement strand
GGATGGGTGTTTACTTCGTCAATCACCATCACCTCTCCCGTGCGCGCGACCGTATGCGTCACGCCATTGCGGCGCGGCGTAAACGATTCTGGTTTAAAGGGACTATCTTCGGACCATAACATGCCGCCAAATTCGAGTTCGTCATTTTCATAGAAAAACAAAAAGGCATTGTTGGCAGGCACGAGCCGCAGCGCAAATTGGAGAATCAATTTGATTAACGCGGCGCGGTCCGCCGATGCAAAAGCAAGACTCGCCTCGCGCAAAATTTCCAATTCGTGTTGACGTTCGCGCTGGGCGCGGAACAAACGCGCCAACTGCATCGCCGCCGCAATTTGATTGGCAAACAAAATCAGCAAGCGTTCATCCTGCGCGGTAAAGGGACTGTCGCTGAAACGCACGGCGACGAGAACACCGTTCAGTTCTTGCTCGTGTTCCACCGGCACACCCACCGCCGAACGTTCGACGCCATCAATGATTTCCCAACGCGGGTCTTGATTCACTTCGGGAATTAACGCGGGCAAACGATGTTTGGCAATCCAACCGACAATGCCCTGTTCCTCGCGCACCGAAGGGGTGCGCTGACGGAGTTGGGTTTCGACGGACGCCGAGACGCCCACTCCCATTTCGTACACCATCGTTTCGGATGCCGCGTCATGCCGAAAATAGGCGAGGGTATCCGAATGCAGCGCGCGCTGCGAAATTTTGAACAAAAAGTCCAGCTGGGTGCGTTCATCCAACACGCGGTTGAGCGTGAGACCCACATCGTACAACAACGCCAACTGTTCGGCGCGCTGACGCGATTCCGTCAAAAGGCGCGCGGTCTCGAGCGCCGCGCCCGCCTGCCCCGCGTACAACATCAAGATGGAACGCTGCTGTTCGTCAAATTCACGACGCGGGTCTTTCTCTGCCACACCCAAAACGCCAATCAAGGTGCCCGCGTACGTGAGCGGCACCGCCATCACCGCATAAACCTGTTGCTCTGCAAAATCGTCCGTGCGATGTTCCCAGTGTGAGTAATCGTTGGTGAAAAGGGGTGTTTGATTCAACGCCACGCGTCCGACGAACCCTTCGCCCAAGCGCAGACTCGAGTTTTCGCGCAAGCTCAAACCCTGTTGGACTGCCAACACAAGAGACGCCTCCGCCGCGTTATAGACAAAGAGATAACCGCACGGCACATGCAGTAACTCGCGCGCGCGTGAAACAATAATCTCCAACAACGGCGCGGTCTCGTTG
>JAKOPZ010000230.1 GCA_029778615.1 Chloroflexota bacterium | reverse complement strand
TTTTCCAAACAACGCGTCATCTTCGGGCGGACGTTCGGTGATGGGTTTTGGCGCGGGTGAGGTTGTTGGCGGTGTTTGTCCGCGTTCCCGCAGCCACGCGTTCGCCACGCAGCGAATCACACCATAATCAATTTCTTCAGGCAAGCGCGCTTTGATGGGGGCGAGATATTGCGCGGAACCAACCGCCTCAATCGCCGCGCGAATTTGATTTTGTAAGGGCTGCGGCACAACGCGATGGATGTCCACTTGCCCTTGCGCGATGAGTTGTGCGAGATGTGAATAAATTGTTCCAACTGTCAGCCCGCGCTGCGCAGCGATTTGTTCGGGCGATAATCCTTGCGACAACAATTGTCCACTCAACGCGACGGTGCCGCCCGCTTCGCGTTCCGCGTACGCGCGCGCGAGTTGACTCGGTTGTGGTGCGCGGATGTTTGTTTGGATTGCTGCGTGTGTTTTCAATGCGTGTTCGCCGCGCGGAGTGAGTTGAATTGTCGGATATTCGCCGCCGACTTGTTTCAAGTAACCGTCGTCAAACAATTGTTGAATCAAATTTTCCAAATCGGATTTTCGCAGCGCCATCAGTTTTCCGTAATGCGGCGATTTCGCAAACATTTGCACGTCTTTGGCTTTGGAACCCTTCAAAATATCCGCGAGTTTGCCTTTGCCGATTTTGCGTTGAAATGCTTGCGCGGCTTCCAAAACGGTCAATGGAATCTGTTCCGCGTCCGTTGTCGCCGCGCGCGCGGCTTTTTGTTCGTCGCCCATTTCCGCGCGTGCCACGTCGTTATCGCAGCACAGCGGCGCGCTTGCATCACCCGTATCGCCAAAGTAATCGAGAATGACGCGGCGGCGGCACGCGTTCGTTTCCGCGTACGAAACAATTTTGCCGAGCAAACGGCGTTTGTGATTTTTGCGCGCTTCGACTTGATTTGAAATGTCGCGCAAAATTTTTTCATTCAACGGCTCGACGTGCACGCGCATCACGCCAAATTCATCATACGGCTCGCGTCGAATCAAGCCGCCCGCTTCGAGTTGTTCCAACGCGACTTTGACCGTTGTCTCACGCAAGCCCAAAATTTGTTCCACATTCATCAAACTGATTTGGCGATGTTTGGCGAGATATTGATGCACCGCGCGCAAATTGTCTATCGTCGGTGAATCGTTGGCGATGAACGATTCGTGCAGCGCGGTATCTTTGGGAGAATAAATCAGCGTCGCGCGCGCGGGCAAACCATCGCGTCCCGCGCGTCCCGCTTCTTGATAG
>JAKOPZ010000001.1 GCA_029778615.1 Chloroflexota bacterium | reverse complement strand
GCGTAGGGAACGTTCGCCGTAACGTTCCACCGCGCACAGAACGAAACAGCGTTCGTTCCATACAGAGAATATGCGTCAGCGAATTCCAAATTTCAGAGCGCGGATTGCGATTGCGCTATTGGGGTTGACTCTCGCGGCGTGCGCGTCGGCGACGCCAACGCCGCTTGCGCTCCCCACGCGTGCACAGCCCGAAGATTTGGCGCAGCACGCGCTCGCAGACGCGCTCTCGGAATTGGAATATGATTTATCGCAAGCGCGCTCGCTGTTGGTCTATATGTCGAACGCGCCGCAAGTGACGGGAACGTCAGAAGGCGAGTGCGATACCTTTGTCAAAAATTTGCTGCGAACGAACCCGCAATACACGCAGCTGGGTGCGACGACGCCGAACGGCATCCTCTATTGCGAAACGGAAACGCGCACGCGCCCTGTGAGCGTCGCGGACCGTTTGTATTTCAGCCGCGCGTTGAGCGAACACGATTTTGTCATCGGCGAATACGTAATTGGGCGCGTCACGCTTGCGCCTTCAATGGGACTGGCATATCCAATTCTCGGCGACGGCGACACGGTGCGCGGTGTTGTGATTGCGCCGCTCAAATTGAGTTGGCTCGCGCAGCGGTTCGCCGAAATCGAAATTCCGGTCACGGGCGAAATGCTCGTCATTGATACGTACGGCAATTTGTTACTGCGCGACCCCGACGCGACCGATTGGTTTGGTAAAAATATTGCCGAAACGCCGATTGGAAACGCGATGCTCACCAAGCGGCAAGGCAGCGGCGACTTTGCGGGCGCGGATGGGGAAACGCGCTATTACGCGTTCGCGTCACCCCAAAGCTCGCGCAACAAATTGATTGTGGCAGTTGGAATAAAAAAGTAGCAAGTAGTAGGTAGCAGGTTGTGAGTGCCCTTGCTACCTGCTTCCTGCTACTTGCTACCTGTGAACTCGATATTTCAACACACTTGCGAAGCCATGCCCGAACTCGCGGACAATATGGTTGACCTCACGGTTACTTCGCCGCCGTATTGGAACGCGATTGATTACGACGCGCACGCGCGCGACGCAAAACAAAATTTTCGCCCGCGTCAGGAACAAGCATACGCGGACTATTTGGAATTTTTGAAACGCGTTTTTACGGAAACCTTGCGCGTGACGAAACCGGGCGGGCATTGCGCGATTGTGATTGGCACGGTGCTGTTGAACGGCAAGCATGTGCCTGTGCCATATCATACGACAACGTTGATGGAAGAAATCGGCTGGGAATTTCATCAAGACATTATTTGGGCTAAAGTGACTGGAGGCGTCAAACGCGCGGGGGCGACGATTCAAAATCCGTATCCCGGTTACTATTACCCGAACTTGATGCTTGAATACATTTTATTGTTCCGCAAACCGGGTGAGAAAAAAATGTATGTGGGCAAATCGAAAGCGGACAAGGAACGTGACGCGATGGAACTCGATGCCGTGTTCACGCGCGACATTGCCAACAATATCTGGCACATCGCGCCCGTTCCGCCCAACCAACTGCCCCACCCCTGCCCATTCCCCGAAGAACTCGCGTATCGCCTCATTCGTCTATTCTCGTACACCGGCGACCTCGTTCTCGACCCCTTCGCAGGCATCGGCACAACCTTAAAAGTTGCGCGCGCGACAAATCGCAATTATGTTGGCTATGAATTGAAAGATGAATACATCAAATACGCGAATAAACGGGTGAACGAAGAATTGAAATTGCGAAAACAGTTGATTGCGGATTTTGTGAAATTGGATTATGGGGAAAAAATAGCAGCGAAAAATAAAGCGAGGGCGCCGTTTCGGAGAAAGAAAGCGTGAATAAAAAATCCTTTCAAAAAGCTCTGCAAGCCGAAGTTGAAAATTTCAATTCCGCAGTCTCTACGCCAAATGGGGATTGGATTGTCAAAGGGTTTATTGACATTGCCAAAAACATTTACACTATCTCGGTTGATACCAAAGTCATTTCAAAAATCATGGAACTCTTGCTGTTGCCGGAATTGTCGCGCTTTGCAGAAAAGCATCGGCTCAAAATGGTTCTCGCCGAGCAACAAAATTTTTATCCCGATATCAGTTTTATTGACCGCGAAGGGCATCGCTTCGCAGTTGATTTGAAAAGCACGTATCGCATTGGCGAACGGTTTGTCAACGGGATGACGTTGGGCGCGTTCACAGGATATTTTCGTTCGCGTACAAGCACCAAGAACATTACATTTCCTCACAGCTCGTACTCGGCCCATTTTGTTTTGGGGGTGATTTATTCCAAAGCGGACGCGCGCATTGATGAACGCAAGCGATACCGCATTGACGAACTGGAGCAAATTACGTCCGTCGTGAATAATTTTCAATTCTTTTTACAAGAAAAATATCGCATCAGACCGCTCCGGCAGCGGCAATACAAAAAATATCGGCTCGGTGATCGAAATTGATAAATTGGTCAATGGCACAGGGCCGTTTGCCAAACTTGGCGAAGAAATTTTTGATGACTATTGGATGTTTTATTTAAGCGAGGATATGGCACGCGCAGCAGAATTGCCCAAACGCCCATACACGAACTTGGCGAGTTATTTGAAATAAAAAGGGTTAGCCGAGTGAATGAATTCAACGGATTGCCTAAATTAATAGAGCGCGTTGTCATTCCACCAATCAAGTGTCACGGCATTAAGAGCAAGCTCGTCCCCTTTATCTCGCAAAACATTCGGTGGGATGGATGTGGGCGATGGATTGAACCATTTCTCGGTTCAGGCGTCGTCGCGTTCAACGTGCAGCCCGAACGCGCCTTGTTGAACGACAGCAATCCGCACATCATCACGCTCTATCAAAGAATTCACGATGGCAAAATCACACCGCGCATGGTGAGTGAACACCTTGCGCGCGAGGTAGGAGAATTACTTGCGAAAGGCGAAGAACATTATTATCTCATTCGTGAGCGTTTTAATCGCGCAAGCGACCCACTCGATTTTCTTTTTTTGAATCGCTCGTGTTTCAATGGCGTAATGCGTTTTAATCGCAAAGGTCAATTCAATACGCCGTTCTGCCGCAAACCCGACCGTTTTCGGCAAGCACTTGTTACAAAAATTGTAAATCAAGTCGCGCAAATTGGGCGCGTGATGCACGGCAAGCAATGGGAATTTCGCATCGGCGATTGGCGCGACTGTTTGCAAGATGTTTGTCAAGGAGATTTTGTTTATCTTGACCCACCGTACATCGGACGCCACACAGATTACTTTGATTCGTGGAACGAACAGGACGCGATTGATTTGGCAAACATCGCACAAGCGCTTCCATCCGGTTACGCGCTCTCGAAGTGGAAAGAAAACAAATATCGCGTGAATGACCACGTTGACGCGTATTGGAGCGATGCTGTTCAACGCACCATCAAACATTTTTATCACGTTGGTTCAACCGAAGATTTGCGGAATGAGATGGAAGAGGTGTTGGTGATTCGAGAGGGATACGCGGCACATGATTTTATCCCGGGCGTTAAATCACTACAGATGGCGATGCCGATAGGTGAGTGAGAATGGAATCGAGAAAAGCCCCGCCGGATTTTGATGATGAATTTTTGAGAGCAGTTGGGCGAGTGACCCTGGAATTTGCGCGGCTTGAGAAAGGCGCGTGGGTTGCGTTATCAATCCTGTTTGACAATCCAGTCTTTAGCGCACATCTTGCAACTCAACTACCGTTCTCGAAGCTCTCGGACTTGATAGATGCAATTTTCCAAGTGGTACGAGATTTGACTCTGCGTTCAAAAATGAGCGAAACAATCAAGAGAATCGCCGAATTAGAACAGAAACGCAATGCAATTGTTCATTCTTTTTGGCTCCCGGGTGAATTACCAAACACAGCAGAGCGCATTAAGGATCGAATTGAAAGAGGCAAGGGGCTCCAGACTAAATATGAAACCCACAGTTCAACCGATTTGAATGAACTTGCCAATGACATATCCCAAGCGGCAGCCGAATTCATCCTATTGGCAGGTCAGGCAAAAGTAGCGAGCCTTGAAAAATGATCCGTATCGTCTTTACTGCCGACAATCACCTCAATCGCTATTACGCCAAAATGACGCGTGACCAATTGCGCGCGCGGCGGCGGCAGATTCGCGACGCGTTCAAAGAAACGGTGGACTTTGCCATCAAGCAGGGCGCGCATTTTTATTTGCACGGCGGCGACTTGTTTGACAATCCTGACCCGAGTCCCGTTGAACTCGCGTATGTCGCGCGCGAATTTAAGCGTCTGCAAGACCACGGCGTAAAAATTCTCGCCATCAGTGGCAATCACGATATGCCGCGTTATTTGGGCGAAGGCGCGACGCCGATTCGCATTTTTCAGGAATTGGACGCGCTGCACGTATTCACCAAACGCACCGTTGCCGAATTTGAAACGTTCGACATTGACGGCACGCGCATTGCGATTGGCGGTGTGTCGCCCGACCCGCGCGCGTCACCCGAAATTGATCCATTACAAGAGGTCGAAATCAATCCACCCGAAGCCGACGTAAAAATTTTGTTACTGCACGGCGGCGTTGAGGATGCGGTGCCGCCCGGTTTTGAAGATGGACTGTTTAAAAAAGCCACCATCGCCGCGCTCAAGCAGATTGATTATTTTCTCATCGGCGACATTCATTTCACCAACAAGTTGAATGTCGAACACGCGACCGTTCTGATTCCCGGCTCCACCGAACGCTTGACGTTTGGCGAAATCAAAAACGAACCCGGCTTTTATTATTTGGAACTGGATGGCAAGCGTCCTGTACGCATGACGCGCAAACTCATCGAGCCGCAAGCAATGCGCCGTCACGAAATTCGCTGCGGAAATTTGCCGGGCGAGAATCCCACCGACTATGTGTTTGAAGAAATTCGCGCAGTGAGTCACAACAATCAAATGCTGCAATTACGCATGGAAGGCATCCTCGACCGCGAGGCATATCACAAACTTAAATTCTTTGACATCTGGCGGCTCGGCAGTGAACTCAATTTTTATTTCGACCTCGATAAATCACTCGTCGAACTGCGCGCGCGCAATGCGGATGAATATGGCAACATCGTGCCCGAAGAACGCGTGGACGTAGAGCGCGAACTCGAACGCGTGGCGGATGAACTGTTTGACGCGGCAGAGAATGACGACCAACGCGTGTTGATTCAAGACGCGCGCTCGCGCGTAATCAATATGTATCGCCGTCAGAACGATTAAACTCGCCGACTCTAATCTCCTATCTCAAAATCCATGATTCGCTTAAAACGTCTCTACGCGCACGAATTCAAACAACTGAAACAGATCGAGATTCATTTTCCTGCGGCGGGGCGCGTCCTCGTGCAGGGCAAAAACGAAGCGGGCAAATCCACGCTTTTTGAGGCGGTCTTTTTTGCATTGTTCGCGCAGGCGCTCAATACCGAAAGCGGCGCGAAAAATCTGGATGACCTCATCGGCTATGACCAAGAAAAAGCGCGCGTGGAATTGGACCTGGAGGTGCGCGACCGCGTGTTTAAAATCACACGCACGCTCATTCGCGGCAAGACCAACAAATGGGAGCTGCAAATCGTTCGCCCCGACGGCACCTTTGAAGACGTGCGCGGCAACAAAGCGGTGAACGACCGCCTCGTCACCGAATTGGGCTTTGACGCCGAAGCGCTGCTCAACACCTGTTTCGTCGAGCAAAAAAAGTTGGAAAAATTGGAAGGCATGAATCGTTCCAAGCGCGAAGAATCGCTCTCGAAAATTTTGAATCTCGAACGTTTGCTCGAAATGGAAGACCAATTGAAACTGCGCGGCGAGGACGAAAAATTATTGACGCGCCTCGCACACCGCGTCGAACTCGCGCACGCGCAGCAAGAACTGCCGGGCGTCGCCGACGAGCTTGCGCGCGCAGAAGGACAATTGCGCTTGTTGGAATTGCGCGTCAATGTGGAAAAGGCAATTCAAGAAATCAATGCGGCAGAAAGTTTAGAGCGGGAAACGACGGAACTTGGAAAAACGCGCGCGGCGCTGCAAGAACAAGTTGCGCGTGTGGACGCGCTCGACCGCGCGCGGCAGATGCTCGACGCGACCCTGATTCGCTTTGACGCGCTCGCGCAAGACCGCGAACAATTGGCAAACCTGCAAGCCGAACGTGAGGCGTTGGAACGCGCAGCAAATCAGGAACTGCCCGCGCTGCAAGTCCGCCAGCGCGACATTCGACGGCTCGGCGTTCAGGCAGCGCGGCTGGTGCGCGTGGAAGCCGTGCGCGGCAATGTCCTCAACGAAATGCAGCGCGCACAAAATTTGAAACAGGAATTGGACGGCCATCTCGAACGCGGGCAAACGTTGAACGAAACCATTGCCGCGCATGAAGCGCGTCTCGCCGCGCTCGACGAAAAACTGCGCGCGTACGAGGTGGGCGACGCGTTGGGCGATTGGGCAAACGCGGTGCAAGAAGCCGAGCCCGCGCCGGACAGCGACGCGGCGCTCCGCACGAAACGGCTCGAGCGCGAAAAACTCTACAATCAACAGCGGCGGTATTTCATTTATTTGGGCGGTATCGTCATTGTCATCGGGCTCGTCAGCGCGCTCGTCATGCCCGCGTTGGTGCTCGCCACACGCAATCTTTTTCTCGGCGCCATCGTCGCGCTCGTTATCGCCGCCTTTGCCACACTTGGCGTCATTCTCCTCGTCGGACGTCTCATGCAAACCAATCGCGCCAACGCGCGGTTGATGGAAGAAATCGGCACCCTCGAAGGTGAGATGAATGTGCGCCGCACCCTCACCGGCAGCGCGCACGCGCGGGTGGAGGCAGCAGTAGAAAAATTAAAGGCGCTGAACGTTCCCATACCTGCCGACCCGAGCGCGGCGCAAGCGAAACGCGTTGAACTCGCCGCGACATTGGAAAACAAAACGCGCGCGGAATTGTCGCAAGAACGTGAGGACACGCGCGAAAAATTGAATTATGCGCGCGCCCAACGCGGCGAAGTCGTCAAACGCATTCACGACTTGACCCCATCGCAAGACGGCGCAAACATTCCGCAGCTCGAGCGCAAATTGTCCAAAGCCGAATCGCTGTTGAGCCGGTGGCGCCCGCGTCTCGCGCGCCGCGCCGCACAGTACGATTTGCCGCCCGAAACCGAAGCCCTGCGCGACGCGTATCGCAGCACACAGGGCGACATCAAAGCCCTGAACCAACGCGTCGAACAAGCAGAAAAAATCGCCAACGACGCGGCGCGCATCCAAGAGCGCATCGCCAAGACCGACGCCCAAGTCCGCGAACAGTACGCCCAAGTGACCGCGCTGCTGAACGGCGACGCGCCCGCGTGGTCTCCTTCCATTGCGCGACCAACGTTTTTGAAAGTGCAGCGCGACCTGTCCGACGCGTTTGACCAAGCAGGCGGTGAACAGGTGCGCGCACACATGGCACAAGTGGAAAAACAATTGGGCGCGCTCGAGCGCGAGCACAGTATTCGTTCGCGCAGCGCGCGCGAAGCAATTGCTGCCGCGCGCGCCATCGAACGCGAGTTGGGCATCGCAGATGGATTGTCCGAGCAGCCCGCGTTGGCAGAACTGCAAGACCTTGCCGAACGCTTCGCGCAAACGAATTTGGACGAACGTCCCGCGTTGGAAGCGCGCGTCAAACGTTTGAATCAACGCGTGGGAGAATTGCGCGGCACGCAAGAACGGCTCGAACGCGAATTGGGTTTGGTCGGCGAAATGGTCGAATTGGAACAAGCCGAACGCGATTTGACCGCACAGCAGCGCGAACAAGCACAACGCAAGTTCGGCGCGGAAATGGTCGCACGCGCGCGGCGGCGCATTGTGCAAAAAATTCTCCCCGCGACAATGGAATACATGCGCCGCATTTTGCCGCAGCTCACGCGTGACCGCTATCACGACGCGGAACTCGACCCCGAAAGTTACAAAATTCGCGTGTGGGACGAACGCGCGGGACAAAGCGGCGCGTGGAAAGAAAAAAATATCTTCAGCGGCGGCACCAAAGACCAATTCTCGCTCGCGCTGCGGCTCGCGTTCGCGCTGGCAACCTTGCCGCAAGAGCGCGGCACCTCACCGGGATTTATTTTTCTCGACGAGCCGCTCGGTTCGTTCGACGATGAACGCGCGAACGCGTTACTGTATCTTTTGACCGAAGGTGAAATCGGACGCGCGTTCGACCAAATTTTTCTCATCAGTCACGTGCCCGTGCAGGAAAGTAAATTCACGCACCGCATTCGCTTGGAAAACGGAACGCTGGTCGAAAACACCGCAAAATGAAAAACGGATGGCTTGCAGAGCCACCCGTTTTTTTCAGCACGTCAAAAAATTCGTTCCGACGTTTTCCGATTTATTTTAGCGCCCCAGTTTTCCATGACAATCATTGCATACCGCCGTGACGGTGTTGCGCGTGAGAAATGCTTGCGCGTCCGCCGTCGTCGTGTGCGCGGTGTGGCAGTCTACGCACCCTTTGGCGTTGGGGTCTCCCTGCTGCCAACGCGGGAGCAGTGCATGAAAGTGATTGTTGAAATCGCGCCGTGCGAAAATATCTTGATGGCATTTCAAACACGAATCATCTTGCAGCGGTGCGGTGGTCACGGCAGGGTCGCGATAATGTCCGCTCCAATACGCGAGCAAATCGGCTTGCCCTTGCATCAAACCGTCCACGCGTCCAAACGTTCCGCCGCCGCTGTGACAATCAATGCAGCGCGCAGTGAATCGTTCCGTCTGCGCGTGAAACGCTGCCAGCGTCCCCGGCGGCTGCGTTTGCGATTGTTGTACAAATGTGGTTTCCGGTTCCGTATGGCACGACGCGCAAAAACCGTCATTCTCTTCGATATGCAGCGCGTATGCCGTCCCGCCGATTGCGGTTACGAACAAGACAACACCCACAATCACAATTCCCACCCATAACGGTTTCGACAAAATACGTTTTTGTTTTTTTCTCACAGACCTTGTCCCCTCAAGTTTGTCGGGCGCTCTGGCGCGCTCAAATTGTAGCGCCAAGTCATGGAGATTTTATGGAGACGCGGTTCGCGGCGCGCCCCGCGCGTGTTGTTTGGTTGGTACTCTGTTTGCGTCTATAATTTCGCGCGTTCCATCGCACACGCCTCCGCTTGTGCAAATTTCTTTTCGATTACGCGCTATGCACGTTTCCCCTCCACGCTCCAATTTTCCACTTTCCCTGATTTTTATTTTGTCCGGCATTCTTTTGTTGTTTGCAGCGTGCGGTCCCAATACTCCCACCGTCGAACCCGCCACGCCCCAAGCCGACGCGAACGCCAAGGGCAAAGTCCTCACCCTTTGGCACACGTTCGGCGATAAACGCGCCGACACGCTCAAACAACTCGCCCAACAATTTCACAACGTCTATCCCGACCTCACCGTGAATACGGTATATGTCGGCAGCCGCGATGATTTGACTAGACAAATGACGGCGGCGATCGCATTGGGCAGCGCGCCCGATTTGGTTTTGGCAGACCGTCGTCAAATTGCCGAATTTGCCGCGCAGGGCGGTTTGTTGCCGCTCGACAGTTTTTTGGATGACGCCGAACTCGGCTTTACCAAACAAGAGCGCACCGATTTTCTGAACGGCGCCTTGTCGCTCGGAAAATTTCCTGAACTTGGCAGTCGCACCTATGGCTTTCCGTTCTACCAAGAAGCGTTCGTGCTGTACTATAACGCCGACTTGATGAAAGGGTTGAACGTGAACCGCGCGCCGCAAACCTGGGAACAGTTTGGCGAATTTGCGGGCAACGTTCCACAGCCGCAGTACGGCTGGGCGATGCGCGCGGACGCGGCAACGTTTGAAGCCATGCTCGTCAGTCAAGGCAGCGCGCTCTTGACCGACGCGGAAACGCGCGCATTGTTTAATGAACGCGCAGGGTTGAAAAGTTTGAAACTTGTTGCCGACTTGAGCGAAGGCGACATTGCGCGGCTTGCAACCAGTGACGATAACGCGCGGCGCGAATTCGGTACGGGCAGCGCAGCATTTTATTTGGGCTGGATGTCGGAACTGCCCGCGCTGCAATTTGCAGAGAAAAATGCCAGACAAAATTTCGCCATCGGCGTCGGCATCCTCCCGCAGTTAGACCCCGCCGCGCCGTGGCTCTTGACGCGCGGTGATTTGTTCGGCATCGCGCGCGTTCCCGCCGAACGCGCGCGCGATGCGTGGTTCTTTATCCGTTGGATTACCGCGCCGACGCAAAGCGCGCGGTGGGTGCGCGAAACGGATGCCCTGCCGCTCGCGCTGTCTACGCTCAACTTTGTTTCGTCCGACCGTTCGAGCAGCATTTTCTATAAACAAATTTTTCAGGACTTTAAGAGCGCGCCACCGCGTCTTGCGCCACAGCCCGCGCCACTGCATATTGACACGGTAGAAGAAATGGTCAGCGGGTTATGGCTGCAAGCGGTACAACCGAAACCGGATTTGCCCGCGCTGCTCGATGCTATGGCAGCGCGTGTCAATCAAATTCTTGCCATTCAACCATGAACTCACGCGCGTTGTATCATCATTCTCCCGCGACGGCGCAAGGCGAAATTGCCCTACGCGCCGCAATCGCCGCCGGGCGCGTCTTGGAAAAAAAATTTTATGCCGCGCGCGAGGTGCGTTCCAAAGGATATCGCGATATTGTTACCGACGCGGATTTTGCCGCCGACCGCGCGGCGCGGCGCATTGTGCAGCGCGCGTTTCCACAGCACGCGATTTTGTCCGAAGAAGATGCCGCGCCGCCGCCGCGCGCTGAATATGTGTGGATTATGGACCCGCTCGACGGCACCACCAATTATGCGCGGCGCATTCCAATTTTTTCCGTTTCGCTCGCGTTGACGCGACGCGGGCAGCCGCTCGTCGGCGTGGTGTACGACCCGTTGCGGCGCGAATGTTTTTTTGCCGAACGCGGACGCGGCGCGTTTTTGAATGGAATAAAAATTCGCGCGAGCCATATTGATTCGCTTGAACGGGCGGTGGTCGGGTACGAACTTGCGCGTGAACCGAAACTGCGCGCGCGGGGTTTGAATTTGTTCGCGCAGTTGGCGAATACAAGCATCACCGCGCGCATCGGCGGCAGCGCGGCATTGTCGCTGTGCTACGTAGGCGCGGGACGTTTGGACACGTACATGCAGTTGACCCTTTCGCCGTGGGACGTGGCAGCGGGAATTTTGATTGCGCGCGAAGGCGGTGCGCGCGTGACGCACCTTGACGGCAAACCTGCCACGCTAAAAGGCGGTGCGTACCTCGCCAGCGCGCCAAAACTTTTTCCGGAATTTTTCAAACAAGTGCAAGTTACCCGTGAACAGTGAACACTGATTTTGGATAACTCTACTTTATCTTGACCAACACCGAAACCCGTTTTTTGCGCCGCCTGATTCTTTTTCTCGTCCTCGCCGCGTGTTGTCCACTCGGCGCGTTCGCCTATCGCGCGGCGTTGATTGTGGCGCCCGAAACTGTTCCCGGACCCGCGCCGATATACACCCTCGTGCCCGCCGTGGGCGATTTGGGTTTGGCGACGCCTGCGCCGACCTCTGTTGTCATTGTCGTGCCGAACGGCTGGAGTGAATACGCCCTGCCGGAAAATGGTTTCGCGATTTCCGTGCCGACAACATGGCAGCGGCTCTCTGTCAAGCAGCCGGAACTCGACAGCGCTCTCGAAACTCTGCGCGCCTCGAATCCGGACCTTGCGAACGCGCTCGGCGAAAACGCGCAAACGCTCGCGGCAAACGGCGTCAAGTTTTGGGCATTCGATTTGAATTCCGAAACCGCGCAAACCGGGTTTGCGACGAACGTGACCGTCACGCGCCAAACTTTTGCGAGTCCGATTTCGTTCGACACATTTGTGACGGTCAACCTGAATCAATTGAACGCACTCTCGACGCGCAACAGCAATATTGTCAATGAACGCACCGCGCTCGCCGGACAACCCGCCGAACGCGTGCGCTATCTTTTGACGGTGAATCGCGCGGATGAAGCGCCGCTCACGATTTCGATTACGCAGTATCTTGTAGTGGATGGACGCAACGCGTACGTTTTGACCTACACCACGCGCACGGATTTGATTGACCAATATCGCGGCGTCTTTGACCAGAGCGCGTCGAGTTTGCGATTTATTGGACAGTGACGACGAACGACGGACGACGCAAGTTAGTTTCTCATTCGTCCTTCGTCATTCGTCCTTTGTCTCGTATGAACAAAGTAATTTCCATGCAACACGCCATTCGCGAGTTTGTACACGATGGCGACACTGTAGCGATTGAAGGATTTACGCATCTCATTTGTTTTGCGGCGGCACACGAAATCATTCGTCAGCGCAAACAAGATTTGACGCTGTGCCGTCTTACGCCCGATATGATTTATGACCAAATGATTGCGGCGGGCGTGTGCAAAAAATTGGTCTTTAGTTACGCGGGCAATCCGGGCGTCGGGAGTCTGCAAGCATTTCGCCGCGCAGTCGAAAAAGGCGAACCGCGTTCGATTGAACTCGACGAATTTTCGCATTTCGGACTCGTCGCGCGGTACCTCGCGGGTGCGGCGCGCTTGCCATTCTATCCGCTCAAAAGTTACAGCGGTAGCGATTTACCAAAAGTGAATTCGCAAATACGCGAAATGCAATCGCCATTCGGCGACGAAAAAATTTTTGTCGTACCGCCATTGAATCCCGACGTGGCGATCCTGCACGCACAGCGCGCGGACGAAAATGGCAACACGCAAATTTGGGGCTTGACGGGCGTGCAAAAAGAAGCGGCATTCGCATCCCAACGCGTGATTGTCGTCGTCGAAGAATTGGTGAGTGAAAGTGTAATCCGCGCCGACCCGAATCGAACGATGATTCCCGGCTTGATTGTGAACGCGGTAGTTGTCGAACCATTTGGCGCGCATCCGAGTTATGTGCAAGGGATGTATGACCGCGACAATGCGTTTTACGTGGAATGGGACACGATTTCGCGCGAAGCCGCAACGCTCAACGCGTGGCTCGACGAATGGGTGTACGGATTGAATTCGCGCGCAGAATATGTTGAAAAAATGCGCGCGCGATTAGAGAAATTGAAACCGGGCGATGCGTACGCGGAGCCGATAAATTATGGAGCATATACGTAGCAAGTAGTATGTAGCAAGTATTACGTAACGTCGAGACAATTCTCCCTTGCTACCTACTACCTGCTACCTCGTACTATGAATTACAGCCAAAACGAACTCATGATAGCCGCCGCTGCCCGCGAACTGCAAGGCGCGCGTGTCGCGTTTGTCGGCGTTGGACTGCCAAACATTGTTTGCAATCTCGCGCAGCGTTCGCATTCGCCTAATTTGGAATTGGTGTACGAAGCGGGTGTGTTTGGCGCGCGTCCTGCGCGTTTGCCGCTTTCGATTGGCGACCCAACGATTGTGACGGGCGCGGTCAGCGCGATGGGGATGGCAGATTTATTTCAATTGTATTTGCAGCGCGGCTTGATTGACGTGGGTTTTCTCGGCGCGGCACAGATTGATAAATTCGGCAATATCAACACAACGGTGATTGGCGATTACCAAAAACCCAAAGTGCGGTTGCCGGGTTCGGGCGGCGCGGCAGAAATCGCGGTCTTGTGCGAAAAAATTTTGGTAATCACGCGTTTGAACAAACGCGCGTTCGTGCCGCGCGTAGATTTCATCACGTCGCCCGGACATTTGGAAGGCGGCGGCGCGCGGAAAAAATTGAACGTGCGCGGGCGCGGACCCGAAGCAGTCATCACCGATTTATGTATTTTGCGTTTCGCAGAGGATACGCGCGAAATGATTGTGACAAGTTTGCATCCGAACGTGACGCGCGAAAAGGTGCAAGAGAATATCGGTTGGGAGGTACGCTTTGCTGAGGCGTTGAAAATAACGCCTGAACCGACGGAACGCGAGCTGGAATTGATTCGCGACGAGTTGGACCCGCACGGGTTGTATTCGCGCTAGCCAACGCGCAAAAAAAAATGTCAGTGCAGATTGTGCTTGGCTGACGGCGGCAAATTGGAATTCGTCGCGAACTGATAAAGTTTGAGCGACAATAAAACGGAGTTGAGCGATGGCAAAGAAATCATTAAAAGGCGCCGGTAAACCTATTTCGAGAATTGAAATGAATTGGGAATTATCGCCGGAACAGGGTAACGAACTGCTCAAAACGTTGCAGCTTCGTTTCGAGAAAAACGAAACCCGCCATAAAGGTATCGAGTGGCGCCAAGTAAAAACAAAACTGCAAGCCCATCCCGAAAAACTTGCATCCCTTTATGCAATGGAAAGCACCGGCGGTGAACCGGATGTGGTGGGTTACGACAAAAAGACGGACGAATACATTTTTTTTGATTGTTCCGCGCAAAGTCCGCAAAGTCGCCGCAATATTTGTTACGACAGACAAGGACAGCAACAAAGAGAAAAGCAAGGGATTCACCCGGCGGGCAACGCGGTTGACCTCGCAGCCGCTATGGGTATCGAAATTTTAGATGAAGCCCAATATCGAGAGTTGCAGAAACTTGGAGAATTTGATACGAAAACGGAGAGCTGGATACAAACACCTCCGGATATACGAAACCTCGGCGGCGCTCTCTTTTGCGACCGCCGCTACGGTCATGTCTTTGTGTTTCACAACAGCGCGCCATCCTTTTATGCTGGCAGGGGATTTCGCGGCGCGCTAAGGGTCTGACCGGATAACCCACATCCAATTGCTTGCCCGAACGCAATCTTTCGCCGCATGTTATAATCGCCTCGTCTGATATAACGCAGATGAGGCGATATGTTTTTTTTACGCGCGCATCCAAAATTTGCATCAGCCATTTTGTTTCTGACGCTGATTACGAATTCGTGTACGCAAGCGACTGCGCCAACCCCTTCGTCTCTCGTTTCTGATAAACCTGCCCCCTGCACTACCATTGGGCAACAATTCGTTTCGCCCATTGACGGAGTTACGCTCGTCTGCGTTCCCGCCGGAGAATTTTTGATGGGCGCGGCTGAAAGCGACCCCGATGCGCGTCCGCACGAAAAACCACAGCATCGCGTTTTCCTCGATGCGTTTTGGATAGACCGCACCGAAGCGACAAACGCGAATTTTCAGAAATGCGTTGACGCGGGAGTTTGCAAACCGCGTCCCGCGCGGCGCGGCACAACGGGCGTCGCCTCACTCAAACATCTCAACTATTATTATGACGCCGAGTTCGCGAATTATCCGGTTTTGATTTATCAAGTGGAGGACGCGCAAACGTACTGCAAATGGGCGGGGCGTCGGTTGCCCACAGAGGCAGAGTGGGAAAAAACCGCGCGCGGAACTTTTAACGATTCAACGCGAACATTTCCCTGGGGCAATGAAAAAGATTGCAAGTACGCAACTTTTTTTGGCTGCACAGTGGATACGGTGGATGTGGAATCCTACGCAGATGTCCCGAGTTCGTACGGTGCGCTCAACATGGCAGGCAATGTGTGGGAATGGGTGGCAGACCAATACGCGCCCGACTATTACGCGAACTCGCCCGAAAAAAATCCGCAGGGACCGGCACAAGGCGAAGGCAATGTGCGACGCGGCGGCGGTTGGCGCAGTCTCACGCGCGACCTTCGTTTTACCGTGCGCGCGAGCGGAAGCGGACAACATTATTTTGATGGGCAGATGGGCTTTCGGTGCGCGACAAGTGACTCACAATGAGCAAATGGCAGTATAATTTGTGGAACGGCAACAAGTAACAAGAGTGCTTGTTACGCGTTATCATTTACGCCTATGTTATGCACACGCGAACAACTGGAACAAGAAGAAGAACAGCGGCTCGCCCCGTACGGAATGAAAAGCCGCGACACACGCGGACGAATTTATCCGGACCCCGAACACGAATATCGCACCGCGTTTCAACGCGACCGCGACCGCATTTTGCACACCACCGCGTTTCGACGGCTCGAATACAAAACGCAAGTGTTTGTCATTACCGAAGGCGATTACTATCGCACTCGTTTGACACACACCGTCGAAGTCGCGCAAATCGGGCGCACGCTCGCGCGCACGCTCGGCGCGAACGAAGATTTGACCGAAGCGATTTGCCTCGTGCATGACATTGGGCACACGCCATTCGGTCACGCGGGTGAATACACGATGCGAAAATTGATGCGCGAGTTTGGCGGATTCAATCATCAGCAGCAATCGTTGCGCGTGGTGGATGAATTGGAGGAACGCTTTCCCGAACATCGCGGTCTGAATCTCACGTACGAAGTCCGCGAAGGAATTGCGAAACATGAAACTGCGTACGACGAAGTGGGTTTTGGCGATTTCGATTTCAATGAAATGCCCACGCTGGAATCACAGCTTGCGAGCGCGGCGGATGAAATTGCGTACAACACTGCCGATTTGGACGACGGCTTGCGCGCGGGATTGCTTGACCCGTACGATTTGAACGAATTGGAATTTTGGCGCGAATGGGTCGCCCTGAAAACGATTAACGCCGACCGTTTCGACGACATGGTGCGGCACAAATTTATTCGCTGGCTCGTGAATGAATTCGTCACCAATTTTGTCGACACCACCAATGCGCGTTTGAATGACAACCACATTGATTCAGTGGACAAAGTGCGCGCGTTCGGCGCGCCGTTGGCGGAATTCGCGGAAGATTTTATGGAACGGGTGAAACCGCTTCAAGAATTTTTGCTTTCGCGGTTCTATCGCCAATATCGCGTAATGCGCATGGCGAGCAAAGCGGAACGCGTCATCACCGATTTGTTTAACGCATACCTCGCCGATACACGCTTGCTGCCGGCAAAAACACAAACGCGCCTGAACGAAGATATTCCGGCGCGTGTGGTATGCGATTATATTGCGGGAATGACAGACCGCTATGCGCTCGACGAGTACGAGCGCTTGTTTAATCCAATGACCAAGGTATAAAAAATGTGGGGGCGTTCAATTGAACGCCCCCACATTTTTCATTTCTGTGCTGGCACCATTTCGACAATCAATTTTTGGAAATGGCTGTTGGGTGGAAGCCCCGGCGTACTGGCGTACACCAAATCTACAATTTCGGCATCCACGGCGAGCGTCGCCGTCTCGAGGGTGATGTGTCTGCCTTTTTCCGCCATCACGAGCTCGCCTTTGGTGGCGAGACGCTGGCGCGTGGCTTGGTCATTGAACGCATACTCGCTCATCAAAATCTGCGTGACGGTGCGCACATCCGTCTTGTCAAAGAGCCACACATCGAACGCAGTCACTTTGTCCGGTTTGCCTTCGCCAACCGTTTCGGAACTGCCCATCCCCGTTTCGCCGAGAAATTCGCCGCGCGCCGTTTCCAGCGTAAAGGACGTGTCGTAATTGTCTTCGCCAAATTTATACGTCGCCGCGAAAGTACCAAGCGATTTGGTGAGAGGCACGGCGCCGCGCGCGGCGGGCGGGCTCGGCGCGACAACCGGCGGCGCTGTGACAGGTTGCTCGTACATGCCTGTCTCTTGTGTCGGCGCGGTCATTACCGGTTCGGCGCGCGCATAACTCGTCGTGCCCGCATCCGAAGTCGGCATCGCGCGTGTTGTCGCGACAGCGGGTCGCGCCGCGCGATTGCGCATGACCATATAAATGCCCAAACCCAACGCGACCAAAAGAATCAGTCCTGCTAAAATCAAAAGCAGTTGTCCGATGCCGCCCAGCATTCCGCCACTGCTCGCTCCGGATTGCGGTGTGGGCTGCGGTTGCGCGGTGCCGCCCCCCGCAACGTCATAGCCGAGCAGCTGTCCAAAGGCAGCAAGCCGCGCCGCCCCTTCCGAATCGCCTTTGGTGTTGCGTTCCGTGAACGCGAATTTCAGAGATTCTGTTACTTCGTTGGGAGTGAACCAACGCAAATGATTGCGCGCCGAGGTAAGGTCTTGATGGGTGCTGTACGCGTCGGCAATGTCCACAATCCACTGCTGTTTGTATTCTTTGGCAAGGTCTACAGGCAGCGTATCTTTGATAGTGACCAACGGGCTCAGACTCACCGCGCCAAGTAACAGCCAGCCGATGAGCAAGCCAACCACAAGTCCGCCGATGCCGAGCAGCAGCGGATTAGAAAGCGTACTGGAGTCTTTGTTCATTGCGCCTCCGGAAGGGCGTCAGGATCAGGTACCACACAGAACCAATGCGCGCTCCATCGGGTGGGAAACCGAATCGGGCGAGCCGCATTTTTTTCTGACAATGAACCGGCGGAGAAAAATGTGCCGCCATTGGATGACGGCAGAACGATTCTAACACAAGACGCGCGGGAATTCAAACGAATGTACGCGCCGCGACACCAAAATCGAGAACAAAAAAGCGTCACGGCAATTGTGGTGCCGGACGCTTGAACGGTCACGCAAGACGGTCAAATTCGCACCAATGGTTCTTTGGTGGATTGCGTCAAGACCTCCATGCCATCTTCGCGGAATACAACCAAATCTTCAATCCGCACCCCGCCCCAATCGGGGATATAAATCCCCGGCTCGACGGTGAGCAGCATGTTTGGTTCGATGATGTCTTTTTTGTATGTTTTCCCCGCGCGCGGAAATTCGTGGACTAGGCGTCCAACACCGTGTCCCAACCCGTGCCCAAATGCTTTTTCGTACCCGGCTTTGTCAATGATGCGCCGCGCGAGTTTATCCACTTGCTTGCCGGTCATTCCGACGCGCGCTTTTTTCTCGACGGCGAGCTGCGCCTTGAGTACGATGCGATAGATTTCATTGAATTTTTCGGTGGCGTGCCCGAGCGTAATCGTGCGCGTCATGTCAGAATTGTAGCCATTCACCTGCGCGCCAATATCAATCGTAATGGGTTCGCCCGCTTGCAATGGGCGGTCGCTCGGTTCCGCATGTGGCAGCGCCGCATTGGGTCCGCTCGCGATGATGGGGTCAAATGCCAAACGCTCCGCGCCGTGCTCGCGCATGTACGCTTCGATAATCCACGCCGCCTCTTTTTCGGTCATGCCGACGCGGATGTGTTTCAAGAGATGCGAAAACGCGTCATCCGTCAATTTCACGGCGGCGCGAATTTTTTCGATTTCATCTTGTTCTTTCCACGCGCGCAAGCTTTTGATAACATCGGCGGTGGGTTTGAGTTTCGCGCCCACTTTGCGTAGCGCTTTTTGCCATTCACGGAAACGATAGACCGTGACATGTTGCGCCTCAAAGCCGAGCGTGTGCAAATCATTTTCGGAAGCGAATTGCGCAATTGCCTGCGGCAGTTCAAAGGTGCCGCGTTCGGTCTTGACCAATTTCAAATTCGGCGCTTCGTGTTCGGCAACAGTCCAATAGCGGAAATCGGTAACAACCCGCGCGTCATTTTTGGAAATCAAAATGACCGAATCAAAATCCGCGTGTCCGCTGAACCCGGTGAGGTAGCGTTGGTCGGCATTGTGGGAAACAATCATGCCGTCCACTCCCATGTCGTCGAGTTTGGCGCGCAATTTTTCGATACGAGAATTCATACTTGACCTCGAGATTAGAGATGGGGTAATTGTGGCATTGGGTGATTAGCGATTTGCGGGATGCAATTTGTTGTCTGCTGTCTGTGTCCGTTCATCTGCATTCTGCGTTCTACTGTAATCGCCGTTCACACATCGTATCACATTTTTTGTTCCTTGCACGAGCAAGCCACCGCAGTTGGGACACGGCTCGTCAAGCGGTTTGTCCCACGAAACGAAATCGCATTGCGGATAACGCGCGCAGCCGTAAAACACACGCCCTTTTTTCGATTTGCGTTCGCGGATTTCGCCTTGTTTGCATTTGGGACATTTCACGCCGGTCGTTATCCTTTTCACGCCCTTGCACGCGGGAAAACGCGAGCAGGAAAGAAATTTCCCGTACTTGCCTTTTTTGATGACCATCGGCGCGCCGCACAAATCACACTGCACGTCAGTTTTTTCATCCGCCACTATCGTAAGCGGCATTTGCTCCGCCGCGCGTTCCAACGTTGCTTTGAACGGGTCATAAAATTCGCGCATCAACGCGGCCCAATTCTGTTTGCCTTGTTCCACCGCGTCGAGTTTGTCTTCCATTTGCGCGGTGAATCCCAAATCTACAATGTCGGGAAAATGCGCGACGAGCAAATCGTTCACGACAAAGCCGAGTTCGGTCGGTTTCAGACGCCGATTTTCAATTTGCTCGATATAATTGCGCTCTTGAATGTTTGCCATGATGGGGGCATACGTCGAAGGTCGTCCAATGCCGTGCTGTTCCAACGCTTTGATGAGCGTCGCTTCCGTATAACGCGGCGGCGGTTCGGTGAAATGTTGTTCGGGATAAATGCCCAACAAATCGAGCGGCTCGTTTTTTTCCAGCGGCGGCAAGCGTTTGTCCGCGTCACTCTCTTCGTCTTCATCGCCAACGCTGCGTCCGTACACCGCGAGGTAGCCCGCGAATTTCAAAATAGAACCGTTCGCGCGAAACAGAAACACTTGAGACTGGAGACTAGAGATTAGAGATTGCTCGCTAACTCCTGCCAACTGATTACTGATTACTGCATTTTTGGCTTGGATGTCCACCGCCGTCGTATCAAAAATCGCGCTTGCCATTTGCGACGCGACGAAACGCTTCCAAATCAAATCATACAGTTTGAACTGGTCGTTATCGAGATATTGACGCACCGCATTCGGCTCACGAAAAGTTTTTGTCGGACGAATCGCTTCATGCGCTTCTTGTGCACCCGCGACTTTTTTGGCATACACGCGCGGTTTCGGTGGCAGATAGTTTTCACCAAATTTTTGTTCGATATATTCGAGCGCTTCTTTTTGCGCGGCTTCTGCAACGTTTGTTGAATCCGTTCGCATGTACGTAATTAGACCAACGGCGCCCTCTTGTCCGACATCAATCCCTTCGTACAATTCCTGTGCCACTTTCATCGTGCGCTTGGGATTAAAACCCAACCGCCGCGACGCATCTTGCTGCAGCGATGAAGTAATGTACGGCGGATACGGATTGCGCGTCACATCTTTGCGCCGCACATCAATTACGCGATAATCGCATTTTTCCAAAACCGCTTTGAGTTTCAGCGCCTCTTCGCCCGAATGACATTCGAAATCCTTGTCGCCGATTTTGACCAATCGCGCGCGGAAAGCGGAGATTGGAGACTGGAGATTGGAGATTGGGTTACCGTCCCCTGCCCCCTGCTCCCCATCCCCCTGCTTTTTCAATTCTGCCTCGATGCTCCAATATTCGACTGCGACAAAATTTTGTATCTCGCGTTCGCGTTCGACGACGAGACGAACGGCAACGGATTGCACGCGCCCCGCGCTCAATGTCCACTTTTTCATTTTTTTTGCGAGCAGCGGGCTGATGGTGTAACCCACAATGCGGTCGAGGACGCGGCGCGCTTGCTGTGCGTCCACGCGTCCCATGTCGAGTGCGCGCGGATGGGAAAATGCGTTTTGAATCGCATCTTTGGTAATTTCGTGAAATTCGACGCGGTGCACCGGCTTGTTCCCAATTTGATTTTTCAGTACGGACGCGAGGTGCCACGAAATTGCTTCGCCTTCGCGGTCCGGGTCCGTGGCGAGATAAATTTCGCGCGCGCCTTGTGCGTACTCGCGCAGTTCCTCCACGACATCGCGTTTTTTCGCGGTGATTTCGTACTTGGGTTCAAAGTCATGTTCAATGTCCACGCCCAAAGTTTTGACCGGCAAATCGCGAATGTGTCCCACCGACGCGCGCACGCGATAATTTCCGCCGAGAAATTTGGAAATCGTTTTCGCTTTCGCAGGAGATTCGACAATGACCAAAGCATTGAGGGATGAGGGATGCGGAGTGAGGGATGAATCTGTTGTGTCGTCAATTTCGACATCGTTGTCTTGCCTGCGCGTCTGACGCGAACGGGTGCTGCGTTTTGGGGCGGCAAATTTCTTCACGCGCGTTCTTTTTGTTTCTGCTTGCGACTTGGACGCAATATTTTTTTCAACGCGCAGTTCTTGCATCGGCAATGATGCTTGCAAGTTCTGCGGTCTGCCTTCCGTGTTCTGTTGTCTGTTATCCGTGTTCTGTTCCAGCACGCGCATCAACATACTCCCGCAGACCGCGCACGGGCCGCGCGTCAACGGCTTGCCGTTTGCGGCTTGCACCACTTGCGCGTTTGTAATTTCGCGCATTACGCGACATTTAGGACAATGAGCTTGCATGAGGAAATTCTATCACAAATTAGAACAATTGTGCGACTAGAGTCCATACTGCACCCAAGCCCACGCGTCTTGCGTCTCGTCCGCATCAAAGTATTGAATCATGGCGCGCGTGAAAGGTTTGCAGATTTTCGCCATCCACGCTTCCCATTCTTTGTCGCCGATGAACGCGAGCCGTTCGATTTTGTCGCCGAGCTGCGCGTCGAGTTGAATATCATCCCACAACGCTTGCGGCTCCCAGCCCTGAAAATTTTCCATCTGGACGAGCAGATGCAGTTTTCCTTTTTCGGTCGCGGCTTGAATCACCGGGACAAATTGTTTGTAATCCGCGTCGTGCAATTTTCCTGACAATTTCACCGCGACGAAATTCCCTTCGTCGCGCAAAATTTCGACCATCTTATTTCTCCTTGAATAACAAAGGCGAGCCCATTGCAATTTACAACGAACTCGCCTCCTGATTACTCACGACTGATTACTCGCTACTTGCTTTACATCCCCTTCATCATGTCCATTACCCGCGCATAATTTTTCGCCACCGCGTCCCAGTTCACCACGTTCCACCACGCGTCCAAATAGTCGGGGCGGCGATTTTGATATTTCAAATAATACGCGTGTTCCCACACATCCACACCCAAGACCGGACCTTTCATCTCCATCGCAGGAGAATCTTGATTCGGCGTGCTCATGATGGACAAACCATTTTTGTCTACCACGAGCCATGCCCAGCCCGAACCAAAGCGTCCGACGCCTGCCGCCTTGAGTTTCGTTTTGAATTCGTCAAAGCTGCCAAACGCGGCGTTGATTGCGGCGCCCAAAGCGCCACTCGGCGCGCCGCCGCCGTTCGGTCCCATGATTTCCCAAAACATGGTGTGATTCATGTGTCCGCCGCCGTTATTGCGAACTGCCGTGCGAATATCTTCCGGCACCTTGTCCAAATTCATCAACAAATCGCCGATAGTGGCGTATTCGACTTCGGGATGTTTTTCCAGCGCGGCGTTCAAATTGTTGACATACGCGGCGTGATGCTTGTCGTGATGAATCTGCATTGTCAGCGTATCAATGTGGGGCTCTAACGCGTCGTACGCATACGGCAAAGGTGGTAGTTCGAACTTCATCGTTGATTCCTCCTTAGGCGTTGTCAAAATGATTCTGCGTGCGCCAATCCGGTAGATTCATTTTGAGAGCGCCAAAGACTCGTAAGCTTTCAAATACTTTAGCAACAATATTGTTGCGAAAGTATTATAGCATTCTGAAATGCGAGCGTCAATGTATCTTGCCAATTGGGTGTAGTTCAATTTGGGGGGGAGTTTGACAAGCGAATAGAATTCGCAGCTACTCGGCGCAAAATCGGACTCCGCCAATTAGTGAACGGAGGTTCACTTGGCAATGCGTGGCGATGCCGCGCATCGCACGCGATACTGAATCGCCCGAACGCAAGTCACCCCAAAGGTGAACTACGCACGGTGGGTGTAGTTCACCTTCGGGGTGAGGTTGTCCAAGCGGTTAGAAACCGCAGCAGCGCATCGCAAAATCGGCCTTTGCCGATTAGTGAACGCAGGTTCACTTGGCTGTGTGTGGCGATGCGGTGCATCGCACGCGATCTTGAATCGCCCGAAAAAAGTCACCCCCAAACTGAACTACGCCCGGCACGGTCGCGAATTTGCCAAAACAATTCATCCGCGTATAATTTGGTCATTCAACCTCGCACGTCTTTTTTTTGAGAACAGTCGGTGTCCCCGACTGTTCTTTGTTGATGGAGAAACAAGTTCGTATGGCGCAAGCAACCAAAAACGATTTTATCGTCGCAATCGCACAAATTTGCACCGAGCGCGGACTGTCCAAAGAAACCGTATTGCACGCGGTGGAACAGGCGCTCGTTTCGGCGTACAAACGCAATTACGGCGGCTCGACCAACATTTCCGCGAAAATTGACCCGAACAGCGGCAAGGTCAAAATTTTCGCGCAGAAAACGGTAGTGGATAACGTGCTGGACCGGCGCGCGGAAATCACCTTGGACGACGCGCGCGCGATTGACCCGATGGCAGAAGTGGGCGACACGGTCGCCATCGAATCTACACCGGAAAATTTTGGACGCATCGCCGCGCAAACGGCGAAACAGGTTGTCTTGCAGCGCATTCGCGAGGCAGAACGCGACACGCTTTACAGCACCTTCCACGAACGCGAAGGGGAAATCGTTCAGGGCACTGTCAAAACCATCGAATCGGGCAACATCACCGTTGACCTCGGACGGCTCGAAGGCGTCTTACCCAAAGGCGAACAAATTCCCACCGAACGCTATCGTCACAATCAAAAAATTCGCGCGCTGATTACCGAAGTCAATAAATCTTCGCGCGGTCCGCAAGTGATGTTGTCGCGCACACATCGCAACATGCTGCGCCGCTTGCTTGAAATCGAAGTGCCGGAAATTTTCAACGGACTCGTCGAAATCAAATCTATCGCGCGTGAAGCCGGACAGCGGAGCAAAGTCGCCGTCGCCGCCACACAGGACGGAATTGACCCGGTGGGCGCGTGTGTGGGACAACGCGGCGTGCGGATTCAAGCCATTGTCAATGAATTGTCGAACGAGAAAATTGATGTCATTGAATGGAATCCGAATCCGCAGATTTTTATTTCCAGTGCGCTCTCGCCCGCCAAAGTGACGCAGGTCACGTTGAGCGAAGACCAAGACGGCGACAAAGTAGCAACCGTCGTCGTCGAAGACAAACAACTTTCGCTCGCGATTGGCAAAGAAGGACAAAACGCGCGCCTCGCCGCCAAACTCACGGGCTGGCGGATTGACATCAAGAGTCAGGTGCAGGTGAATGAAGAATTGATGCGTCAGCAGATGGAGCACGAGGCGCTCCTCAACGCACAGCAACTCATCACCGAAGGCGAAGCGCAGGTTCAAGGCGAAGTTGAGCCGGAACCCGTTGAGATGGAATTGCCCCAAGTGGCAGAGCCCGTCGCGCAGCTGCCTGTTGCGCCGCCAATTGAAACACCGGTCGTCGTAACTCCGCTTGAGGTCCCGGCGCCCGTTGCCGAACCTGAGCCCGAAGAAGAATTGTCATTTGCGGAAGCGCTGGAGCGCTTTGAACAGCGGCAGGCGGAAGAAGACAATGAAGACCGCCCCGAAGATGACGAACGGACGCGCAAACTCAAAGAAGACCGCCGCAAACGCCAGACTTTGGTCTTTGACCCGAAAGTGGGCAAAGTTATCGCGCAAAAGAAACATAAAGGCGGCAAACAAGATTGGCTCGACGAACTGAGCGAAGAAGAAGATGAAATCGTCGAGGAAGGTGCAGAGGAAGAAGAGCAGTTGGAAGAAGAATAAGAATTGCGCAAGGCGAAATCAAGCTGTGCAATTCGTAATTTCAAATTCGCAATGCCGAAACATATTCCCCTACGCACCTGCATCGCCTGCCGCAATGTGCAGGCAAAACGCGAATTGATGCGCGTCGTGCGAACACCTGAGGGTCAAGTCGTCGCCGACCCGAGCGGCAAGAAAAATGGGCGCGGCACCTATATTCACAAGACGCGCGAATGTTTTGAGCAAGTGACCGGCGCACCGGGCAAGTTACAACATGCCTTGCATTTAGAAACCCCGATTGCGCCCGCCGATTTGGCAGCATTGATAGAATTGGGAAAAACGTTTCCCGCGCACCAAGCGATGGAAACAAAAATGGAAGGAATTTCGAACGAGCCGCGCCGGGCTCTCCATCAATCGGCGCAACAGCACGAGTCGCACGCCGCCCCGAACCGACAACATACCAAGTGAAAGTATTGGCAGATGTTTAGGCGGCATGACCGACGGGAACCTGCGTGGCGACCCTATCCGAGTGAACGGCTGGATGTGTTCGGCTGGTTGCATACTGCGCGGCAGCGCGAGGAGTGATGGCTGATGAGCTTATAACTTGTCAAATCGTCCTCCCCGCTCTTTTGCCGCGACGTATCCTCTGCGTCCGCACATTCGCCCCTCACTCGCTCTGAACCAAATACGGTCTTTTGTAGTTGCACCATGCGGCGTCGGCGCGTTTGCGCGCGGCGCGCGTGGCAGTGTACATGTCGTCGGTTCACGAAACTCGCGCGACTTGGGAATGACGGCGAGCGCGTGAGCCAACGAATGAAAGATGAGGATGTATGGCGGACGAAGTTAAACCAACGAACGAAAAGCAAGAAGAAAAAACCGACGGCGCAAAACCCAAAGCAGTAAATAATGCCAATCTGAAACCGCGCCCGGGCGGTTCCTCGAATTCGCCCAAACCATCGTCAGCCACATCGTCACCGCGCACGAGTACGCCGCGTCCCGCTGGTTCAAGTGGGGCGCGTCCCACCTCGCGCCCCGTCGGTTCGAGCAACGCACCGCGTCCGGGCAGTTCAAACAACGCCCCGCGCCCCACATCCCACGCGCCGCGCCCTAATGGCACGCGCCCCGGTTCGCAACAGAACGCGCGCCCGGGACAACGCCCTGCCAATGGACAGCGACCTGCAAGCGGTCCCAATCGAACACCAACAGGCAATCGTCCGCCGATGCAAGGCAATCGTCAAGGCGGTGGCAATCGCCCGCAAGGAACGAATCGCCCGCAAGGTGGCAATCGTCCGCAAGGTGGCAATCG
>JAKOPZ010000229.1 GCA_029778615.1 Chloroflexota bacterium | reverse complement strand
TTTTCCAAACAACGCGTCATCTTCGGGCGGACGTTCGGTGATGGGTTTTGGCGCGGGTGAGGTTGTTGGCGGTGTTTGTCCGCGTTCCCGCAGCCACGCGTTCGCCACGCAGCGAATCACACCATAATCAATTTCTTCAGGCAAGCGCGCTTTGATGGGGGCGAGATATTGCGCGGAACCAACCGCCTCAATCGCCGCGCGGATTTGATTTTGTAACGGCTGCGGCACCACGTGATTCACATCCACTTGTCCTTGCGCGATGAGTTGCGCGAGGTGTGAATAAATTGTTCCAACTGTCAATCCGCGCTGCGCGGCGATTTCTTCGGGGGTCAATCCCTGTGACAACAATTGTCCGCTCAACGCGACGGTGCCGCCTGCTTCGCGTTCCGCGTACGCGCGCGCGAGTTGTGTCGGCTGCGGTGGACGAATGTTGGTTTGAATCGCCGCGCGTGTTTTCAACGCGTGTTCGCCGCGCGGGGTCAGTTGAATGGTCGGGTATTCGCCGCCGACTTGCTTTAGATAGCCATCGTCAAACAAGCGCTGAATCAGATTTTCCAAGTCGCTTTTGCGTAACGCCATCAGTTTTCCGTAATGCGGCGATTTCGCAAACATTTGCACGTCTTTGGCTTTGGAACCCTTCAAAATATCCGCGAGTTTGCCCTTGCCGATTTTTCGTTGGAACGTTTGCGCGGCTTCCAAAACGGTGAGCGGGATTTGTTCCGCGTCGGTTGTCGCGGCGCGCATTATCTTTTGTTCGTCGCGCAATTCTTCGCGCGCCACATCATTGTCGCAGCACAGCGGCGCGCTTGCATCACCCGTATCGCCAAAGTAATCGAGAATGACGCGGCGGCGGCACGCGTTCGTTTCTGCGTACGAAACAATTTTGCCGAGTAAGCGGCGTTTGTGATTTTTACGCGCTTCGACTTGATTTGAAATGTCGCGCAAAATTTTTTCATTCAACGGCTCGACGTGCACGCGCATCACGCCAAATTCATCATACGGCTCGCGTCGAATCAAGCCGCCCGCCTCCAATTGTTCCAACGCGACTTTGACCGTCGTTTCGCGCAAGCCCAAAATTTGTTCCACATTCATCAAACTGATTTGGCGATGTTTGGCGAGATATTGATGCACCGCGCGCAAATTGTCTATCGTCGGTGAATCGTTGGCGATGAACGATTCGTGCAGCGCGGTATCTTTGGGAGAATAAATCAGCGTCGCGCGCGCGGGCAAACCATCGCGTCCCGCGCGTCCCGCTTCTTGATAG
>JAKOPZ010000228.1 GCA_029778615.1 Chloroflexota bacterium | reverse complement strand
GATGATGATTAAGTCTATATCACTATCTGGGTCGGGCTGACCATATGCGTACGAGCCAAAGAGAATCACGCGGTGCGGTTGAAATTGCTCAACCAACACGCGCAAGTACGGCAAAAAACGGTCGGCGATGCAATGGATCGGATAACGCGGATCGCGAACAACTTGCTCACGAATCCCCGATGAAGCGAACGAACGCGCCCCGCGGGGTCTGATTGCAGCAGTTGGTTCACCCATCACCGGGAGGTTCACCTCCCTACGTCCTGTGCGAGTCGTCAATTCGTCCATATGCCAATTATAACATACCGCTACCGATGGCGCCGATACCACATTCGCTCGTCTTGCTCGATAACACGCGGATGCGGCAAGAGCGATAGGATTTGGAGATCCTTCGTCTGCACTCGGGACATGGATTTTCGACCGAGATGACGGTGTTGGACATGGAACTTAAATTTGCTGGTGTTTGGAATATACTAGGAATCGAAAGCGGTATCGTAAGTCCTGATGACTCTGGCTGCCCGTAGGGCAGACCTAGCCGTTGGTGAAATTCCAACGGGATAGATTGAAATCGGGGCGCAGGGCGAGCCGCTTTTTGGTTTTTTGTCTCAACTTGAGAACGTCAGATGCCCGGCGACATTGTGACCCGCAAAAATCTCATTCCCCGTTATCGCTCTGGTTGACCTCGTCCGCAAAGATGTTGCGAATTGGAAAGCCACCGCGCCGCGCGGCTTCTGCGATGTGATCCGGCGCATGCATCAGGAAATCGGTGACTCCCTCTTGTATTTCTTGAGGTGTAAATCGCTCCGGGAACAAGAGGAGAGCAACAAGGAAAGCCGCCTCACCGTTCCAATCTACAAGATGAAAGGCAATGCGGTCCGCGGTCTCTGCATCGAATTCGTCAGACAGCGCCTGCTTGATGGTGTCGTGGACCTCGTAGGGAAAAAGGGCTGGGTGCAGGTTTGCCGCGCGCCCGCCCGTCAATTCCTTAAAGATAGTCGAGACTTTGGATACGAGGTCAATATCGAGTTGCGGTTCCGCTTGCGCCATGTCGTCACTCGGCGAATCATTTGCGTGCTGAACTCGAACTTGTCCTTTACTCATTTCGCTCTTTGTCACGCGCTGGCTTTGATTTCATATCGCTTGAGCGATGCTTTGCTAATAATTCCATGGCTGTACTTGCAGTACTTTCATGAGCGCCTCTTCCCGTTGCGGCAAGCGGCTCTAGCGCGGCGACAGCAACTTGTGCGAAACGCGTCGCAGGTTGCCCAATGCCGCTATTGTACAACACCGCCATTGTCGCAACAAATAACGCAATGCCGGCGAGCAAAACAAAATGACTACGCGTAGACTGAATTGAAAGCATCAGGAATCCCCAGTCTCCAGTCTCGAATCTCGAGTCTCCAATCCCCAGTCTCCAATCCCCAATCCCCAATCCCCTCACACCGTATCCATAAACGTCCGTTCGATGCGATTAAAGAGAATGAGACCCACAATCAAAATCGCGAACATCGAGATGATGCTGTAGGCGAGCAAACCGACGGTCAATGTGCCGCTGCCGAGAAAGGCAAAGCGAAACGCTTCAATCACCGGCGTCATCGGATTGAGCAAAATCACCCAGCGATATTGTTCGGGCACGAGCGAAAGCGGGTAAATCACCGAGGTCGCATACATCCACAACTGCACGCCGAACGTGACCAACTGCTGCAAATCGCGATAGCGCGTGGTAAGCGACGAAACGATAATGCCAAAACCCAAACCCATCCCCGCCATAATCAAGAGCAAGAGCGGCGTCAATAGAATTGCGGCGTTGGGCGCAAGCGAGGAACCCGCGAGCAAGAAATAAACCAAGAACGCGAGAAACAATCCAAACTGTATCGCAAAACGCACGAGATTGGAAATGAGAATGGAGACGGGCACCGCGAGGCGCGGAAAATACACTTTGCCAAAAAGATTCGCGTTCTGCGTGAACGTGTTGGAGGTCCCGGTCAAGCACGCGGCGAAATAACCCCACACCACATTGCCCGCGAGATAAAAGAGAAACGGCGGCAGTCCATCCGTCGGCAAACGCGCAATGTTGCCAAAAATGATTGTGAACGTCAGCGTCGTCAGCAGCGGTTGAATCAGATACCACAGCGGACCCAAAATTGTCTGCTTGTACGTCGCGACAAAATCGCGCCACACAAAGAGCATGACGAGTTCGCGCGCATCCCACAATTCGCGCAAGCGCAAATCGTACCACGGCGCGTGCGGACGAATGATGAGCGACCAGTCGTCAGTTTGAAAAGAATCAACAGTGGAAAAGGGCTGCGTTTCCGGATTTGTCATCTTTTGACTATAACCGCTATCCCGCAAACTCTCTGGGGTGTAGTTCAGTTTGGGGGTGTCTTTTTTCGGGCGATTCAAATCGCGTGCGATGCACCGCATCGCCACATACAGCAAAGTGAACCCGCGTTCACTAATCGGCGAAGGCCGATTTTGCGATGCGTTGCTGCGGTTTCTAACCGCTTGGACAATCTCACCCCGAATGTGAACTACACCCAACTCTCTGAGATTGATTGACCCCCTTATCGGTGTGTGCTAGAATTCTGCGCGCTATTGGAGAACACGATGAGCGAGACGACCTATATCATTGACCTTACGCTCGACGGAAAGAATCGCTATCGTCACCGTCATGTTCTTGAACAGAATGAAATCATCGAATTCAGCATTCAGTACGAGACATTTCTGGAAGGAACTTGGCACGCGCTTGTGCGCTACGACAGCGCGCATGGCTTTGCACATCGTGATTTGATGCACCCTGACGGAAGAGAAACCAAAACAGTGTTTCGTCATTGGGATTATGCACAGGTTTTGACCTTTGGCGAACGTGACTTGAAACAAAACTGGCGCACTTATCGTGAAACGTATCTGGCAGAATTGCAAGAACGGAAATGAGGCACGTTATGATGTCCGATGAAGTAATCGAAAAAAATCTGACGTACAGTTTCGAGTTTAGTCTATATGTTTTGCAACATCCCGAGTTTGCCAGTCAGATTCCCCGAAACAGCCGCATCGTGCTTTTACCGGGAGATGACCCAGAACTCGCACAGCTTAATCGCGAAGCGGCGGAAACGGCACGCCACCTTGATGACGAACCGAATCGCCCCATTGTATATGTCAGCTTTGAACGCCTCGCCCCTGCGCGTTCACGGCTTGAACATCCACGCTTGTTGAATCCTCCATTGATCGCGACGCGCTAGCAGACAAAGACATCAGTACGTCTTGAAAACACAAATATTTTTGGGAACGCTCCGCCGGTCTGTCACGCGTGTTTGTTTCGTGGCAAGCCATAGTTTGGTTCGGCAAACTACGGCTTGCCACGAAACGACATGACAGCCGATAAAAAAGATTTGGGCTTGGTTGCCCACCGCGCGTACGCTTTCGAATAAAATGCCCCGTGAAAAATTCAACGGGGATTTCTCTGCGAGGGTGAAGAGAAGCGACTTGCCTGTTGCTTTTTGCGCACAAGTCCGATATCTACATCCAACGGAAGCTCGCGTCCGCGTTCGCGCGCGAAACGATGCGTCTCTAAATGTTTCAAAAACACGCGCACGCGTCCTTCGGCGGACAAACGTTGGTCGAACACCGCTTCAAAATCGCGAAACGCTTCATCCAAAATTTCCACCGCATCCCCGCGCCGCAAAATTTCGCCGCGTTCGTCCGTTGACAGTTCCGCCGCCAGGCGCGCGCGCAAATACGCAATGACCTCTGGAGCCACCGTCGCGGGTTCGCCGCCGAAAAAAACCAAACTTTGCAGCCCGCGCGTATAGGCGACGCCGTTCACCCCAATCGCATCCAAATCCAAATGCGCAAATAGGTAATTCGGAAAAAACGCGCGCCGGCGCGAACGCCCCTGACGCGGGCGGACGAGCGGAACCGAAGGAAGATACGCCTCCATCCCGCGTTCCTCCAACGCGCGCAGCACTTGAAATTCCGCGTGCGGTTTGCTGTAAAGAACGTACCAAGCGTACATACCCTGCTCCCTGCTCCCTACTACTTGCTCCCTGCTTCCTACTACTTGCTCCCTGCTACTTATGATACGCCCCCAACACCTTTTTCACCGCGTCCACCACATCTTGCGCGTCATGGTCGGTGATTTGCGGCTGAATCGGCAGCGAAATTTCGCGTTCGCCGACGCGCTGCGCGTTGGGAAAATCGTTTGGCTTGTAACCATACGTCTCGCGATAGTACGGCATCATGTGCAGCGGATTAAAGTGCATCGAAGCGCCGATATTTTCCGCGAGCAGCGCGCTGATGATGCGATTGCGATTCACCGTCAAGCGCGTCACATCAATCAAGATGGGATAGAGATGCAAAACGTTACGCGACAAACCATCACGCGGACGCGGCGGTGTCCACACCAAGCCGTCCATCTCCGAAAACGCCTCATCGTAAAACGACGCGATTTGTTCCCGCCGCGCGATAAATTTTTCCTGCTTGCGTAATTGATGAATGCCGAGCGACGCTTGCAGGTCGGTCATGTTGTACTTGAAACCGGGCACGACGACTTCGCTCAACGAGTACTCTTTGGTGTGATAGCGTTTCCACGCGTCGCGCGACAAGCCATGCAAATGGTACACGCGCAGTTTGTGTTCCAAATCCGCGTCGTCGGTTGTCACCATCCCGCCTTCTGCGGTGGAAAGATTCTTGTTGGCGTAAAACGAAAAATTGGTGAGCGGACTGAGGGAGCCGACCGTGCGCCCTTTGTATTTCGCTCCAATCGCGTGCGCCGCATCTTCAATCACCATCACATTATGTTGTTTCGCAATGTGATGCAGCGCATCCAAATCCGCAGGCATTCCGCCGTAATGCACCGGCACAATCGCTTTCGTGCGCGGCGTAATCGCGCGCGCCACCGCGTTCGCGTCAAGGGTCAACGTCGTCGCATCCACATCCACCAACACCGGGTGCGCGCCCACATGCTCCACCACGTTCGCGGTCGCGCCAAAGGTCAGCGTCGGCACAATGACTTCATCGCCGGGACCAATGCCCGACACCACAAGCGATAAATGCAAACCTGCCGTGCAGGAATTCAAGGCAACCGCATATTTCGCGCCGACGTAGGCAGCAAATTCGTCTTCAAACTTTTTCGTTTTCGGTCCCGTGCTGATCCAGCCGCTCTTGAGCGTGTCCAGCACTTCGTCATATTCCTCTTGTCCAAAGTACGGCGCGCCAAACAACAACATTTTTTCCCGCAGCGGTTTGCCACCCTCAATTGCCAGTGTGGTTGTCATGAGTTGCTTTCAATCAGTGAAATCAAAAAAACGGTATAATTTACGTTGCACTATGCCTGCGCCAAAATTTGCTCCTGCCGAACTCGACCGACTGTTGACCGCAATCATTCTCGTTGCGCCCGCGACTGGACTCGGCACCGACCCTCCGCGCGATGCCATTACATCGCCAAGTCAAACGCTCAAACTCGAGGCATGGACAGCTCTGCTCGGACGCGCACGTGAGCAAGGCGTCACCTCTCTCTTGTATTCGGCGCTGGAGGTCCAAAACTTGGCGGTTCCGTCCACGATTCTTGAAACGCTCCAAGAGCAACACCGCCGTTCGGTGCTCGCCACCGCGTCCATTTACTATGAACTGGCAAGCTTGCTCGAAACGTTCAACCGCCTGTCCATTCCCATCGTCGTTATGAAAGGCGCGGCGCTCGCCAAATGGCTCTATCCCGATTCTGCGCTGCGTCCCTTTGGCGACCTTGACCTCTTGCTGTATCCCGACGATATTCCACGCGCTGCCGATGTGCTGCGCGCGCAGAATTATGTTTCCGGCAAAGAACTTGCGGCGGGTTTTCGCGATTCCTATTATAGTGAGATGGCGTTCACCCGCACAATTCCGCCGCGCATCGGCGTGGACGTGCATTGGAATTTATTCGTGCCGCTGTACTATCGTCGCGCCATGGACCTCGATTGGTTTTGGCAGCGCACGGAATTCTTTGCTTTTCATTCACTTGGTTTGAATCAACGCGCACTCGTTTTCAATCCCACCGCGCAGCTCGTGCATCTCGCCGTTCACGCCAGTCTCAATCATCAGCACGCGCCGCGCCTCATCTGGCTCTATGACCTCGCGTTGTTGTTGTATCGCAAGCAAACGGAAATAGATTTCGCCGCTGCGGCTGCCTACGCGCACGCGTCACAGTTGGCGCGTTCTATCTTTGATATTTTGACTCAAATGCAAGAGACGTGGCACACCCGGCTCGCTTCCGAACAGTTGGAATTGTTTCGCCCACATGCCATGGGTCTCCGCCAACGCATCGCCTTTGCGCTCACTGCCGCGCCGCGCAATGAAGCGCGCGTGTTGAATGATGCCTTGAGTCTGCCGCGCCCCGCTGACCGCGCGCGCTATGCGCTGCGGCATCTCTTTCCCGACGCAAAGTATATGCGGCAGCGCTACGCCATTCGTTCCAATGCTTTACTGCCATATTATTACGCGCGCCGTCTGGTTGAAACCACGCGCAAATTTTTTCGCTCCGTCTGGTCAGCCGTCACCCACTCGCGTTAACTTTTCGTTTCATATGCGCGCGGGCATCGTTTGAAATTCGGGCACAATGCGCGCAATTTGTTCGCGCACCGCTTGTGCCTCGCCCGCCTGTGCGCGCGCCACAAGTTCCTCTATCGCCGCATACAAGCGCGCGTATTCGTCCGTGCCGGGACGTGCGCCGTTGCGCGCGACAAAGATTTTTTCGCGCGCAGTGCGCTCGTACGTTTCGCCCGGGACAAACAATTCTTCGTACAATTTTTCGCCGGGGCGCAGTCCGGTATATTCAATATCAATATCGCGTCCCACTTGCAGTCCGCTCAGGCGAATAAGGTCTTGCGCCAAATCTACAATCCGAACCGGTTCGCCCATATCGAGCGCGAAAATTTCGCCGCCTTTGCCCAGCGTCGCCGCCTGCAGCACCAACTGCACCGCTTCGGGAATGGTCATGAAAAAACGGCGCACATCCGGATGCGTCACCTGCACGGGTCCGCCCTGCGCGATTTGTTGTTTGAACAAGGGCACCACACTGCCGCGCGAACCGAGCACATTTCCAAAGCGCACCGCCAAGTAACGTTTGCCCGTTTCCAACGCGCGCGCATGGACGTACAATTCGGCGACGCGTTTCGTCGCGCCCATCACGCTGACGGGGTTCACCGCCTTGTCAGAAGAAATCATGACAAAGGTGTTTACGCCGCATTCAAGCGCCACATCCATCGTAACCCGCGTGCCGAGGACATTGTTGGTGACCGCGTCTTCGACGTTCGTTTCCATCAACGAAACGTGTTTGTGCGCGGCGGCGTGAAAGACCAAGTCCGGTTGAAAGCGCGCCATCACCGCGCGCATTCGCGGCGCATCGCGCACATCGGCAATGACCGCTTCGAATTTGACTGCCGGAAACGCCGCGCGCAATTCGTTGCTTTGATAAAAAATGCTGTTCTCGCCATGCCCGAGCAAAATCATTTGCGACGGCGCGCCGCGCGCGATTTGGCGACACAACTCGCCGCCGATGGAACCGCCCGCGCCCGTAATGAGCACGCGCTTGCCGCGCAGCATTTGTGTCACCGCTGCCGTATCAATGGCAACCGGTTCACGGCGCAACAGGTCGTCAATATCCACCTCCCGCAGCTTGTTGACCGTGACACTGCCGTCGAGTAATTCAAACATCCCCGGCACCGTTTTGACGACCAAATTTTGTTCCGCGCACAATGCCGCAATCTCGCGAATCGTTTTCCCCGGCGCCGTCGGCATCGCAATAATTGCCTCGCGCACATGATAATCGCGCACCACCGTTTTCAGCGCGGCGCGTCCACCCGCAACGGGCACACCCAAAATGTAGGTGTGATGCTTGCGCGGGTCGTCGTCCAGAAATACGACCGGATTGAGTCCGAGCTGCGGGTTGCGCTGCATCTCACGCACAATCATCGCGCCCGAATCGCCCGCGCCAATGACGACGACATGTTGGTGCGATGCCTGCGTAAACTCGCGCTGCCGCTGCCAGCGGTCCATATACCGCACGCTGTAACGCGTACCGCCAATTGCGACGAGCGCCAACAGTCCGGTCAAAAAAGGAATCGAACGGGGAAATGAATCGGGAGCCCAACCGAGAGGATACAGTACAAAAAATAACAGCAGCGCGTTCAAGACCGTGCCGAGAAGCAGTGCTTTGAGCACGGTGGCAAGTTCGGCAATGCTCGCGTACTGCCAATTGCGCGTGTACAACCCACACCACACAAACGCGCCAAGCCAGACCGGCAAGCCCACCAACGCGAGAACTGTCAGCGAAACAATATAAGGACCTTTCGCAAAACCATCGTCTGTCCGCAACCAGAGAGCAATGAAGGGGATTACCGCGAGGAGGAGAGAGTCGAGGAGAAAAAAGTGACGATTCCGCATCTGTTCCAGATACTGTGCAGCCCCAACAGCGTACTTGCGTGCCATTCGCGCGCCTCCATCCCAATCAACACTTTTCCAAACCGATGAATCAAGCCAACAGGGCGATGCGCCCCCAAAGGCGACATTGCCCTGCTTCCAACCATCTTAGCAGAGAATAGTTATGAACGGGTAATGCTTTAGTAAATTTCTTGTGTAGATTCGTTCGCGCGGTGCGGCGCCAAAACCAGCCACAAAGTTTGTCCAAGCAGAAAAAGGTCGGTCCAAAAATTCCGCCGCTGTAAATATGCCAATTCCAATTCCAACTTGCGCGGCATGATGCGATGAATATAAACTTGTTCCCAGTCGGAACCTGCGAGCAGCTCTTGCTCATTGCGAAATACCACCGACGCCGCGCCGGTGATGCCCGGCGTCACCCGCAGTACCGCGCGCTGTGGCAATGAATACAATGCAACATAACGCGGGTCTTCGGGACGCGGTCCCACCAAACTCATTTCGCCGCGCCACACGTTGAGCAGCTGCGGCAGTTCATCCAATTTGGCGCGCCGTAGAAATTTTCCAACGCGCGTGACGCGCGGGTCGTCGCGTGTGGTGATGCGCGTGCCCCGTGCGGACGCATCGGCAACCATCGTCCGAAATTTGTAAATCATAAAGAGTTTGCCGTCGCGTCCCACGCGCGCGCCGCGAAAAAAAATCGGTCCGCGCGACTCTGCCTTGATGGCGATGGCAATCACAACCCATAGCGGCGCCAAGACGACCAGCCCCGCGCTTGCGACGCCAAAATCGAAAAGACGTTTGCTTTGAACCATGCTCCACCGGAAATGCCGGTACAAACAATTCAAACCAACGCAAGCGCGCAGCACCAGCTTTTGCAGGCGAGCTTGAAAAGTATAGTACAGCGAGATTAAGAAACGTATTACTATCTTGCGTCACGCCTGCGCACCGCGTGCGCGTTTACGAACCGTTCCTATTATGGAAGCAAACGCGTGGAACGGCAAAAGTTATCGCGCGCCGCGCGCAGAAATTGACAAAGCCCAAACGTTGATGCTATCATATGACAACGTTGTCAGAAAAATCGTAAAAATTTTTTGTGTGCTTGCGCGCCGCCGGCATCGTCAGAAAAAAAACCGTTGCACTGCGGGCGTGAGAGTGCTATGATAGCTGCGCGCGTCGGTTTCTTTCTCCACCGGCGTTCCCCCCAAGCCATCTTAAACGGAATAACGTTCGACGACGATTCCGCTTCAAGGAGAGCGTTCCGCATGAATCGAATTGCATTGTTATTTGCCTGTGTCGCCCTTGGTTTCCTCGCCGCGTGTGGTGTCGAAGGTGTCACCGATATTACACCCACCGCACAACCAAAACCGACCGAACCATTTACTCCCATTGTGATTCAAGCGACTTCCACCCCACTTCCCGCGCCGCCTACACCCACACCGCGTCCCAAACCAACCGAAGTTCCGACCAACCCACCGGAACCCACTCAAGCTGGAGCAACTGAAGCGCCTGCGACGGCTACACCGCCACCCGCCGGAGTAGATTCGCCGATGGTGCAAGTGGACGCGGGAACATTTCAAATGGGCAGCAATGATGGAGGTCCGGATTCCAAACCGCCTCATGCAGTGGATGTCGCCGCTTTTATGATTGACCAATTTGAAGTGACGAATGCGGATTTCAAAAAATTTGTGGATGCCACCGGCTACAAGACCGACCCGGAAAAAAGCGGCGACAAAACATGGGACAAGTTCGCGCAAGGCAAAGACAATCATCCCGTCGTCAAAGTCAGTTGGAATGATGCCAACGCATTTTGCGAATGGGCAGGCAAACGTCTGCCCACCGAAGCAGAATGGGAATACGCCGCGCGCGGGACAAAAGATTTTGCCTTTCCGTACGGCAACGCGTTCAATCCAAAAAATCAAAACGGCAAAGAGTCCGGGATTCGCGGCACCACCGCCGTCGGCTCTTATCCCGACGGGGCGAGTCCTTTCCAAGTTTTTGATATGGCAGGCAATGTGTGGGAATGGACCGCGTCCAAACCCGAAAAATATCCGGGCAATACCGCCAACTCGAAATTGTACGGTGAGGGTCTGTATATCTTGCGCGGCGGCGGCTGGTTCGACGTTCAAGAACAGCTGACCACTTATTTTCGCAATTCTGCCGTGCCAACTACGGCGAACGACGACCTCGGTTTTCGCTGCGCGAAATAAAACATTAGGGGATTGGGTCATTGGGTAATTGGACGCTCTCTCCAAACACCCAATCACCAAATCACCAAATCCAAAGGAGGCGATGCTTAGTGCGCGATGCCTTGTTAATTTTTCTCAACGCCAAGCTGTGACATTTAACCAAACGACCAAGGGAGGTCAAGAAGAATGAAAAAATTTGTTTATGTGCTGCTCGTTGCGGCAATGCTACTTGCTACCATCGGCACCGCCGCCGCTGCACCGAATTCCGCCGTGACCTGCGACCAAACGTATACCGTAACCGCAGGCGACTGGCTTTCAAAAGTTGCCGACAAATTCCTCGGCAATGTCAAAGCATACTGGGCAATCATGTGGGCGACCAACCAAAAGAACGCCGAAGATTCCTCGTATGCCAAAGTCACAAACCCCGATGCTTTGGAAGTTGGACAAAAACTGTGCATCCCCAGCCAAGCGGATGCCGAAGCGTTCTTGAAAGATTTCGACCCGACCAGTGCTACCGGTCTTGCCAAATTGTTCCCGCAAGGCGCCAAGGGTCGGCTCATCGTCGCGTCGTGGTGGACGAACGGTGGCGAATTCGCCGGTTTGAACCAAATGTTTGAAATGTTCAAAAAGCAGAACCCCGATGTTGAAATCGTCAACGCGGCAGTCGCCGGCGGCGCGGGCACCAATTTCAAAGGACAGCTGCTTTCGCAGTTGCTCGGCGGTGTTGCCCCGGATGTGTTCCAACTTCACGCAGGTTGGGAAGCTGACACGTACAATCCCGGCGTCTTGATTGTGCCGGTGGACGATGTGTACAAGCGCAACAATCTCGAATCCGTTTTCCCGGCCACGCTTCTCGCGATGTTGAAATTCAAAGACCACTACTGGGGCGTGCCGGTGAACATTCACCGCTCGAACGTTCTCTGGTACAACAAAGCATTGCTCGACAAAGCCGGTGTCACGCCGCCAACCAATTGGGATGAATTCTTTGCGGCAGCCGACAAACTCAAAGCCGCAGGCATCCAACCCGTTGCATTGGGTGGCAAAGATGGTTTTGAACTGCAACACACGTTCGAAGATATTCTCGCCGGTTCCATGACCGCCGATGAATATGCGGGACTCTGGACCGGCAAGACCTCGTGGAAGAGCGACAAAGTGACGAACGCGCTCAACACATTCAAGAAATATATCACCTATGCGAACGCCGACCATGACGCGCTCACATGGGCAGCCGCGACCCAATTGTTGATTGACGGCAAAGCCGCGTTCAACATCATGGGCGACTGGGCGAATGGTCAGTTCGTCTCCGCGAACTTTACGGACTATGGCTGGGCGCCGGTGCCGGGCACCAAAGGCACGTTCGTTGCGCTCTCCGATTCGTTCGCACTTCCCGCGAAAGCTCCGGACGTAGCGAATGCAAATCTCTGGCTCGACCTCGCGGGCAGCAAACCGGCGCAAGAAGCATTCAACAAACAAAAAGGTTCCATCTGCGCGCGCACCGACTGCGATTACTCATCCTTTAATGCGTACTTGCAATCCGCCGCGAAAGATTGGACTGTGGACGCCATCGTACCGAGCGTAACGCACGGCGCCGCCGCAACCCCCTCCTGGGCAACCAAGGGTTATGCGGATGCCATCGTCTTGTTTGCGACGACGGGCGATGTCGCCGCCGCGCAAGCTGCGTTGGTTCAAGCCGCCACCGACGCGGGTTTCGCACAATAGAATTACAACGTCAAGCGCGAGGTAGGCAAAGTTGCCTACCTCGCCTCACAAAACCGCTGATAAAGTTTATCTGCCGCGTCTCCGCAGATTGGAAATCATCGTCAAACAAAGGAACAAACGAGACCAACAAAAGGTTTCGCGTGCTTTGTATACTTTTGTTCTTTTGTTTGCCGTAGTTTTCCAAACTACGGCATTTTCCAAACTACGGCATTTGTTATGAGCACAACACCGCAAGCCATTCCATATACTGAAGCCGCCGTACCCAAAAAGCGTTGGCTTTCCAGACAAAACTGGGAGCGCATCGTTTCGGTTGTCATTCTATTGCCCTCCATCCTTGCGCTCGGACTGTTTGTCTATGTCTTTATCGGCTGGACGGGCTTTATTTCACTCACCGCGTGGAACAGCGCCGCGCCCGATTTCACGTTCGTCGGGATGCAAAATTACGCGCGCCTCTTTATCGGCAGCGGCACGGATGCCATTCGTTTTCGTTACGACATCCGCAACGAAGTTGGCTTTTTGGTCCTTTTTGTCGGCGGCTGTATCGTCATTGGTTTCTTGCTGGCAACGCTGTTGGACCGCAAAATTCGCGGCGAAGGAATTTTTCGCAGCATCTTTTTGTTTCCGATGGCGATTTCGTTTATCGTCACTGGCGTTGCCTGGCGCTGGATTCTCACGCCGGGCGATCCGAATACCGGATGGATTGGCGTTAATTTACTCTTTACAAATCTCGGTCTGGATTTTCTCCGCAATGGTTGGTTCACCGCCCCGACCGTCGTGTATTTTCATCCGGAGACGGGAGTCGGTCAGTTGCTCACCAATATCGGTCTCGGCTTTTTAGCCACACCCGATTTTGGATACGCGGTCGCAATGACTTCCATCGTCGTCGCGGCGGGCTGGCAAATGTCCGGGTACACGATGGCGCTCTATCTTGCGGGCATTCGCAGTATCCCGGATGATTTGCGCGAAGCCGCGCGCGTGGACGGCGCGAGCGAATGGCAAATTTATCGCCACGTCATCATTCCCCTTTTGCGTCCCGTGACACTCACCGTCGTCGTCATTCTCGCGCATATCGCGTTGAAAATTTTTGACCTCGTGTATTCGATGACCGGCGGTGTGAGTGCGGGCTTTGCGACGGATGTACCCGCGCTGAACATGTGGAAGACGACGTTCGACGCGACCAAATTCGCGCAAGGCGCGAGCATCGCCATCATTTTGTTATTGATGGTCGGCGTCTTGATTATTCCGTACCTCATCTGGCAAACCCGCTCGGAGGAACACTAATGGCTGCCGTTGTTCCCACTCGACACCGCTTTAGTTTTCACTGGACGCGCATCGTCATTTACGCGCTGTTGATATTCTTTGCGTTGTGGTTCTTGATGCCTGTGTATGTTTTGTTGATGGCATCGCTCAAGAGTCAAGCCGAAGCGCTGCAAATCCAAAACATGTGGCTGCCGCCGCGCATCATCGGATTCAAAAGTTTTCTGACCGCGTGGTTCGGCTCGAATGAACCTCCTGCCACGCTCGGTCTCGAACAAGGTTTTTGGAACAGCGTTTCGCTCGTCATCCCCGCGACAATTCTTTCTACGCTCATCGGTTCCATCAACGGCTATATTTTGTCCAAGTGGAAATTTCGCGGCGCCGATTTGATTTTCACACTCATGCTGTTCGGCATGTTCTTGCCATATCAAAGCATTTTGATTCCGCTCGTCGTTTCATACCAAACGTTCACCAATTGGACGGGCATCCAACTCTTTTCCACCATTCCCGGTCTCGTCGTCGCACACGTCATTTACGGCATTCCAATTTGTACGCTGATTTTCAGAAATTATTACGCGCAGCTGCCAACCGAAATGGTCGAAGCTGCGCGCATTGACGGCGCAAATTTTTTCAGCATCTATCGCCGCATTCTGTTGCCATTATCACAGCCCGCGTTCGTCGTCGTTCTCATTTGGCAGTTCACTTCGATTTGGAATGACTTTTTGTTTGGCGTCACGCTGGCGAACACACCAAAGGTGTATCCCATCACCGTTTCGCTCAACAACATCGCGGGCAGTTTCCACGTCCCATACAATGTGCAAATGGCAGCCGCGCTATTGACCGCGCTTCCGCCATTGCTCGTGTATGTTTTCTTGGGACGCTATTTCATTCGCGGTCTCATGGCGGGTTCGCTCAAGGGATAAAATATTTTTGCCCGCAACCTGTGTTGCGGGCAATTTTTTTTCAATGATGAAAACCATTTCCCAGCAAATCATCGCACGCTACACTGCGCGCACGCCCAAATCGCAGGCAATGCTCGAACGCGCGCGCCGGGTCTTGCCCGGCGGCAACACACGCACCGGCGTCCATTACGCGCCGTATCCCGCGTTCATGGTACAAGGCAGCGGCGCGTACCTCACCGACCTCGACGGCAATCGCTATCTCGATTTTCTCAACAACTTTACCTCGCTCATTCACGGACACGCGCATCCCGCGCTTCAAGACGCCGCACAAAAACAATTGGCAAACGGCACAGCGTTCGCGTCGCCGATGGTGGGACAGGTGGAACTCGCGGAAATGATTTGCGAACGCGTGCCGAGTGTGGAACAAGTCCGCTTTTGCAATTCCGGAACGGAAGCGACGATGCTCGCGGTGCGCGCCGCGCGCGCGTTCACGGGACGCAGCGGCATTCTGAAAATGCACGGCGGCTATCACGGTTCGCACGACCTCGCCGCCGCGACCGCCGACCCCGAAGCGGATAGAGGTATTCCCAACGGCTTGCGTCAGAATATCTTTTTCGCGCCGTTTAATGATTTGAACGCGGTGGAAAATATTCTCGCGGAACACGCGCACGCCATCGCGGGCATCCTCGTCGAACCTGTGCCGAACGCGGGCGGCGTTCCGATTCCGCGCGAAGGATATTTGCAAGGACTGCGCGCGCTGGCAAATCAATTCAACGTGCTGTTGATTTTTGATGAAGTCATCACCTTGCGTTTGAGCGAGGGCGGCTATCAAAAAATCGCGAACGTCATGCCCGATCTTACCGCAATGGGAAAAATTATCGGCGGCGGATTCGCGGTCGGCGCGTTCGGCGGCAATCGCGACATCATGCTCCAGTTCGACCCCGCGCGCCAAGACCGTATTCTGCATTCGGGAACATTTAATGGGCACAGCGTCACGATGGCAGCGGGCATCGCGTCGTTACAAAATTTACCGCAAGCGGAAATTGACCGCATCAACGCGTTGGGCGACAAACTCGCGGCGGGTTTTGACGACGCGTTTCAAGAAGCGGGCATCGTCGGACAGACGACGCAAGTGGGTTCGCTTGTCCAAGTGCATTGGCGCGGCGGCGAAATTTATAACATGGGCGACATTGCCGAAGGATTTCGCAACGCGGGCGATTTGCCGTACCTCTTGCATTTGGCAATGCTGAATCGCGGAATCTATTCTGCCGCGCGCGGCGAGTACAACATTTCGACAGTGGTGACAGAATCCGAAGTGAATCGCGCGATTACGTCGTTCAATGAATCATTGCACGAATTGAAACCGTACGCGGCGGAAAATTATCCCGCGTTAATTTTGTAGGGGCGTTGCATCAAATTTCGTTGGGGCGTTTAATTAAAGGTGGGGGCGTTTAATTAAAGGTGGGGGCGTTTAATTAAACGCCCCCACAAAATGAAAATTTATGCTCACCAAAAAACAACAACGCGCGGCACAAAAACGCGCGCGCGAATTTCTGAAACGCGCGGGAATTGTTCTCACGCGCGACGAAAGCAAACATATCGAAATCGCGGATTTCGGGTTGAACGAATTGGAAACGACGGGACTCGAACTCGTGGTTTATATCAACACGGAACGCTGCTGCGCCAAAGAGCTCGTTCTCTTTCCGCGTCAAACCTGCCCCGAACATCTTCATCCGCCCATCGCCATGTTTGATGAACCGGGCAAAGAAGAAACGTTCCGTTGTCGTTGGGGACAAGTGTTTTTGTACGTGCAAGGTGAACCCGCGAAAAATCCCAAAGCGCAGCCGCCGAAACATCGCGCGCAGCATTACACGGTGTGGCACGAAATCGCGCTCCGTCCGGGCGAACAGTACACCATTCCGCCGAACACTCTGCATTGGTTTCAAGCGGGCGCGCGCGGCGCGGTGGTTTCCGAATTTTCCACTACGAGCCGCGACGAGTACGATATTTTCACCGACCCCGCAATTCGCCGCGCGCCGGAAATTGTCTGAGTCGCGCGAGCGTTTTTTGCATTTGCGATTTTGTATGGCAACGACGATTCGTGATGTAGCCAAACAAGCGGGCGTCTCGGTCAAAACGGTTTCGCGCGTGTTGAACAATGAACCGATGGTGAGCGCCGAAACGCGCGCGCAGGTCAACCAAGTCATCAGCAAGCTCGCGTACGCGCCCAACATTTCCGCGCAGCGACTCGCGCGCGGACACGCCCAAGTGATTGGGCTGTTGTTCGACAATGTTTCGCAGACGTATTTTGACGACGTACTGAAAGGATGTTTTCAAGCCGCGCGCAAAACGGGATACGGGCTGCTCACCTTTCCGTGCAATGTGCGGCGCGCCCAAGACCGTCATGAAATTTTGAAACTCGCCGCACAGCGCCGCGTAGACGGTTTTATCTTTACGCCGCCGTGCGACAATGTCGTCGGTCTGCTGGAAAAATTAGCGCACTTGCGTGTGCCGTTCGTGCGGCTCAGCCCGCGCAATTATCGCTTGCCGTACCCGCACGTGCGGATTCAAGATTACGAAGCGGCGGTGATACTCACCGAGTATCTCATTCAGCTCGGACATCGCCGCATCGGTTTTATCAAGGGTTCGCGCGACCACAGCGCGAGCCAGGACCGTCTCGCCGGTTTTCGCGACACGTTAAAAAAACACCGGCTTGTATTTGATGAACAGCTTGTCTGTCCCGGCGATTGGACGTTTGCGGCGGGTATGACGGGCGCGCGCAAATTGCTCGGCTGCGCGACGCGTCCCACCGCAATTTTCGCGAGCAACGACGACCTCGCCGCCGGAGTTTTGTTCACCGCGCATCAGCTCGGCATCCGCGTGCCGCAAGAGCTGACCGTTACCGGTTTCGACGATGTGCCCCTCGCACAGCAAGTGTGGCCCCCCCTCACCACCATGCGCCAACCGATTCCGCTCATTGCCGAAATGGCGACCCAACTCATTTTAGATTTAATCAAAGGCAATCCCGTCGCGAGCGTGCATTATGATTTGCCCACCGAATTGATTGTGCGCGAATCCGCCGCGCCGGTGCCCCGCAAAAAAACGCGCCGCGTTTGAACCACACGCCATCATTGGAAAAATAAAAAACTCGCCGCGCGGCGAGTTTTGTTTTGCAAAGCGAAATCTGATTTCGCGGCAATGTCCGCGCCACGCGTCAGCCCCACATCTCTCGCACGAAATTTAATTTCTCTGCCGTCTGAAACGATTCGCCGCCTTCGTGTTGATTGAATTCATACACGCGGATTTCTTTCGGTCCGGCGAAATAATTGTATGCCGCAAACACGGTCGAAGGCGGGCACACCGGGTCCATCAACGCGGTGGAAAACAACGCGTGCGCGTGCGAGCGCGCGGCAAAATTCACGCCATCAAAATACGCGAGCGTTTGAAACACGCGCTCAATGTGGTCGCGATGCGTTTTCAAATATTTTGAAATTTCGCCGTACGGGTCCGCATCGGTAATTTCTACCGCGCGGCGATAATGACACAGAAACGGCACATCGCACAATGCGAGCTGCACATTTTCCGCGAGCGCGCTCGTAATCAACGCCAGCCCACCGCCTTGACTCCCACCCGTCACGCCAATGCGCGAACTATCCAGCGCGGGATGACTGCGCGCGGTTTCAATCGCGCGCACCGCGTCGGCAATCACACGGCGATAATAGTACGTTTGCGGATTCAAAATGCCGCGCGTCATGAATCCGGGAAATTGCGGATTGCCGCCATCGGTTTCCGCGTCGGGTGTGTCGCCGATGCGCCACGCGCTGCCCTGCCCGCGCGTGTCCATCACCAAATGCGCATAGCCCGCGTTTGCCCACAACAACCAATCGGTCGAAAAACCGCGCCCGCCGCCATAACCGATATATTCCACCATACACGGCAGGGGTTCTTGGCGCGCGGTCGGCAAAATAAGCCACCCCTTGATGGGTTGTCCGCCATAACCGCTAAAGGTGACATCGTACGTTTCCACCGCGCGCAAGCCGTTCTCGACGCGTTCAAATTGCGCGTTCAACGGAAAGGCGCGCGTCTGCGCGAGCGTGCTTTGCCAAAATGAATCAAAGTCCGAAGGTTCATCACGCGCGGGCAAATAGGTTTGCAATGTTTCAAGCGGCAAATCATAAAGCATAGTTCACCTGTGTCGAAAAGATGTGGAAGAGCTTCTATCGGAAATATACAGGCTTAACAGGTCGCGGCGCGAATATTTTTCCGAAATTTCACGGCGCGGGTTCAATGCGAATTTCGCCAATGCTTGCCGCAACGTTCGGTGACGTAAAGGGCGCGTTCAGCATCACCTGCGAGACGCGCGTTTCCGAAGCCAGTTCGGACGCCGAGCCGCGCGGTGCGCCTTTGACGCCAATGATGGCGTGCGACCAACGAAACTTGCCGCGCAAGTCTTGACGCGCGCCGATGGCGCTCAACGCATTCACTGCCTGCTCTGTCAAATGTTGGGATGCTTCATCGCTCGCGGCGACCGCGACGATATCTCCTTCGGCAATCTGATTCACAAACTCGGCGAGGCGCGCGGATTCGCGTCCCGATAGAAACGTATCAAAATTTTCGCGCGCGACAATTTTTCCCGTACGCGGCTCAATGACGACGATATTATAGCCGCGCGCGTTGGGCGATGCGTCTACGCCATTCACGTAAATATGCCCGAACGCGCCTTGCTCTTCGCCCGCGCTGCGCACGACAATCGAAATAGGGTGATTGGCAATTTGGGTGCTGGGCAATGTTTTGTCGAATGCAAACGTAATTTCGTTCACACCGCTTTTTAAAACTGACGCGGGAATTCGGGCGACCTGAGTTGTGGATTCGGGAGGCGTTGCGCGCGCAATTTCTGTGCCATTCACCCAAAGACTCCAGTGCGGTCCGGACAGTGCCCTGAAATCATTCAAACGCAATTCCATGTCGCGCGGCGCGTCGAGCGGAAAAAAGAATTTTGCCTGTTGCCGCTCTGCCCAAAATTCTTCTCCGCCGAGCGCGCCCCATCCTTCGCCAAAATACAATCGCGCGAGCGGGTCATTCGGTTTGACAGAGAGGACATCGGGCGCGCCCAAGTCGTTCACGCGATACGCCACCACACCGCGTCCATTTTCGTAACTCTCGTTGATTTTCGTCACCGGGAAATTCTGTTCCATGTACGCGCGCGTTTTGTTCGCCACATCGCGATTCGCTTCCTCGAACGGCGTATGCCAAATGATATAACGCGTGCCGAAAAATTGGAGTACGCGCGGCGCGAGTGCCTTGTCCCGCGCGCGCGTCGCATCGTCAATCGCGTGTCCCGTTTGAATGGCAATGAGCGAATTCAAAACCGGCGCTTCGGAAAAATATTGAAACTTGAGTTCGGGATTGCGCGAGGTGTTGCCGTTCAAAATCGGATGCTGCTGCGTCGTTTGGAAAAATTGCGCGTACATGAAAATGCGGTCAATCGGTCCCTGCGAATCACTGCGATAACTTCCCGTCACGCGAAACCCATTGCGCCACGCGAGCGGAATTTCGAGCACAGAAAAATTTCCTTGCTCGCGCGCGATTTGGGAATAGATGCTTGGAGACTGGAGATTGGAGAGGGGCAGGGGCGTAGAAAGAGATTCAAAGACAAGTAGCAAGTAGCAAGTAGCAAGTAGTAAGGGACGTGCTACTTGATACCTGCTACCTAATACTTTTCGCAACACCCACATCACACCATACCCCACCATCACTGCCAAACTCAACGTCAACATCACACTCCAGCGCGAGGGATAGCGATTGCCTTTGACGAGCGGAATTTCGAGCAGTACATCGAACGGCATCGGCAAATCAAATTCCGCGCCGTTGACGCGCAATGTCGGTCCAAGCGAAACGAGCGCAATGAGCACAAACCAAATGCCCCAAATGCGCGCGGGTTTTATTTTCCACAGCGCGAGGATGCCCAGCGCGAGCGCGGTGAAACCGAGATACATGAAATTGATGTAGGGAAAATGAAACCGTGCTTCGAGATTGCCAAAGAGCGGATGGAGATGCGACGGCACAAAAAAGCCAAGCACGTCTGCCGAAAAGATATTCGAGAATCCCAAACCTTGTTGAATGAAATCGCCTTCGGTGGCTAAATCCGAAAACATCGCGGCGAGAATGGGCGTCATGGGGAGAAGAAAGACAAAGGCAGCGAGAATAAGATTTTTGATTTTTGATTTTCGATTTTTGATTTTGCCACGCGTCAAAATAATTTGATAAAACACAAATGCGATAGAAAAGAGAATGAGGAACGAGGCGAAAATAAATTCGCTCAACGCTTGCGCGAGTAAAAAGAATCCGATCAAGAATCCGTATTTGAGCGGCGGCACGGGGGAATCAAAAATTTTGAGCAAGAACAAAATGTAAAACGGAATCCACTGCGAAGAAGCAATATTGAATTGTCCGAGCGCAGCGTACAAAAATTTGTTCGCCGAAAACGCGTACACCAAACCGGCGGCGAACGCGGCGGCTGTCATGGCGAGGGAGCGCTGCGATGCTGACATTGCTTGCGACGAAGCAATCTTATCGTGCGAGGGAGATTGCTTCGTTCCTCGCAATGACAACTGTCGCAATGACACATCGCGACGCAACAAATACAGTACCAGCAAATACGCGCCGAATCCACTCAACGTAAAAGAGAAAATCAAATTGAGGTTGGCAGCCGGAATGAGACCGAACGCAAATTGAAACGGAATCGAGAGGAACGCGTTGAGGTACGTGAGCGTGTAGAAACCCAGATTCAGCCCGATGGGAAAAAACATGTAATCCGTATAAATCGGACTCGTGCCCACATCGAACAGCGCATAGCGCACCCACCACAAATTCCACGCGAGCGCGGGGTCGTCACTGCCATCGCCTGCGACGTGTGTGGTGAAATGCAAAATGAGTGGATAGGTGAAAAGGAGCGCGAGGAGAAAATACGCGAGGAGCGCGAAAACGTGACGAGCGACGGGAGTGGCACGCAGCGGCAAAAAAGCAGAACGCGGTTGCACAGTTATTGGCTATTATAACTCACGCGATAAATTGCGCCCGGCGCGTCACTGTCTGCTTTGCCGCCGCGCATGTCTGCAATATACAACGCGCCGTCGGGACCGACCGCGAGCGCAACCGGACGGTCCAGCCCTTGTATGAAATCATACATTGTCCAATTCGGTTTGCCCTCCGCGTCCGTTGGCGCGACGCGTACTATTTCGCGATAAACATTTTCTGTACGCCCGCGCCAGTACAACGCAGCCAACACAGCATTGCGATAGTCCGATGGAAACGCCTGCGCGGCTTTGGCGGAAACATTATACACGGTGATACCGGTCGGCGCAGTGTGCGGCTCGAAGCGAATCAACGGTGCGCGCGTGTCCGACCACGCAGGCGGAATTCCGAAAAAGTATGGATAGCCATAGTCCGCGCCCGCTTGAATCAAATTCAGTTCATCGCCATCAGGCACGGGAATCGTTTCATCCCCGTTGTCCGTCGCAAACAAAGTGCCTTGCGTATTAAACGCGAGCGCGTACGGATTGCGCAAGCCGCGCGCAAACAGTTTTGGATTTTTTCCCTCCGCGTCCATTTGCAGCACGCCCGCGAACTGCCAATCGTCGCGCGGTTGTCCTTGATACCAATATGTTTTGTCCTTTAACTCGAGTTGTCCCACACGCGGTCCGCCAATTGCCAAATACAATTTGCCGTCGGGACCAAAGGCGATGCCGTTATTGGAATGTTGAATGTCGAGTGAAAACAAGTGGTCAATGATGATTTCGTTTTCGTCCGCGACGCTGTCGCCGTTCGTGTCGCGCAAGCGGTTGATTTGTCCGCGACTGGAAACGTACAGCGCGCCGTCATGCCACGCCAAGCCGCGCGGATTTTTGAAAGCAGCGGCGAAAATTTTTTTCTCGTCTGCGGCGCCGTCGCCGTTTGTGTCACGCAAACGCACAATGTTTCCGTCCACAAGTTCGCTATAGTACAAATTGCCCGCGTCGTCGAACGCCAGCGCGCTCGGTTCTTGAACATCCGCCGCAAAAATTTGCGCGTGAAAATTTTCCGGCAGTTGGAGTTGTGCCAGACCCGGATGTTCGGGCAGTGGCGGCGGTGGTTGACTCGCATACGCGACCCAGACAAACAATGCCGTGACCCCAATCACCATCCCGCCAAACGCAACAAACATTTGTTTGCGCGCGAGGTATAAAATTCCAAATGCCGCCGCGCCGCCGAGCACGCCCGCGAGCAAGGGCAGTAAATCATCAACGAGGAATTGGCGTAGTTCCAAGGCGAGCGGCAGCGCGCCAAACAATTGAACGGCAAAGCGACTGGCGAGGAAAAAAAACGCGAATAAAAAAAACGCGCCCGCGCCGAGCCACCACAGCGCGGCGCGCGAACGCGTTTGGAGATATTGAACCAGCGCCAGTGTTACGAGCGCGACGGAAAAAGAAACGAGGGCAAGCGCGAGGAGATTGACCAAAACAAATTCCTTGTGAGCGGAGCGCAAAGGACGAAACGGGATACGTGCTGTGTGCAGTTTGTCGCGGACGCTATTTTCGTCGCGGGACTTGGTGATGATGGCGACAGCGCGCTTCGTACATTTCGTTTGCGCCGACGACGACGAGCGGGTCATCGTACGCGGCGGGTTCGCCATTGACCAAACGCTGGGTGCGCGAAGCCGTTCCGCCGCACACCATACAAATCGCGTTCAGCTTGTCCACCTGTTCCGCCTGCGCCATGAGAATCGGCATCGGTCCGAACGGTTCACCGCGAAAATCGGTATCCAGTCCCGCGACGATGACGCGTACGCCGCGCTGTGCCAGCTGCGCGACCACTTCGCTGATTTCCCAATCGAAAAATTGCGCCTCGTCAATCGCGACGACGTTTACAGTTTCATCCCAATAGTTCCAAATTTCGGTCGCGCTCTTGATGGGGCGCGCGTCGAGATTGGCGCCGCTGTGTGAGGCGATGGTTGCGGTGCCATAGCGATTATCAATCGCGTTGGTAAAAACCATGACGTTTTGTTTGGCGATTTGCGCGCGGCGCACGCGGCGAATCAATTCTTCCGACTTGCCGCTGAACATGGAACCACACACGAGCTCGACGTGTCCTGGTTGGTCGGGATAACGGTCCATAGCGTTGTATCAAAAAAAGCCCACGCCTCATCCTGAAAATGATGCGTGGGCGTTATGGTTATGTCATGTGAAACGGGATTCACGCTGAAAATTTTTACGCAAGAAATTTTACGCGGTGGGCGAATCGCCGTTTGCCTCTGCGGCGGGCGCGGACGCTTCGGCAGGTTTATCTTGGCGCGGTTTGCGTTCACGCGGCGGACGGGGGCGGCGCGGGCGCGGGCTCGGCTCTGCTTGCGCGGTTTCGCCTTCGGGCTGTGCAGACGTTTCGGTCGCGACGACTTCGGCGGTCGGTTCCGGCGTCGGTTCGGGCTGTGTCGCTTCCAACATGCCGCTGCGTTTTGCGCGTTCTTGGGCGCGGCGCTGCTTTTTGCTGCCTTTGACTTGGCCCAATTCTACAGCCGTTTCACGCGCCTGCAAACGTTTCGTAAAGCGTTCCACCTGTCCGGCGGTATCTACAATGCGCTGTGTGCCGGTAAAGAACGGATGGCAGTTGGAGCACAAGTCCAGATGCACTTCTTTTTTTGTCGAGCCGGTGCGCCATGTTGCTCCGCAGGAACCACATGTATACAGCGCGTCGGGATAAAACGTGGGATGAATTCCTTCTTTCACAGTTCGGTCCTTTTCTACGCGCGGCTAGTCATGCAACTCGTAGTAACCAATGGATTGGTCCAATGTGCTGAACCAGCCGCGACTTGAGATTCGGCAAATCGCCGCATCGTCGCCGTTAATTCAAATTTGCCGTTTCCGCTTGCGCGACAACGGGTTTTTCGGAATACACACTCACTTGCTTTTGCGATTGCGAGTACGGTTCAAATTTCACGTACCCATCAATTAGTGCAAAGAGGGTATAGTCCTTACCTAACCCAACATTTTTGCCCGGCTTGATTTTGGTGCCGTGTTGGCGCATGAGAATAGAGCCACAGCGCACGAATTGTCCGTCATAGCGTTTGACGCCGAGACGCTGCGCGTTGCTGTCACGTCCGTTGCGGGTGGAACCGCCACCTTTTTTGTGTGCCATTGCAGTAGTAAGCAATTAGTATTCAGTAGTCAGTAATCGATTGGCGAATCCTGCGCGACCGATTACTGATTACTGATTACTGTTCACTAGAATATCTTTGATTTCCAAATGCGTTTCGATTTGGCGATGCCCGTGTGTGGTGCGGCGGCGGTGTTTGTTGCGATAGTCGAACGAAATGACTTTTTTGCCTTTGCGTTCGTCCAACACTTGAGCGACGACGCTGGCTTTTGCCGCGTCCGCTCCAACCGTGTAATTGTCACCATCGCCGAGCAATAACACTTCCAAATTCACCTGGTCGCCCACTTGATGGGGCAAACGGTCCACAGCAATGCGGTCGCCTTTTTCCACGCGATACTGTTTGTTGCCTGTGCGAATAATTGCGTACATGAAATTTCCTCCACGAGACCTGCCGAGTTTTTAGATTCCCGCAGGCGACAAAAAAGCGGCGCGTCTTGCCAGCCGCTTCAAGCTGCAAAATTATACGCGAACAACGCGATTTGGCAAATTAAAGACCTTTCCAAGCAAGGCAACTGCAAAGTCGCGCCAATTGTCATTTCGAGCGGATGCGAGAAATCTCAACCTTTCGTGACAAACGAGATTTCTCACAGAGTTTACCCCGAAGGATTGAGGGGTTCGAAATGACATATCCTTGTCAAGGGACTTTGCAGTTGCCTTACCTTTCCAAGTACGCATTCAAAATTTGACCAGCAGTTCCTCTAATTCCCGATGGATTTTCCCATTCGACGCGATACAGTAGAGCTGTTCAAAATCCGACGCATCACCGTACAATTGAAACATTCCGCCTGCCTCTGTCAAAATCAGGCGCGCAGCAGAAATATCCCACGGCGACAGTCCCGTGTCACAATACGCGTCGAGCCGCCCGCACGCGACATAGCAAAAATCCAACGCCGCGCTGCCATTAATCCGCACCGAACGCGCGTGCTGGAACAAACGGACAATTTCGGGAATCCCGCGCGCGCTTTCCCAAACGTCATACACCAGACCCGTCGCCACAACACTTTCGCCGAGCGTTTGTGCGTCGCCGCATCGAATCGGCACATCATTCAACAAGGCGCCGCCGCCGCGCGTCGCCGAAAAAAGCTGCTCGAGCAGCGGGTCGTACACCACGCCGACGATAGATGCGCCATTTTCTTCCAAGCCAATCGAAGTCGTAAAGTACGGAAAATGATGCGCGTAATTGGTTGTGCCGTCGAGCGGGTCTACGACCCAGCGATAGGTCGCGCCGCCGCCATGTGCGCCGGATTCTTCGGTGAGAATATCAAAATCGGGCGTCGCCGCGCGCAGGTGTTCCAAAATAATTTTTTCCGCCGCGCGGTCCACTTCGGTCACAAGATTGATTGCGCCTTTGAAATGAATCGCGTGCGTTTTGCCCCAACCGTCGCGCATCACCTTTCCCGCCGCGCGCGCGGCATCGGATGCAATTTCAAGAAATTCCGAATACGTTTTGTTCATAGACACAAAAAAGGTCGAGAATTCTTCTCGACCAAATTTCTATGCCCAAGGAGGGACTTGAACCCCCATGCCATTGCTGGCACAGCACCCTGATTGCTGCGCGTCTGCCAATTTCGCCACTTGGGCTTGCGATGAAACGATATGGCTGTTTCGACAACGATTGTACGCGAACAGTATCCTTTGTCAATTCCAATTTGACGCGCCGAAATCAAAACGCATCTGTAATGTTATAATTTCCGCTCCATGAAACTCCGCGAACAAATTCTCAAAGCGGACGCGCGTCTTGCAAAAATCTTTGGCAAACCGAAACTGCGCGGCGGAGACCCAATAGAAGCGTTAATCGGTTGTATTCTCTCGCAAGCGACAACCGACGCGCAAAGCGAGGCAGCGTATGAGGCGCTGGTGAAACAATTTCCGACGTGGGCACGACTGCGCGACGCACGCAATTCCGAAATTGCGCGCGTGATTCGAGCGGCAGGACTCGCAAACGAAAAGGCGCATTACATCAAAGATGCCCTGCAATTCATCGAACGCGAACGCGGCACAATCACTTTGGATTTTTTGAACGAACTGTCTGAACACGACGCGCGCAAATGGTTGATGCAAATGCGCGGTGTGGGTCCCAAAACTGCGTCCATTGTTTTATTGTTCGCGCAACAACGCAATGTGTTTCCTGTAGACACCCACGTTCATCGCGTGACGCGGCGGCTCGGTTGGCTTTCCTACAAAACATCGGCGGAGCAAGCGCACGAAATTTTAGAAGCAGCGATTCCGCCAAAAATGTATTATCGCTTGCACATCAATCTCATTCGACTCGGACGCGAAATTTGCCGCGCGCACAAGCCACAATGCGAAATGTGTCCGTTGAATGATTTGTGCGCCTATTATCAAAACACACGCGCGTAGGGGCAAAACATTGACAGACGTATTCGCGAATCGTGTCACCTTTGCGAATGTCAAAGCTTGACTCTTACAACAAACATGAACTCTCCTCACCGCCGATTCAATCCGCTCACGAACGATTGGGTGCTCGTTTCACCACAGCGCACGCAGCGCCCGTGGCTCGGGCAAGTGGAAAAAACGCTGCAAGAAAAAATGCCGCAATATGACCCGCAATGTTATTTGTGTCCGGGCAACGCACGCGCGGGCGGCGAAAAAAATCCGCAGTACGAAACCACATTCGTATTCGACAACGATTTCGCCGCGCTCCTTCCCCCGCGTACGGAACGCTCGCCGCAGCGTTCCATCTCCGCGCCAGAAACGGCACGGAACGAAACGGCACGGAACGAAACGGCACGGAACGAAACGGCACGGAACGAAACGGCACGGAACGAAACGGCACGGAACGAAACGGCACGGAACGAAACGGCACGGAACGAAACGGCACGGAACGAAACG
>JAKOPZ010000227.1 GCA_029778615.1 Chloroflexota bacterium | reverse complement strand
TTAGGAATTTTTAATCATTCATGTTGGGACTGTCTTGATAGATACGAGGTACGCTATGAACTGGGAACCTTTTGCGAACGAGAACGACACGCCGGCAGGGCTGCCCTTTACGTCGAGCCAATCTCCGCCTCTGCATCATTCTTTTCCCGACGCGCCAAGCGATTCCGACGGAAATCGGAACATTGAATCGAACACTATCGCAACACCAAGCGACACGCAAGCGGCAGTCGAACCGGTGCGCGCCGAGCCGAGCGAGCCCGTTTCCACGCTGCCGATGCCGCCGTCCGCGCCGACGCTTCCGTCAGGTTGGGACACCGCGCACGCGAGTTATGCCGCAGGCAATTTGCTCGAACTCAAAGTTGTGGGCTACAATCGCGGTGGACTGTTGGTTGACCTCGGCGATGTGCGCGGCTTTGTGCCCGCCTCGCAGCTCGTCTCGTTTCCGCGCCGCTCCACCGAAGAAGAACGCATGGCAGAGCTGGCGCAATATGTTGGCAAGAGCTTGCGCTTGAAAGTAATTGAATTAGACCGTTTGCATAATCGTTTAATTTTGTCCGAGCGCATTGCCAAAAATCCGGTCTCGCGCAGTGAACAACTTTTAAATTCGATTCAGCCCGGGCAAGCCCTCACCGGTACCATTCGCAACGTTACGGATTTTGGCGCGTTTGTAGATTTGGGGGGCGTCGAAGGATTGGTGCACGTTTCCGAAATGGCATGGCAGCGCGTCAATCACCCGCGCGATGTGTGCGCGCCGGGCATGACTGTCAACGTCTATGTGATTGACGTAAATCGCGAACAGCGCCGCATCGGGCTTTCATTGAAACGACTCGCGCCCGACCCGTGGATGCTCGCGGCACAGCACTATAAACCCGGCGACATTATTCGCGCCACCATTACCAATGTCGTTTCGTTTGGCGCGTTCGCCCGTTTACCCGAAGGGATTGAAGGGCTCATTCACACATCCGAACTCGCCGAAGGAAATTTTTTGCATCCGAACGATGTCGTACATGAAGGCGATACCGTGAGCGTCCGCGTAATGAATGTTGACCCGCAGCGCCAACGCATCGGTCTCACATTGCGTCTCACGGATGCGCCACACATGCCCGCGTCCGCGCCGCTCGCCGGACCGCCGGAAATGGATGATGGGTACTGGAACAGTTTGGCTTCGAGTTAAAGAAAAGCGCCGCGCTTCCCACTGCGTTGCGTGTGAGGTAACGTTTATTCACTAAATGCCGCGTCGTTCAAATCCGCCTTCTCCCGACACCGAGACCCCGCGCGGTTCTCGCCGCGCCGCGCCTCAAGTTCCCGCCGAACCCGGACCGCGTTTTCGCATCATGCTGAGCAAGCATCGCCAGCGCGAAATTCTCGCGCTCGTTTTGATGGGGCTCGGCGCGTTAACGCTTCTCAGTCTGTTTGGCTTTGAGGGTTCCGCCACCGCGCTTTGGGCAATGTTCCTCACGCGCTTTGTCGGTTGGGGCGCGTATGCGCTCGGCGCCGCGTTCATTGTCGCGGGCATCGCCCTCTTGCGTCGGCAGGAAAATATTTATGGCGAGTACGAAATATCTTGGGCGCGCATCGTCGGACTCGAACTGCTCTTTCTCGCGTCCTGCGGGCTGATGTCGCTTGCCTTTGCAGTGGATGACCGCGACGCGCTTCGCCTCGCTGAAAACGGACAGGCGGGCGGCTATTTGGGCTTGGGCATCGCCACGGTGCTCAGCCGCGCGTTCAGCAATTTGATGGACCCCGCGCTCGCGGTTATTTTTGCCTCTGTCGTTCTCGTCGCGCTCATGCTTTTGACTTTGCGCTTTGCGTTTGACCTCGGCTGGCTCGGCGCGTTCCTCATCCGCGCGTTAGAAGGACTGCGTCCCGCGCCCGCCGTCGCGACGCCGCACAGCGCTCCCGCGCGCTATGCACCGCCGCCCGCGCCTCCGTTGCCCGCATCGCGCAATCTGGTACAGCTGCCCTTGCCGCGTAAAGAGGCGAGTGATAAAGCAGAGGTCGCGGCGGAGGAAATTGATGAACCCACGGCGCCCGTCAAAGATGCTGAACCGAAACGCGGCTTGTTTGGACTGCCGCTCGGAAGCAAACCGGACGGCGGCAAAACTTCTGAAAAACCTTCGCGCCTCATGTCCAAACTGCGCGGGGGACGCGCCGAACCGCCGCCGCCGCCCGAACATCACCCTCTTTTAGCCGTGCCGCGCGTCAAAGCTGTCGAACGCCTCGCACACACGCCGAGTTTGGATTTGTTGGAAACATCATCGGAAGCGGCGTACGCGCAGGCGACGGCGGAACAAAAAGCCAAGACGATTGAAGAGACGCTTTCCCATTTCGGTATCCCTGCCAAAGTGATTGACAAAAAAGCGGGACCCACTATCACACAGTTTGCAGTGGAACCCGGTTTCGTCGAACGCAAGGGAATGGACGGCAGTGTCCAGCGCCGCAAAGTCGCGGTCAATCGCATCCTCGCGCTTTCGAACGACCTCGCGCTCGCGCTCGCCGCGTCGCCGATTCGCATCGAAGCGCCGGTGCCGGGGCGCAATTACGTCGGCATCGAAGTCCCGAACGAAACGATTGCGATGGTCAGCTTGCGCGGTGTGATGGAATCAGAACGCTACAAAAAATTGTCGCAAAAAGCCGTGCTGCCGTTCGCATTGGGACGCGACGTTTCGGGCGAAGCGCAAGCGACCGACCTCGCGGGGATGCCGCACTTGCTCATTGCCGGCGCGACAGGTTCCGGCAAGTCGGTGGCGATTAACGCGATTATTGCGTGTTTGCTCTTTGCCCATTCGCCGGACGAACTGCGTCTGGTGATGGTTGACCCCAAACGCGTGGAATTGGTCAACTATAACGGGATTCCGCATTTGCTTGGCGAAGTGATTACGGATGTTTCGAATGTGGTGCCCGCGCTGCGTTGGGCGACAGGGCTGATGGACGCGCGCTTTCAAGCGTTCAGCAAAGCGCGCACGCGCAACATCGAAGCATACAATCAAAAGATGGACAAAGAGGGCGGCGATAAACTTTCGTACATCGTAATCATCATTGACGAGCTCGCGGACTTGATGCTCGCCGCGCCCGACGACACGGAAAAATTGATTACGCGTCTCGCGCAAATGGCGCGCGCGACGGGCATTCATCTCATTCTCGCCACACAGCGTCCGTCGGTGGATGTGGTGACGGGTCTCATCAAAGCAAACTTTCCCGCGCGCATTTCGTTCGCCGTCACGAGTTCCGTAGATTCGCGCGTCGTTCTCGATTCGCCCGGCGCGGAAAAATTATTGGGGCGCGGTGACATGTTGTATATGGCTCCCGATTCGGCAAAACTGCAACGCTTGCAGGGATGTTTCGTTTCGGATGAAGAACTCGCGCGCTTGTCGAATCATTGGCGCGCGCTGCAAGAAGAATTTGATTTCATTCCCAAAGCGCCGTGGGACGAACCCAAACATCGCGGCGGCGAAGAAAAAGAAAAGAGCGGGGACGATTTGACAGACGACGCGATTGAACTGATTCGTACCACGAACCAAGCATCCATCTCGTTCTTGCAGCGCAAGCTCGGCATCGGCTATCCGCGCGCCGCACGGCTCATGGACCAACTCGAAGAAATGGGCGTTGTCGGTCCCGACGAGGGCAACGGCAAACCGCGCGCGATTTTGTTGGAGGAAAAGCCAAAGAAAAAGAAATAGTGATCTAGTGCCATAGTACGTTAGTGCGATAGTTAG
>JAKOPZ010000226.1 GCA_029778615.1 Chloroflexota bacterium | reverse complement strand
TGAAGTGATTACGCGCGCGCGCGATGAAAATTTGTATCACGCGATTACGGATTGCGGCGCGGGCGGACTTTCGTCGGCGGTTGGCGAAATGGCGAGCGATACGGGCGCGGATGTGGAATTGCAAAATGTGCGTTTGAAATATCCGGGACTCGCGCCTTGGGAAATTTGGTTGTCCGAAGCGCAAGAGCGAATGGTGCTTGCCGTTCCTGAAAAAAATGTCGCGGCGCTGCAAAAACTTTGCGACACGTACAACGTCGAACTCACCGACATTGGCGCGTTCAACGACAGCGGACACATTGTCGTGCGTTACGCGAATCGTGTTGTGTTGGATTTGGAAAATGAATTTCTGCATCACGGAATTCCGCAGCGAGAGTTGAAAGCAGTAATCGGTAATCAGTTATCAGTTATCAGTAATCAGTCTCTAGTCTCTAGTCTCCAGTCTCCAATCTCCAATCTCGAAAAATTCAATCAAATTTTGCTGGAATTTTTATCTCATCCCAACATCGCGTCGAAAGCCGATGTGATTCGCATTTATGACCACGAGGTGCAAGGCGGAACGGTGGTGAAACCGTTGACGGGTGTAAAGAATGACGCGCCGTCGGACGCGGTGGTGTTGAAACCGCTTGGCACAAAAGGAACGCGCGGCATCGTGTTGTCGTGCGGCTTGAATCCCGAATACGGCAAACACGACGCGTATCGTATGGCATTGAGTGTAATTGACGAAGCGATTCGCAATGCCGTTGCCGTTGGCGCGGACCCCGACCGCATCGCGCTGCTCGACAATTTTTGTTGGGGCGACCCGAAGCGTCCCGAAACACTCGGCGCGTTAGTGGAAGCGGCGCGCGGCTGCTACGATGGCGCGCTGTTGTTTCATGCGCCGTTCATTTCGGGAAAAGATTCGCTCAACAATGAATATCTCGGCGCCGATGGACAGCGTCACGCGATTCCGCCAACACTTTTGATTTCGGCGATTGGAATTATTGACGATGTGAATGGCGCGGTGACGATGGATTTGAAACAAGCTGGCAACGTAATGTATCGCGTGGGAATTTTTTCGCGCAATGATTCAATTGTGCCATCACTGTCGCCCGAAACGCCGCGCGTGTATCGCGCGCTGCATCAAGCGATGCGCGCGGGACTTGTGCGCGCATGCCACGATTTGAGCGAAGGCGGGCTCGCGGTGAGCGCGGCGGAAATGTGCATCGGCGGAAGAATGGGAATGAGACTGGAGATTGGAGACTTGGAAAGTTTGTTCAAAGAAACAAACGGTTGTTTGCTCGTCGAAATCGCGCCGAACGATTGCGTGGCGTTTGAAAATCACCTTAAGGAAATTCCGCACGCGTGCGCGTGCATTGGACACGTGACGGAAAATCAAAATTTGGAAATTTTCTGCGGGCAAGAGAAATTGATTACGGTGAATGTGGGTGAACTTGCGGATGTGTTCAATCAACCTGAATGGAACGATTGAAATCGTTACTATGATGTTTTATCACGCGCGGTGGAACGATTGAAATCGTTACTACGGTGTTCTCATCACGCGCGGTGGAACGATTGAAATCGTTACTACAATCGTTACTACAATCGTTACTACAATCGTTACTACAGAGTCTCGAGTCTCCAGTCTCTAATTATGAAACCATGCGCTCTCATCCTCCACGCTCCCGGCACGAACCGCGACCATGAAGCATCGCTCGCGCTCGAACACGCGGGCGCGCAACCTGAAATCGTTCCACTCACACAATTGCGCGCGGGGGAAAAAGATTGGCGCGATTATCAAATGCTCGTGCTGCCCGGTGGATTCGCATACGCCGACGCGCTCGGCGCAGGTAAATTGCTTGCGCTCGATTTAGTTTTGTATTTCGCGGACGCGGTGAATGAATTTGTCGAGAATGGAAAACCGGTGATTGGGATTTGCAATGGATTTCAGGCGCTGGTCAAGGCGGGGATATTGCCCGGACGTCAGTTATCCGTCAAGAGTGAACAGTTATCAGTAACCAGTCTCCAGTCTCCAGTCTCTAATCTCCAATCTCTCGCCACCTTGACATTCAACGCGCACGGGCATTTCGAATGTCGCTGGGTGACGTTGAAGCCTGTGTCGCAAAAATGTGTTTGGACGCGCGGTTTGGATGAATTGATTTATTGTCCCATCGCGCATGGCGAAGGAAATTTTCAATTGGCGAACGAAAACGATTTGGAATC
>JAKOPZ010000030.1 GCA_029778615.1 Chloroflexota bacterium | reverse complement strand
TCATCGGGCGGGAGACCCAGTGAACGTTTGCTCCGGTCGCGCTGAATTGCACGGGTATGGCGAACAGAGCTCTGTTTCTTCGGTTGTTCAGGTGCAGATTTCAACTCGGCCATGCCACTTTGCATATATCAGCATGGTGAAATTGGCAAACTTGACGAATGCTGAGTTACCCTAACTTGTGACCAATGGCGTAAGGTGAATCAAGTAATTTACCAATTGCACTTTATGCTCCTTGACCAAAGTTTGAACTGCCTTGACTTGGATTATCAGCTTGTTCTCAACAAATAAATCCGCTTTGTATTCCCCAACCCGATGCCCTTTGTAAAAGACATCAATCATCACTTCGGGCTTGCTAGTGATTCCGCGCAATTCCAATTCAATTTGCAGAGCGTTGCAATACACTTTTCCCAAAAACCCGGGACCCAGTGTTCGATGGACTTCATACGCCGCGCCGATGACTTGGTCTGTTAGTTTTGCATTGTCCATCTTGCCTCTCTTGAAAATGACCAACCCCTCACCCCCAGCCCCTCTCCCACATGGAGAGGGGAGATTTTCATTCGTCGGGGGTGAGCCGTTGGCTCATCGAAAACTCCTTGGAATAGTAGCCAAGCATCTAGACTATTGAAATTTTTTCCTGTAAATCTTGTTAATCCTGTCTATTTAATCTCTTGCGCGCGCTGCGCATCTCGGCGCGCAAACGGCTCATCGGCGGGTTGGGATTCAAGTTCACGAACGTCATGCCTTCGACCAACAATGGATGCACGTCGCGCACCGCGTAATACATTTGTTGGCTTGTCAAGCGATAATCGGGATGTCCTTGCTCGGTCGTCCGCAGTTCGCACCAATGATACAGCTCGCGCAAATTTATTTCAATGTTGTAGCGCACGCGATAGCCATACGGAATCAGATACTGCGCCTCGTTCGGATACTCGTCGGCGATTTCTTGAAACAGTTGGTCCGCGCGCTGCATGTTTGCGTGGTACGCGTCGCGGATTTCGGGCACGGCGTTGATTTGTTCGTTCGTGTCGTACCCGTGCGCGGTGGTGTACGGCTGGCGGTCGGGCGTGACGAGGCGGTGCCGCTGCAAATCACGAAACTCGCCAATGTTGATGAGCAAATCAAATTCATAATGCGCGTGTTCAAAGGCACGTCCGGGTTTGTGCCGCCGATTGCCGCGCGTGCCCACATACGCGCGGACGATTTCACTTTTTTCCTGCTCCGATAGTTCGCGCGCGCGCCGGAGGACTGCATCCTTGTCCCAACCCGACGCGCCGTACAAAATCGCGCTCGCTACTGCATCCACCGCGTCGGTATCGAAACGGGTCAATCGGACTTTGGCGTTTGACGTTTCGCGTTCCCCATTGAGCGTGCGTCGTTCGTCGTTCGGCGTCAAATATTTCTTTGCCAATTCTCTCTGCGTCGCGCGCCGCCCTTGCAAATATTCTTGTAACCGTTTGCCTTTGTCATCGTCCGCGCGTCTAATGAACGGACCAATCACCGCGTCCAATTCTTGCGCGCCCGCGCGTCCGAGCCAGCGATTTTCCGTAAACGGGTCGGCGAGCAAATGCAGTAACAAATATTCCAGCGCGCGTCCGTTGCCCCAAACGCCCACATTGGTCAACGTCGCCAGCGGTAAAAAGCAGCGAAGCAAATCACATGCCTGCGCGCGCACCGCTGTTTTGTACGCAAAGGACGCGCTCTTGCGAAATTCCTCATCGCCAATTGCCGCAAAGTTTTGCACATCGCCCGTGAGCGCGTTTTCAAATTCAATCTCGTCTATGGGATGAGTCTGTTCCAAATACGCAATCATGCGCGGGAGCATTGCCGCGTACGCCTCAAACAAGCCGTCGAGATGTTGAATGACTTGGGCGCCATAGCGCGAGCCGATTAGATTGCGGTCGCGATAGTAACGATATGCGCCGTTCACTTGGTCGTCGAACGGCACATAGCGCGAAGATTTTTCCAGAAACGCCAAACCGATGCGATGGTCCTCGATTGTTTTGGCGGCGATTTGTGAGACTTCTTGAAACGCGACATGCGCGCCGCCGAGTTCGCCCACCGAATCATCGCCGTAATCGGACAGCACGCGCGCATAGAACGCTTCCGCTTTGGCGCGCGCTTGTTGTGTTTGCGCCACCACCGCCGAGAGCAGTCCGTCCTCTGACGGCGCATTCAACGCGAGTTCGGTGCGTCCGAAGAATTCATCGAGGAACAAACGGCGCACGCCTTTGGCGGAACGGCTATAGCGCGAAAACAATGCGCCCTTGACCACTTCGGGCAAATTCGTCAACGCGACGACAGAACGGTCGGTGTTGGTAAAAAAGGGCGCGAGGCGCTCTGCTTCGTCCGCTGTGAACGCTTCGCTGGAAGGAGTTAATTGGTCGGCAAACGTTAAAAGCATTTTTTCATCGCGGCAGATTTTGGGGATGGGATAGAAAGCGCGCGCGAAACGCGCGCCTCGAAAATTCTTCAGGCGTTGCGTTTCACGACGACCAACGTCAAATCGTCGAACTGCGGCGCGCCGGTGGCAAACTCTTGCACCGCGCGCAAAATTTCATCCGTGAGCTCTTGCGCGGTCCTGTGCGCGTGTTCTTGAATCACTTCAATCAACCGCGCCGCGCCAAATTCATCTTCGCCGCCCTTGTCCAACGCATCGGTGACGCCGTCCGTGTACATCACCAGCACATCGCCGCACTCCATTTGCAAATGCGCCTGCGGTTGTTCGCTGTTGGGCAAAATGCCAAGCGCAATGCCATGTTCGCGCAGCGGGCGCACGGTCCCCGTCGTGTGTTGATAGACAAGCGGTGGATTGTGCCCTGCGTTGACGTACGTGACGCTGCCGTCCATCGAATCCAAAATGCCATAGAACGCGGTGACGAACATATCCGATTGCGCGTCGGCGATAATGACATCATTCGCGCGTTCCATTGCTTCGCGCGGCGTCGGTTTGCCGATTGCCATCGTCCGAATGATGGTACGCGTGAGCGCCATGAACAGCGCGGCGGCAAGCCCTTTGTCCGACACATCCGCAATCACCAGACCGAGACGCTGATGCGGGAGCGGAATCATGTCATAGAAATCGCCGCCGACGAGACGCGCGGCGTGCCACGCCGCCGCAATATCATAACCGGGCACACGCGGCGGACGCGCGGGCAAGAATGAGGTTTGGATTTGGCGCGCGAGCCCGAGTTCGTAATCGAGACGTTTTTTCAATTCCGCTTGTTCGTCCAAGCGCGCGCGTTCAATCGCGACGGCGGCTTGATTGGCAATGCCGTACAGGACGCGAATTTCTTCGGCGTTGAAATGATGTTCTTTTTCGCCCTGGTCAACGCCCAACGCGCCCACCATTTCGCCGCGCGCAATCAGCGGAAACAAAATGACCGATTCCAATTCAAACAGCGTCGCGAGATTGGTGAGCACCAATTCCGAAGACATCGCGTTGGCAATCTGGACGGGTTCGCGCGTATTCCATAATTCGGTAAATACATCCGGCGCCTGATGGTCGAGCGGAAAGCGCAGTCCTTCAAAGCGGCGTTCCATTGGGGCGGTCAAGCCGTATGCTTTGACGGCGCGGAATTCGCGCGCCTCCGGGTCAAACAAAAAGACCGCCGCGCGTTTTACGCCGACGAGCAGGGGTGTCAACGTGACGACCGTATCGAGCGCGTCGCTCAACGATTCTTGCTCTGCCAAGTTTTCGGCGACGTTCAACAGCGCATTCAAATAATATGCTTCCACTTGCTGGGCTTCGTACAAACGCGCGTTTTCAATCGCAATCGCAATCTGTGCGCCGAGCGTTTTGAGTAAAAATAAATCTTCCTCGCCGAACGTGCCAATCTGTTCGCTCTGCACGTCGAGCACGCCGACCACGCGCTGTCCGACGACTAACGGCACCGCCAACTCGGAACGCGTGTGAATGGTTTCCGCGTCGGGACCGGGGCGATAACGCGTGTCGTTCAAGACATCTTGCACAATCAACGGTTCCGCGTGCGCGGCAACCCAGCCGATAATGCCCTCTTGATATTTCATGTGTTCGCCGCGCTGCCGCCATTGTTCGCCGAGCGGATGCGTGGTGGCAAAAAAGAGCAGGTCGCGATTTTCTTGTTCCACCAACACATGCACATGGTTGTACCCAAAGCGCGATTGAATTTCATTTGCCACTTTGGGCAGCAACTCATCCAAATCAAAAATCTGCGCGACCTTGCTGCCCACATCGCTGACGATGGCGAGCTGCGTGGCGCGCCGACGTTCCACCGTGTACAAGCGCGCGTTTTCGAGCGAGACGGCTGCCTGTCCCGCCAAAACGTTCAGCGTGCGCGCGTTCGTCATCATCAGTCCGCGCGCCTGACCGCTGAGTGCGGTCACCATGCCAATGACATCATCGCCCGCGAGCATGGGAACGAAAAGGACGGAACGCGCGAGCGAATGGTCGAACTGCGCGTCAAATTCAAAAGGCAGTTTGCGCGCGCGCAAATCATCCACGAGAAGCGTCGCGGGATTGTCGCGCATAAAGAGCGCGGCGGGGGTCAACGCTTCGTTTTCCCGCACCCACTCGATTTCGCGGGCGTTGGTTTCCGCGCGCAAGACGATACAATCGCGGTCCGAGCCGTACAATTCCACGCGCACTTGGTCGGTGGGCAAGACGCGGCGCGCGTATTCCAGCAGCAGCGCCAGCACTCGTTCGGTGTTAAAGCCCGCTTGCGTCACCGCTTGATTGAATTCATTCAACACGGCGAGTTCGCGTGTGCGGCGATTGAGCCGCTCCTCGCTGATGGCGTAGCGTTGAATAATGAACGCCACTTCGATGAGTCCGGCGGCAAGCAGCAAAAAGATGGGGCGCGTGAGTCCGCCAAATTCGTTATAGACGACGGCGATGACCATCGCAAACGGTAGCGGCACCAGTTCGACCAACAGCGACGCGCCGAGCGTTCGGCGAAAGAGTTGGTAAAACTTGCGCGCGCCCAAGCGAATGGTTTCCCACAAGCCCCAACCCAAATTGTCGAGCAGGAACCAGAGCAGCATTGCCGCGCCGGCGGGAATAAGATTGACGATGCCAAAATCGGGCGGCGGCAAGTGACCGCCGAGATACAAAAAGACATTCCCGCACACCAAACCCATGAACGCTTTCAGACCCGCGTTGAACAAGGGCGATTCGAGCGCGCGCACCGGCGAACGCGGTCCGTACTCCAGATTGTTGATGAGGATGTAAAACAATGAACTGAACGCGGGGACCCACGCGCCCGGCACCGGACCAAAAATAAAAATCGCGGCTAGGTCCACAATCCCGACGAGACTGTGCAGCGTATCGGGATGTGAATACACACCCGCGCGTTTGACGATGAACGAGAGGAGAATGAAAAAGACGAGCGGCAAAAAATGCTGCCACAACACCGCCCAACTCGTCAGGTACGCCAGAGTACCCAGTCCGAGCAGACCGACCGCGAACGAAAAAATCAGGCGGGGGAGGATTGGACGCATGGATGTCAAGAATGAAAATGCCGGGGAGAGGCAGAGTGAATCGTGGTGCGGAGACGCGCGAAATTATTCTTTGGGCGCGACAAAGGTTTCGAGTTCGCGTTCGGCGGCGACGCGCGTCGCGTAAATTTCCAGAACGTGGTCGAGTCCCGCCATGGCGACGATTTCGGAAATGCGCGGCGAGAGACAGCACAGCACCAATTTGCCGCCGTTGTTTTTTGCCGCTTTGCTCGCGCGCATCAGCACGCGCAAACCATCGGAACTGACATAGCGCGTTTCCGCGAGGTCAACCAACACGCGCGCATTCGCTTGATGCGTCAACGGTTCCAACTCGTTCCACACCGCGCGCGCGCCCAGCGCGTCGAGGCGCCCCTGCGGTTGAAGGACTTGAATTGCGTTCATTTCAAGAATTTGGTCATGCGTGTGACATTACTGGCTTGGTCGCGCGCAAACTCTACGCGGTCCATCAATTTTTGCATGAAAAAAATGCCCAGTCCGCCGATGGAGCGTTCCGCCAAGGGACTTTTGATGTTTGGCTTTTTTACTTTTTTGGAATCGAATGGTTTACCCCAGTCGCGAATTTCTACAAACAATTCGCGTTCGTCCACGCGCAGTTGGATGGAAATCGGTTTGTCGGGCTTGCCCGCGTACGCGTGTTCCATCACGTTGGTCAGTGCTTCGTCCACTGCCATTTGCACGTCGTCGGATTGTTTTTGGCTGAGGCGATTTTTCTTTGCCGCCTGCGCGACAAAGTCGGCGACGACCGCCAAATTTGACATGTCGCTGGAGATTTCCAATAAATAGATGTGCGGGTAACTCAAACTCGTGCCCCCATCGCCATTGATGTTTCAGCGCGGAAACGTCAGCGAATTTTTATTTTGCCGCGACAAGAGTCGCCGCATTGCGCGCGTCCGCGCGTTGGGCACGGCGCGCTTGCCACCATGCCACCAGCGCTGCCGCACAAAAACCGATGAGCGCAAGATTGACGGCAATGTTGATGAACGCGATGATGGTGGAAAGCAAAATATGTTGGTGCGGCGGCGTCACGCCCAAACCTGCCATGCCCATCAATACGGTGCCAAAACCGTAACCACGAATGTCCGTGATGTGAATGCCCACCGCGTTGAACAAGACGGGCAGCATCTGCGAGCCGCGAAAATCGCCAAAGATGTGGCGCACGTGATTGATGCCGCCGCCGTACATCGCCTGAAACGCATAGCCCAACACAATCAGCAGACCCCACACCGAACCGCGCCGCGCGAGCCACAAGCCGAGCGGCGGCACCAGCGCATAAATCAACGCGCAGTACAACAAGAATTCGAGGACGGTGATGCCGTACCACGCGGGTTCATTTGTGATAATGGCGTCGTCCAAAATATGGAGCCACAGAAACACAAAGCTCACGCCAAACAGCAGCGTGATGCGCGAAAGCAAAAAGGGAAAACGAGAGTGCAAATTCATGGCGGGAATTATAGCATATTGCCAACTGCAAAATGGAAATTTTGTATTTCGACAGTTTTGTTTTCTTGACACAAATGTTTTGCAATGGTACAAATTTCCACCGCCCGCTCGAGACTTGCATGAATAAACGACCCACCTTTCTCTATGTGATTTTCACAGCCGTTACAACGCTCCTCTTTTTGGCAAGCTGTGCCTCCACCGAATCCATCGCTCAACCGACGCGACCGGAAGCGACGCAAAAACCCGCCGCCACCGCGACGCGCGCGCTCCCGACGGCGAGTCCCACTCTCCCGCGTCAGCCGACCATTTTTGTCCCTCCGGAAATCACCGGCGCCCTGCGCGCGGACCTGCTCGCCGCCGCGAAACAAATCGGTCTCCAAAGCGCAGCAAACAAAGCCAGCGCGGACCTTGTGGTTTCCACGCAGCGCACGCCGGTCGCGGAATTGTTGACCGAACGTGTGTACGCAGTGGTGGACTGGTTTCCCACCAAGTTGACCAACATCGGCTCTGAAGAATTGCTGAATCTTTGGCAAGGACACGCAAGCGCGCAAGGGATTGATTCGCTGCTCGGCGCGCCCGAAACGCTTGCCGTGTTCACCGAGCTGTGGGGCGCGCCTGCGTCGAACGTGACGAGTGTTCCTGCCGACAAGTTGGTCGAAACGTTGTGGACTACCAAAACCGCGCTCGCGCTGATGCCATTTGACCAACTCGTTCCAAAAGTAAAGGCGCTGCATGTGGACGATGTAGATATTTTGGCGCGCGAGGCAAAATTAAATTCCTACCCGCTCACCACGCGGCTCTATCTTGCCGGTGACCCGACCTTTGCCAAAGGATTCACTTCCGCGTTTTACAAAAAGACCCCGCGCACCAATCGCGACCCCGACCGCATGACGAAATTGATAATGACCGGCGTCACTGCGATTTCGCGCACGAGCGCGTTCAAAATTGACGCGGCGGGCGATAACGCGCTGCCCGCGCGCCAAGTGGCGGACGTTTTGGCGGCGGCGGATATTACGCATGTGAGCAACGAAGTGCCGTTCACCGATTCGTGCAAGCCCGTGCTCGGCACGCTCCAGCTGTGCGCCAAACCGCAGTACATTGAGGCGTTAAAACTCGCGGGCGTGGATTTGATTTCGTCCACCGGCAATCACATGAACGATTACGGCATTGACGCGTTTCGTGAAACACTCGATTTGTTTGAACGCGACGGCTACCAAGTGTTTGGCGGCGGACGCAACATTGACGAGGCGAGCCGCGTGCTGGTGATCCAAGACCACGGCAACAAACTCGCGTTTCTCGGCATGAACAGTTTCGGTCCCAAAAGTGTTTGGGCAACACAAGACCGCCCCGGCGCGCAGCAGTACGACAAGGACAAACTGCATCAAGAGCTCGCCCAAGCGCGCCAAGAAGCGGATGTGGTATTTCTCGACATGCAAGCGGATGAAACGTACCAGTACGAACCCGACGCGAACAATCAAGAAATGTTTCGCGACGCGCTTGCCAACGGCGCGGACATTGTAACCGGCGTGCAAGCACATCAACCGCAAGCGGTAGAGTTTTCACCCGACGGCAAGCAGATGATTTTGTACGGCTTGGGCAATTTGTTTTTCGACCAGATGCAAAGTGAAAATGTGCGGCAGGGACTGGTGGTGCGCCACACGATTTACAACGGGCGCGTCATTCAAACGGAACTGCTGCCGACGCTGTTGGAAGATTACGTTCAGCCGCGTTGGGCAACGCCCGCCGAAGCACAGCACATTCTAGATTTGGTTTTTGGCGCGAGCGGATTCAAGTAAAGCGAACGCGTGAGATGACAAGAGGAAACGGCGACCGCAAGGCGCCGTTTTTTTGTTTGTCATGGATTTGTCATTTTGCTGCAACACTGTTTTCACGCAGTTTTGACCTCACAACATTAAATTGGATTTGGTCATCCCTGCTTGCCCTTGATTGCAAGACAAGATAGGTAGGAGGTAATAGCATGAAGACCATGTTAGGGAGCGCGTTGCTGTTTGCCGCGCTTGTTCTAATGCTTGGCGCAAACAGTCCGCGCGTGACGGCGGACACGGACATTGTGCCCAACTATCTTTCAAACAGCTATTTCGAAGTGGACTGTTGTTGGGAATTTCTGCAAACGCCGTTGACCGCGCGCTACAGCACCAAGCAGGCGTTCAGCGGCGCTCGTTCCGCGTTGACTGGCGCCATCAAGCCGAAACAGAACCGCTACAGCTATTCGTCTATTCGGCAGAGTCTCCGCATTCCCGGGAGTGCAATGGGCGCGGTGCTCGTCTTTTCACTGTGGCAGAAATCAACCGAAGCCGCGCAAAAAGCGATTCCGAACGCGAGTGCGTTTGGCAAAACGGATGCGGCAATGTCCGGCGATGTGCAGTATGTGTTGATTTTGAATCAGGCGGGAAGAATTTTGGCGACCGCATATTGGGACCGTAAAAACACAAACGCGTGGAATACGTACACATTCAATCTGATGCCGTTCAAAGGGCAAACCGTTATCATTCACATCGGGACATTCAATGACGGCGCGAGCGGCTACACGGGCATGTACGTGGACGATGTGCTTGCGGTGATTACTACGTATCCGGGTCCGCCTTCGACGGGGCTTGTGGTGAACGGAACGTTTGAAGAGGACGCGGCATGGGAATTTCCACAAACGCCGCTGCCCGCGTCATACGCGACGGCAAATGCGTACAGCGGTTACCGCTCGGCGCGGACGGGCGCGCTCAACGCGAACGCGAATCGCTACAGCTATTCGTCCGTGCGGCAGGGGATTGCGCTGCCCGCGAACGCGACGCAAATCACGCTCTACTTTTCGCTGTGGCAGTGGACCACCGAATCACCGCAAGCGCCAATTCCGCGACGCGCGGATTTTGAACGCGCGGACCAAGCTTTGGCGGGCGATGTGCAGTACGCGCTCTTGCTCAACACGAACGGACAAATCATCGGTACGCCGTACTGGAATCGCAAAAACGCGCAGGCGTGGAATTCGTTTACGGTGGACGTAACGTCGTACAAAGGACAAACTATCAAACTCCAATTTGGTACATACAACGACGGCGTGAATGGTTACACGGGAATGTATGTGGACAACGTGGTGATGTATGCGACAACGCCATGAGGCGTGCGTTTAGGTAAAGAGACCTGTTTCGCGTTTGTCGTCAAAAATATGTTCGGAGAGTTCCAGCGAGGTATCGAGAAATTTCGCGTATGCGGCGGCGGCGCGTTCCACCGCGTGCTGTTCGCTCGCGCGCAACGCGTCGAGGAGATGCACGCGGACTTGGACCGCGTCGCGCGTGCGCGTGCTTTTCCAGCCGCCGACGATTTGTCCGTTGACAAAAACAATGTGCGACGAGAGCGCGCGGTTCAATTCGGACGCGGGGTGCGCGAAAACGCGTTCGCGCAGGGCGGTGCGGTCTTTGAACCCGATAAAGTATTCGTCGTAATTCGGGAGCAAGTTGGCGCGCGGCGAAACGTTTTTGCGCGCGGGCGTCGCGTTGGAAAACCAATATTGCTGCGCGCCAAACGTTTCACTCGCCAAGAGTGACCGCGCCGAGGCAATTCCGTTTTTCGCGTCCGTGACGGTCAAGCCCGACCACCACGCGAAATCGTGCGCGGTGGCGGGACCGCGTGTGGCAAAGTAACGCCGCGTCAATTCAAACAACGCTTCGTCGCGTTTCAATTTTTTTGCGCGCGGCGCGCGTTCCTCCAACAGCGCGTACGTAAATTGTTTCCCCTTGCGCGCGCCGCTGCAAACAATGCCGTCCAATTCGGCGCGCATCATCAGCAAGCCGAGCCGAATGCTTTCGCCGACGGGAATGCCGTTTTGCGTCAACGCCGCGCCCACTTCCGCGCGGGTTTTGTGTTTTCCGCCGCGCAATATTTTTTCCAATGCCGCGTTGCTCCGGCTAAAAATCGCATCGTCCAATTCCATGCGGCGATAGAGGAACGCGTTAAACGCGTGCACGCGCGGCGCGGTCAGTTCCAGCATCCAGCGAATATCTGCGGGCGTGACAAAATGCCACGTGGGACGCAAAACGTGCGTGCGTAAAATTTCGCCCGCGTTGAATGCTTGCTCCAACGCGTCTTCGCGCGCATTCGTCATGCGCGCGCCCAGCGCCCATTTCGCGCCGTTGTAATCTTGCGCCTGCACCGCGCCCAACGCGTCCACCACCGCGTGCGCGGTTTGGAACGGCGCGCCGAGCAAATGTTGATTCGCCAGGCGCCGCCGCGCAATTTCGAGATTGTCCATGAAATTTATTTCAGCGCGCAGAGCGCCTGTCGAATTTCGCCGAGATGATATGCGGTGTGCACCATGATTGCCATGGCGCCGCCGATGACCTCTTCATTGTCCCACGTCGGCGTCGATTGCAGCAATGTCAACAATCGTTCATACGTTGCTTGCAATTCCGTTTGAAGTGCCGCCCATTCTTCTGGTGAAACTTGCTCCATCGTGCGCCAAATTTCGCCCCAGTCCACTTTGCCCGGCGATTTTCCCTGAATGTATTTTTCCAACACCTCAATATAAAACGTAACGTGTTTGACCTGCGCGGCGAGCGACGCGCATTTGCCGCCGACGGGAATGGACGCTTCGGCAGCGCTGATGCCGCGCAAGGTTTCAAACAGCGAAGTCCGGGCGTCGAGAAAAATGCCGTGATGCGTGACGAACACTTCGTCAAGAATTACAAACAGTTGTGACGTGAAATTTTTTTCCGCAATGGTTTGTGTCATGCTTGCTCCAAAAGAAATTTTTCACTGCGCCGTCATTTCTGCGGCGGGATTTTTTTCCGGCGGCAGACGCTTTTGCAAGAATGCAACGAGCGCCAGGGTTGCCAATACGACGATGGTGAAAACGAGATAAAGCCCGCGCGCCCCGATGCTTTCGAGCAGGGGACCGCCGATGAAACCGCCGACCGCAGGTCCGACGCCGAAAACCATGGTGCCGAACATGCCTTGCGCGCTTGCGCTTTTGCCTGCGGGCGCGTGTTGGTCGGCATAGGCAACGCCCGCGAGCCACATGGCGGGAAAGGTGAAACCGTTCAAGAGTTGAGAGAACAAAACAAATTCGGGCGCGGTGGACACCACATACAGCAACATGCGAACGGCAGTCATCACGACCGCCAACATGAGCAGCCCCGAAGGTTTGAGCCGGCGCAAGAGTGTGTTGCCAAAAAAGAAAATGGGAACTTCGGCAACAGTCCCGATGGTGAGAGCGATGCCCATGGTGGACTCGTTGGCGCCGACTTGTTTCATCAAAGGCAAAAAATAATTTGCCATTGCCGAGAATCCGAAACCGCCGACAAAGGCAATGGCGAGAAATAAAAGCCAGCGGCGATTTGCCAAAAGGTCGCGCATCCCGGCGACTGTGGAACCGCTCACTCTTACGGGACTATAGTTCAACTTTTGACTGAGGATGAGTGCAATGAACCAAATGAGCGCGCAGCCCCAAAATGCAAATTTCAATCCATAGTTCTGAACGACCAGTCCCGCAAGCGACGCCGCGACGGCATAACCAAACGTGCCGCCCAAACGCACGCGTCCGTACATTTCTTTGCGCGCTGCCAACATAAACATCGTGGCGCTGTCGGCGAAAGAGGTGACGGGCGAAAAACAGATTGCCAAGAGGATGACGGCGGCGAGGATTGGGACAAAGCTGTCAAAGAATCCGAGTGCGGCAACGCTCACGGCGCCCATGAGGAGCGCCGCGCTCATGACCAGTTTGTGCCGGTGGCGCGCGTCCGCCAATCCTGTCCAAAGCGGAACCGCCAAGAGCGTGATAACGGGACCGATGCCCGCCAATAAACCAATTTGCGCGCCCGTAAAACCCAAGCTCTGAAAATAGAGAACGAGAAATGGATTCTGAAACGCAATCCCCGCAAACAACGCAATGTTAAAAGCAAAAGGCGGCAGAGTTTTCATGTTGCAAGTCCATCCCGCGTGGAAACGACGAGGCGATTATAACAATGCTGTGAGCACAAAACAAATGTGCTAATTCCGCACTTGCACGTGCCGCCGCGCGTCGCGCGGCAATGGCTATTGCTCACGCGTCGACTTGGTTATGAATTCGATGCGCCGGACTTTATTTTTGAAAAAATGATTGACGCTGCGATTGGCGCCGTGTTACAATTCGCGCATGTCTGATACTTTCGTTTGGGTTGCGCGTTCATCCGATTGAAAAAGAGTTGAATGATTTGCTCGGAGTGAAGGTGGATTTGCATTAGAAGAAAACGCTCAAGCCGCGCATTTTGGAGAATGTGATGAGAGAAGTGGTTGCGAGATAGGGCAAAGCAACGGGGTTCTTTGGGATATAATGGAATGGTGAGGGAGGACCACTCGATGATGGACGATAAACAATTATTGGAACGAATTACGCTGGACCGCCAAGTAATGGTTGGCAAACCGGTAATCAAGGGCACGCGCTTGACTGTCGAATATATTTTGAATCTACTCGCACACGGCGCGACGACTGAAGAAATAATAAAAGAATATGATGGACTCACGCAAGCAGATATTCAGGCGTGTCTTTTGTTTGCAACACGTTCTTTAGAAAACACGGCGTTCATGCCATTGGTAGCGGAGATGGCATAATGCGTTTCTTGGTGGATGAAAGTACAGGTCCTTTTGCAGCGCGCTGGCTGGTCGGAGAGGGACACGATGTTTTTTCCGTGTACGAGCAGGCGCGCGGCATGAAAGACGAATCCATCATTCAAAAAGCATTCAGTGAAAATCGAATTCTGATCACGAACGATAAAGATTTTGGCGAAAAAGTTTATCGTGAACAATATCCGCACAAGGGAATTGTGCTTTTGCGACTTGAAGATGAAAGAGCAGTTGTTAAAATTGCGACGCTCAAAAGACTACTCAATCAGCACGCGAATCAATTAGCGGACAATTATGTTGTGGTGACGGAAAAACGTGTGCGGTTTGCGCGGAAAGTTTGAGTGGAATGAAAAGAAAACGCTCAAGGGACGGTATAATGGACCCGTAAATTCGGACACGAAATTGAGTCAAAATAAAGTGTAAAATACAGGTATGCGAAAACGCCATTCACCCAATTTCAAAGCCGACACGGTCATCGAAGTTTTCAAAGAAGACCAAACTATCAATCAAATTGCGTCTGCCAAACAAATTCATCCCACGCAAATCTATGAGTGGAAAGCCCATGCGCTCAAG
>JAKOPZ010000225.1 GCA_029778615.1 Chloroflexota bacterium | reverse complement strand
GGGTGCTGGCTATACTTGGTGAGGATATGGTTTAGCCGCGCGCAAGAACGTTACGTTGCGCGCGTGAAAGCCCAAGACAATTGCTTTTTGGTTCAAGGAGGCGGTCATGGCAGAACCACAGATTATTGTGTATGGCACCTATTGGTGCCCCGATTGCAAACGCGCGAAAAAGTTTTTTGGCGAACAGCGCGTAATGTATCACAGCGTGGACATTGAGCGCGACGATGCCGCGCGCGAATATGTTGAAAAAATCAATCACGGCAAACGCATTGTGCCGACGATTGTTTTTCCCGACGGCTCGATTCTGGTCGAACCCTCCAATGCGGAACTCGCCGCGAAACTTGGGTTGAGTACCAAAGCGCAGGATGAATTTTATGACTTGATTGTGATTGGCGGCGGTGTGGCGGGCTTGACGGCGGCGTTGTATGCTGCGCGGGAAGGCATCGAGACGCTCATCATTGAAAAGAGCGGCGTCGGCGGACAAGCCGGACTAACCGAAAATATCGCCAACTATCCCGGTTTCCCCGATGGCATCAGCGGCGCGGAACTCGCAGAACGATTCAGCACACAAGCGCGACGATTCGGCGTAGAGATACTCCAAGCGATGGATGTAAAACAAGTGATGCTCAAAGACCCGTTCCGCGTCGTAGTGACCAGCGATGGCATGCAATACTGCGCGCACGCGATTCTGATTGCCACCGGCGCGGATTATCGGCGATTGAATGTGCGCGGCGAAGATGATTTCATCGGCGCGGGCATTCATTTCTGCGCGACGTGTGACGGTCCGTTTTACAAAGGCGCGGACGAGTTGGTCGTCGTCGGCGGCGGCAACAGCGCGGTGGAAGAAGGTTTATTCCTCACCAAGTTTGCGAAAAAAGTGACGCTGCTCGTGCGCGGCGATTCCCTCAAAGCGAGCAAAACCGCGCAAGATGAAATTTCGAACAAGCCGAATATCGAAGTGCGTTACAACACAGTCGTCCAAGAATTTCGCGGTAATGGAAAACTCGAGACGGTTGTAATTGAAAATCAAAAGAATGGTAAAGTGGAAGAACTGCATCCGGCTGCCGCGTTTATTTTTATCGGACTCACGCCCAACAGCGCGCCGTTCAAGGACTTGGTCGAACGCGACGCGTACGGATTCATTCGCACCGGGCACGACCTCTTGCACGTCGCGAATTTGGAGCATTATTCGGAGGAATGGCGCACGCGGCATCCGTTCGACATGGAAACGTGTCGTCCGGGCATTTTTGCGGCGGGCGATGTGCGCGCGGGCGCAACCGCGCAAATCGCGTCAGCCGCTGGCGAAGGCGCGAGCGCGGCGCTTTCGATTCGCGATTATTTGAAACTCAAATAACCTCACAAACTAAGGCGACTGCAAAGTCCCTTGACAAGGATATGTCATTTCGAACCCCTCAATCCTTCGGGGTAAACTCTGTGAGAAATCTCATTTGTCACGAAAGGTTGAGATTTCTCGCATCCGCTCGAAATGACAATTGGCGCGACTTTGCAGTTGCCTTGCCTCACAAACAATTTGCGCTTGACATTCCAGCGGCTGGAAGGTGTATAAAGGATG
>JAKOPZ010000224.1 GCA_029778615.1 Chloroflexota bacterium | reverse complement strand
GAATGAATTCGTCACTACGCCCAGCATAACCCGTAGTAACATTTTCAATCGTTCTTTGGACGAATGAATTCGTCACTACGTCAAGCATAACTCGTAGTAACGATTTCAATCGTTCTTTGGACGAATGAATTCGTCACTACGCAATTCGCGTGTATGTACCAATACCGCCAAATGACGCCTGAAGAACGCGCCGCCGTCATTCAACAACGTCGCGAGCGCGGCTACCCGCTGCATGCGCCGCCGCACCCTTTTCGTCATGCAGGCAATTATTTCATTACGGCAGTGAACTATGAACACAAACCTATCATGGCAAACCCGGCGCGCCGCAGTGAAATCGAATCCCGTCTCTATGATGAATTGCGAACATTCGATATTGATATGAACGCGTGGGTCATTCTTCCGAATCATTATCACCTGCTGGTGAGCGTGCAGCATCTCGATTTTCTATCCGCAGCCTTGAAACAAATTCATGGCTCACTCGCGCGCGAGTGGAATCTGCAAGATGGATTGACACATAAACGACGCGTCTGGTACAAATTTCGTGACCGCTTGATTCGCGACGAGTCGCATTATTACCGTGCTTTGAACTATATCCATATGAATCCTGTCAAGCACGGTTACGTCCAAGACCCGTACGAATGGGTGTGGTGTAGCTTGGAAAATTATCGCGAAACACAGGGACGCGATTGGTTGAACGAGACCTGGAAAACACATCCCCCGGGCGATTTTGGCAAAGGATGGGATGATTGATTGTGGTGATGAACGATTAAAATCGTTACTACGCTGCGCGTTTGATAACTCGTAGTGACGATTTCAATCGTCCCACCCGCGCACATATGAACGATTGAAATCGTTACTACGGTGAAAATTTTATGAAACCTAAAATTATCCTCTATCATCCCAAATCCAACCCCGGCGGCAAAGCGATTTTGCCCATGCCATTGCTTGCCGTCGGTTCGATGTTGGAAAACGAATTTGAATATACGATTGTAGATTCCAATTTGTTGGGCGACGCGGTTCCCGTGATGGAACATTTGATTCGCGACGAGGGCTACAATATCGTCGCGACGACGGTGATGCCCGGTCCGCAGCTCGTCGAAGCGACGAACGATACGCGCGAATTGAAAAAACGCGCGCCGCATGTGGAAATGGTGTGGGGCGGATATTTTCCGACACAGCACAGCGATACGGTGTTGGGCGCGGACTATGTGGATTACACCGTTCACACGCAGGGCGAAATTACGTTTTTGGAATTGATGCGAACACTGCGCGATGGCGGTGATTTGGGCGCGGTCAAAGGCATTTCGTACAAAGAGAGTGGAGCTATCAAACACAACGCGCCGCGCGAATTGACATCGCCCGACAAATTGCCCGATTGGAATTACGCCCGACTCGACATGCCCAAATATCTCAATCGCAACTATATGGGCAATCGTGTGCTCGAACATCATTCGAGTTGGGGTTGTCCGTTCGCGTGCAATTTTTGCGCGGTGGTGAGCATGTCGAATCGGCGGTGGCTCCCGCAATCTGCCGCGCGTCTCGAAAAAGTGTTTCGTCATTTGCACGACGAGTACGGCGCGGACGCAGTGAATTTTCACGACATGGATTTTTTTGTGAGCGAAGCGCGCACGAATGAATTTTCCGAGCGCATCAAAAATTTGGGAATGCACTGGTGGGGCTTGGGACGCATAGATACGCTGCTCGCCTACAAAGATGACACGTGGCACAAGATGAAGGCGAGCGGTTTGAAAATGGTTTTCAGCGGCGCGGAAAGCGGTTCGGATGAAATTTTGTTACGCATGAACAAGGGCGGCAAGGCAAGCATTCACGCGACACTCGAATACGTGAAACGCGCGAAAAGTTTTGGCATCGTTCCTGAACTTTCGTTTGTGATGGGCAATCCGCCCGACCCGATGGAGGACATTCGCGTCACGATGGAATTTATTCGTGAGGTGAAACGACTCAATCCCGCGACAGAAATTATTCTGTACATTTACACACCTGTTCCGCTCGACGGCAATTTGTACAACACCGCGCGCGAGTACGGTTTCAAATTTCCCGAAACGCTCGAAGAATGGACGACGGGACATTGGAAAGAATTTTCACTGCGCCGCACGCCCGGCGTTCCATGGCTCGACCAAAAGGCATTGAAACTCGTGCGCGATTTTGAAGCCGTCGTCAACGCGTACTATCCCACTGTCACCGACATGAAATTGCGCGGTCTCAAACGCCAATTCTCGCGCGCGCTCGCATCGTGGCGTTATTATTTTGAATTCTATACCGCGCCGATTGAACTGAAAGCGTGGCAGAAATTGGTGCATTATCAACGTCCCGAAACGACGGGCTTCTAACGAATGGAGACTAGAGACTAGAGATTGGAAGAGTCTTCAGTCTCCAGTCTCCAGTCTCCATTTATGTTCCACCGCGTCCGCCAATTTTTTTCTCCGCGTATCCGCGAACTCGCGCCGCGCGACGCCTATCGCCTGTGGGCAGAAACTTATCCGCCGTACGCGCACAATCTTTTGATGCAAGTCGAAGAGCGCGCGGTGTGCGAACTGCTGCCCGATGTGCGCGGCAAACGCGTTTTGGATTTGGCGTGCGGGACGGGGCGTTATGCGCGGATTTTGCGCGAACGCGGCGCGCGCGTGATTGCGTTGGATTTTTCGTACGAAATGTTGGCGCAGAGCGAAAAAACATTTGCGCGCGCCCAAGGGGACATGAACGCGCTTCCGTTAAACGCGGCGGCGATAGATGTGATTGTGTGCGGCTTGGCAGTGGGGCATGTTGCGGACTTGCACCGCACGCTGCAAGAAATGGCGCGCGTCCTGGAGCGCGGCGGCACGTTGGTCTATTCCGATTTTCATGCGGCAACGCGCAAATGGCAGCGCACCTTTCGCGCGCACAATCAAATCTTTGCGGTTCAGCATTTTCCGCGCGCGGAATCCGACCATATCCGCGCGCTGCGTGACGCGGAATTCATCATAGACGCCATTCGTCCGGTGAGCATCACTGTCGAGTTGGCTCACGCCGACGCACGCGCAGAAACTTTTCGCGCGCAGTGGGGGGATACGCCGGTCGCCATCGTCGTGCGCGCAAAAAAAATATAACCGTTCGTTGCAAAAACATATTCTCACGCGCCCTGCGGATGCGTCAGCGTTTGGCGGGGCGCGCTTTTTTTCAAACATGAAATGGTTTTTCGAGTCGGACGCGTTGTATTTTGACAACGGGCGCGTTGTGGATAGCGCGCGCGGCGAGATAGGAACAACCTTACGCATCGCACGCGGGCGGATTGACGGCGTGAATGTGGCGCCGCCGCGCGCGGATGTGCGATTTGATTTGGATGGCGCCATCGTCATGCCCGCGTTCATCAACGCCCATGACCATTTGGAATTGAATAATTTTCCGCGTTGGAAACATCGCCCGTGTTATGCCAACGCGCGCGAATGGGCGATGGAAATGAACGCGCGTCTCGACAGCGATGCCGAAATTGTTGCCGCGCGCACTGTGCCGCTCGCAGACCGTTTGTTTATCGGCGGTTTGAAAAATTTGTTGAGCGGCGCAACGACGGTGGCGCACCACAATCCGTTCCATGCGCCGCTGCGCTCGAAACATTTTCCGGTACGCGTCGTGTCGCGTTATGGATGGTCACATTCCCTGTACTTGTCGCCCGATTTTGCGCGCGCGTATCGCAGTACGCCGCGCAATGCGCCGTACATGATTCATCTCGCAGAAGGAACGGACGCGGACGCACAAAACGAATTGGCACGGCTGGATGACGCGGGCGCGTTGGGCGACAATACCGTTTTGATTCACGGCGTCGGTTTGACCGAAACCCAGCGCGCGTTGGCGATTCAAAAACGCGCGGCGTTGGCGTGGTGTCCAAGCAGCAACTTTTTTCTTTTGAACGAAACCGCACGCGTGCGCGAATTTTCCGACGCGCATTTGCTCGCCGTCGGCAGCGATTCGCGTTTGACGGGCGATGGTGATTTATTGGATGAATTGCGCGTGGCGCGGGAAACAAAACAAATTTCTCAAGACGCGCTGCTGCGCGCGGTGACGTGTGATGCGGCGAACATTTTGCGCGTGCGGAATGTCGGAATCATTGAACGCGGGGTGCGCGCAGACTTGGTGATTCTGCCGAATACGTTTGGTTCTGCTGCCGACGCGTTGGGGAACCTTGCGCGCGCGGATTTGCGCGCGGTGATTTTGGACGGAACGGTGCGCGTGGCAGATTTGGATTTTGCGCCACTGCTGCCGGATGCAGTACGCGTGAATTTGGATGGGCGCGAAAAAATTCTCGCGCGCGATTTGGCGAAACGTTACGCGCGCAATTCGATTCGTGAGACGGGGGTGGAATTGTTGTGAGAACGCGGCTCGCACTTTTGGTTTTCGTTCTGGCGGCGATTTATTTTTTGGGGCGCACTTTCCTTCCCGCGCTGACGACAATGACGCACAGTTTTCCCGCGTACTATACCGCGTCGCGGTTGGTTGTCGAAGGACGCTGGAGCGTGCGAGTGTACGACGACGAATGGTTTGAGGCGCGCGTTTTGGAAATGACGCAAGGGCGCGTGTCCGACCATTTTTCACTGCATCCGCCGACGACCTCATTACTGCTCGTGCCTATCGCATGGCTTGACCTGACGACCGCGCGGGTGGTGTGGCAAATTTTCAATCTCGCGCTGCTCATTGCTGCACTCTGGCTCGTCCTTGATGCGCTGCAAATTCTCGACGTTTTCTGGCGACTTGCCTTGTTTGGATTCGCATTCGTGTATCCGCCGCTCGCGGAAAATATCCGCGTGGGGCAAGCGTACATTCTGATATTGTTCTTGTTTGCGCTCGCGCTGTGGAGCGGCTTGCGCGGCGCGAAACTGCTCATGGGAATCGGCTTGGGCGCGGCAGCTGGGATTAAGTTGAGCGGCGCGCCGATTTGGTTTGTGCTGGCGGTGCGCCGCGATTGGCGCGCACTGTTTTGGTCCGGCGTGGTTGTGGCATTGTCCGCGCTGTTGGGCTTGCTGGGGTTCGGATGGGAGGCATGGTTTGCATTTTTGCAGCGCGTGATGGATTATTCCAAACCCGTGCCGCTCGCCGCGCATGTCGCGTTTCAGGCGACGCCCGATTTTTTTCAACGGATGTTTGTGGCTTCGGCAGAGTTCAATCCCACGCCGCTATTTGACGCACCCGCGTTTGCGCCCGTTTTCAATTTCGTGCTGCTTGGCGCGGCGCTGGGCGCGCTCGGATGGTTTGCGCGCAACGCGAAATTTGAAATCGCGTTCGCGGCGGCGGTAACCGCCGGTGTAATTTTTTTCCCGATGGCGACAGAATATCATTACACGCTTTTGTTACTGCCGCTTGCGGTGATGGGTGCGCGCCTGCTCGAAACGCGCAGCCGTTTTGAAGCGGCGTGGTTCGCCGCGATTTTGCTTTTGTTGTGCGTGCCGTTCGATTGGAACGCGCCGCGTTGGAATGAACGCGCGTGGGTTCTGTTCGCGTATCCGCGTTTGTATGGCGGCGGACTGTTGTTTGTGTGGTGCGTACGCGCCATGCTGCCCGCGCGCAAATCTCAAACTGCTGCCTTGGTACCCGCAAAGCAAGTTGCCCAATGAATTCCGTACAGATTACGCGCGTCTTGCCCCGCAGCGACGCGCTCACGCATCTCTCGCGCAACACGATTCTTTTTTTTATTTTGAACATTGCGACGGCAGCGTTCAGTTTTTTGATTTCGGTGATTGTTGCGCGCGGTCTGGGCGCGGCAGCGTTAGGGCAGTATTCGCTCGCGCTCGCGTGGAGTTTAACGCTCGCGCAGTTCGCGGATTTTGGCATGAACACCTTGTTGACGCGCGAACTCGCGCGCGAACCCTCTGCCACGCCGCGCTGTCTCGCCGCCGCGTTGTACGCCAAAACGCTGTTCGCGCTGCTTTTGCTTTGCGGCTTGCTTGTGTTTGCCTCCCAGGTCACGCGTGAAATGGAAACGGCGCTCACGCTCCAACTGGGCGCGGCGCTGATTCTTTTGAATTCGTGGTACAGCACGTTCGTTACGGTCCTGCGCGCATTTGGACGCGCGGCGGCAATTTTGATTTTCAACGTTGCCGGTCTGCTGCTGCAAACGACAGTGACATTGTGGTTGGTGCTGGCAGGGTGGCAAGTGCCGCTGATTCTTGTCAGCGCGGTCGTCCTGCAAGCGGTGCAGTGCGCGGCGCTCATCTTTTGGTATCGCGCGCGTTTTCATTTTGATGCGCCGCGCGAACCGTTCGACCGCAAATTTGTTTGGCAGCTGCTGCGGCGCGCCGCGCCGTTTGCGTTGGCAGGAATCCTTGGCGCGGTCGAATTGCGCGCGAACATTTTTTTGCTCGGCTGGCTGAACGACGAACGCGCGGTGGGGTGGTACTCGGCGGCTTCCCGCGTCACCGACGGATTGCGGCTCGCGCCGAACGCTTTTTTTGGCGCGCTCTTGCCCGCGTTGGCAACGTTGAGCACGCGCGAACACGCGGACGCGGCGCGGTGTTTATTTCGGCGCGCGCAGTATGCGCTGTTGGCGTTCGCGTTGTTGATTGCGTTCGGCGTGACCGTCAGCGCGTCGTGGTTGGTGCAGTGGACGTACGGCGCGCAATTCGACGCCGCGCGCGGCGTGTTGATTATTTTGGCGTGGGGACTGGTGCCCGCGCTGTGGCTCGGTTTGCTTACATTATTTTTGTACGCGCAGCATCAAGAACGCGCGGTCAATCGCGTGTTGGCGCTGGGGCTTGTGCTGCATGTGGCGTTTGCGATTCCGCTCATTCTCAATTTCAACGCGCCGGGCGCGGCAGTGGGTGCGATGTTGAGCGATTTAGTGGTCTGCGCGCTGTTGCACGCCCACGCGCTGCCATTTTTGAAAAACGAATGAGTGCGCGCAAAATTTCGGTCAGCGCGGTGATGCTCGGTTTGATTCTGCTCTATTGGGCAGGCAGCTTGAATGCATTGACCATCCTGCCGCGCGTGTACGAGGATGAACCGTGGCAAGCTTCGACCGCGCTCAAACTCGCGCGGCAGGGCGTATTTGCTTCGGACTTGTTCGCGGGGTACGCGCACATGGACCGACGCTATTATGATTATTTGCCCCTCTATCCGATTGTGTTGGCGGGCGTTTATCGCATCGCCGATGTGGGGTTGTTTCAAACGCGTTGGTTGGGCATTGCGTGCGGCGTGTTGATGTTGGCATTGACGTACGCGCTCGCGCGCCGCGTGTGGCATGACGCGCGTATCGGCGTGTTGGCGTGTGTGCTGTTGTTGAGTGTGCGCTGGTTTGCAGACACGGTATTGGACACGACCGGAATCCTTTTTTGGGATGCGACGCGCATTGCGCGCTATGATGTGTTGGTCCCCGTTTTCGCGTTGTTGGCAGCGCACGTGTACTTGTACGCGCAATCCACCGCGCGCGCGTACTGGTATGCTTTGTCAGGCGCGTTGGTGGGTCTGTGTGGGCTCACGCACATTTACGGTTTTTTTGTGCTGGGCATTTTTATCGTACTCATTTTCTGGAAACGCGAACGCCATTGGTGTTACCACGAATTGATTTTGATTGGTGCGACAATTTTGCTCTGCGCGCCGTACGTGTTTTATGTTCTCGGCGATGTGGAATCATGGCGCGCGCAAACGCGCTGGTACGCGCAGCGGTTCGATTTGGGAAATGTGTATTGGTATTGGAACAATGTGCGAAACGAATGGATGCGTTACGCCATCGGTCTGAATCGTCCGCTCTCGGTCTGGCTGCGTCCGGGAATTTGGTTCGCCGCGCTCGCGCTGTTCGCCTCATGGCTTGTCCTATTGCGACGCATCGAAACACAGCCGCGCACGCGCGTGGTGTTCGCAATGGTCACGGGACTGCCGCTGGCGTATGCGGTTTTGCTCCAGCCGAAATTCACAAATTATTTGTTGTTGATAACGCCGTTCGCCGCATTGTTGAGCGCATGGGGCATTGTCGTCGCGTGGAATCATTTTTCAAAATGGATGCCGGTCCGCGCCGCGCTCGTACTTGTGCTGGCGCTCGTGGTTTTTGAAGGGGTCACGCGTTACGCGTGGTTTCAACAGCAGGCGGATGTGACGACGCCGTATGCCCGGTTGAACGCGCACTTGCGCGCGTTTGTGCCCGAAGGAACGCGCGTGCTCGGTTTGCAGCGGTATTGGTTCGGTTGGGACGCATACGAGTATCATTCTCTCGCCGTCCCGTTTTGGCTTGCCAATCCGCGCTTGACGAATCCGCCTGTGGAAATCAAACAGGCATTGAGCGCGCAGCAGAGTGATTACATTTTGCTCGATGACGCGGCGCGCACGTACCTGAGTGAAAACGATGCCACAATCGGCGCGGCATTTCGCACATGGCTGCGCGCGCATGACGCACAGCCGGTGGGGCGGTATGCGGATGCCACATACGGCGCATTTGAAATCTATCACGTGACACGCGCACCATGACGTTACGCCAACACTTTTCTCTCGAAACGTTATTTCTATGCGGCTTGTGTGTGGTCTTGTTGACGAACGGCGCATTGTTTGTTCTGCGCGTGCGCGGTTTCGTGATGCCTGCCGCAACTCTTGCGCAGCTCGCCCGCGACCCTCACGCGCAAACGCGCGCGGCGCTCGGGACGGTTCCGTATGATGTGTTGCAGCGCGCGCAGACTCTGCTGCCGCGTGACGCGCGCGTGTTGCTCGTTACCGACGGACAGGACGCGCAGCATTGGGAATATACGACCTATCATCGCGCGCTGTATTATTTGACCCCGCGCGCGGTGCTGTGGCTGTCGCCCGCCGCGAACGACGGCTCATGGCAAGCGCGTTGGTGGACGAGCACGCCGTTGACATCGGAAGCGCTGCTGCACGCGGCGCGCGAACGCGGGACCGATTTCATTCTATCGTTTGCCGATGTCCGTTTCGATGCGTCGGTGCCGCGCACAGATTTGAATGGCGCGACGTTGTATTCGCTCGCAAACGCGCACGTCGTTTCTGCCGAGAACGCGCCCATTGAATTTGCTGATAGCAGTGGGTGGTGGCGCGCGATTTTTGCGCTCGCGGCGATTTTCTTGCTGGGCGCGCCGTTCGCTTGGACGCGCGGGCGCGCGCTGCGGGTCGCGAGTGCGTGGGCAATGGGCGCGGGCGTCACCGCGTTGGCGATGCTGCTCTTGAACGCGTTCGGGGTTGCCCTCTCTGTTCAAACTCTGTGTCTCGCCTCTCTCGCGCTCGCGAGTGGAATTGTGTCGCTCGCACGAATCCGCAATGTCCGACTGCCGTCTTTGCCCGATTCGCTCTCGCCGCCACAAATTTTTTTGATGTTGTGGACCGCGCTGCAGTTTCTGTTTGTCGGCGTAATCGCGCTCGGACAGCCATTGGTTTTTTGGGACAGTTGGGTCGTGTGGGCGATGAAAGCGCGCGCGATTTTTTTGGAGCAGCATCTTGGCGCGGCAGTGTTTGCCGATTCCGCGCGCGCGGTGACACATCTCGATTATCCGCTGCTGCTGCCGTCTCTGGAAGCTTGGTTGTTTCAATGGCTCGGCGCGCCCGACGACCGCTTTGTCGGTTGGCTCGCGTTGGCATTCTTTGCCGCTTTGGTCGGCTTGACGTATGGCGCCGCGCGCAATCTTGCACTGCGCCCCACTCGCGCGTGGTTGGTCACGGCGCTCGTCGCTTCACTTCCAACGGTCACGCTGCTGAGCGCGGAAAATTACGCGGACATTCCGTTCGCCGTGTACGCGCTGTTTACCGCGCTGGCGCTCGCGGCGTGGAATGAAAACGGTTCGCGCGGCGCGTGGGCGGCGGCGGTATTCGGCGCGTTGTGTTTGGTGTGGACGAAACGCGAAGGTCTCGTCTTGGTTTTTGCGCTTGCGGGGTCAATAATTTTTTGCGCGCCGCGTGAACGTCGCGCGTGGTGGGGCGCGGTGACGACTTTTGGCGCGGGCGCGCTCGGCGCGGGCGCGTGGGCTTGGTTTCTCGCCGCGCACGGAACACGCAATATTGATTTCTTGCCCTTGACGGCGGAAACGTTTTGGGCGAATGTGACGCGCGTGCCGACGATTGCGTTTTATTTTTTCCAACAATTTGCAAGCGCGGAATTTGGTTTCGTTTGGATTTTGATTGGCTTGGTTCGGATAGCGCGAATGTTTTCTGTAAAAAATTTTGCGCGCGATGTATTGTTGCTGGCGCCACTGTTGTATCTTGTCCTGATGGCTTGCGCGTTCATTTTTTCCGCGTTCACTCCGTTTGCAAGTCATTTGGCGAGCGCGGGCTATCGGCTAGTCGCCCAAGTGACACCGATGGCAGTGTTGTGGTTGGCGGCGCAGTGGTCTCTGCTGCGCGCGACCGCTCCCACCATGCAGTATGCGCCTCGTTGAATCCACACGTGCGGCGATGTTTTTTTTGTTCATTGCTGCGTTGGTGGACCGCCTCGCGCTCGCGCAGCTCTACGCGTTCGATGGTTTGTACGGGCAGGACGCGTATGCCTATTTCGCATACGCGCGCGAAGGGTTTCAGGCGTGGACACATTGGCAAACGCCGCCCGCGTTTTGGTGGCCCCTCGGTTATCCCGCGTTGTTGAACGCTGCGTTTCTTGTCGGCGGCGCGAACATTGCCACCGCGCAAATTGCGACAATGCTGTGCGGCGCGTTGGTTGCGCCGTTCGCGTTTGCGTTGGCGCGGGAAGCCGCACCGCACGCATACAAACATGTCGCGGGCTGGGTCGCAGGTTTGCTCTGCGCGGTCAACGGACAACTCGCGCAATCGTCCGTCGTCATCATGGCGGACGCGCCCGCGTTGATGTGGGCAGCGCTCGGCGCGTGGTTGCTGCTCCGTTACGCGCGCACGCGAAATGTGTGGACGCTCGCGATTGCTTCGTTCGCGGTAGGAATGGCGGTGTGGACGCGCTGGCAAAATTTGATTTTCGCGGCGGTGTGGATTTTGACGCTGCTGCTCATGGCGCGCCAAGAAAATGTTCGCGTGAAACATGGCGCGCGCGGACTGCTCGCGTGCGGCATCATCGCCATCGTCTTGCTGCCGCAGCTGCTGATTCGAACGACGACGAACGCGCCGCTCGCGGGACAGAGTTGGTTGGAAGGATGGAGCGCTCTAAATTTTTTCGCGCGCTCTTTTGACAATGCGGACGGACATTTCGACTATGCGCTGCCTGTCGCGATTTTTTATGGGCAAGTGTTTGCGCATCCCGCGTATTTGTTTGGGATTTTGACGCCGTTGTTTGTGGTGGGAGTATGGCGAATGAATTCGCCGCAACAACATCGCCAAGTCGTCCTACGGCGACTAGAGCTATTTCCAAAAACGATTTTATTGTTGGGATGGATTTTGGGAATGTATTTTTTTCTCGCGGGCATTCCATACGAAAATTTTCGCTTTAGTTTGGGATTGTTTGCGCCGATTGCGGTGGTGACGGGAATTGGCGGAGGATGGGTTTGGGAAAAATGGCGCGCGAGGGAACGACTCAAGTCGTTACTACTTTTGGGATGGATTGGTGTCGCGCTGCTTGTGATGTTGGTGTGGCAGCCGCGTGTGCTGGCGCCGGTGTTGGACAGCAAGGCGCGCGAACTGGCACATGTGCGCTGGCTCGAAACGCAACTGCTGCCGAATGCTTTGGTGTACACTATGAGCATTGATGGCGCGCTAAAAACGTATTCAAAAATTCGCGTCGAGAATTTATGGAACATGGACCCCGCGACACTGCCAAGTGATGTGCCAACGTATTTGTATGCCGACACCAACAACATTGACTCGCAATGGCGCGGACGTTTGCCTGACCAATTGGTGCGCGGTTTGACGGAAACAAATTTTTTGCATCCGCTCGATACGTTTGAAGGATGGACGTTGTATCGGGTGCGTGACTGTACATATCGCGTGTTGGATTGCGAATGAACATTGCGTTCGTAGTACCCGGGTTTTCGGCGGATGAAAACGATTGGTGCATTCCCGCGCATACGGATATTGTGCGGGAACTCGCGCGCAAACACACGGTGCATGTGTTCGCCATGCGTTACCCGCATCGGGTGGACACATACGCCATCGGAAACGCGACGGTTCACAGCTTTAACGGTGTGGGCAGTCGCGGCTTGGCAAGCGCGCGTTTGTGGAAAAATGTTTTGCAAAGCATCGCGCGCGAACACCGCCGCGCGCGTTTTGATGTGGTTCACGCGATTTTTGGAGGCGAAGCGGGCAGCGTGGCGGTGCTCGCGGGAAGGTTGTTGCGCGTGCCGTCAGTGGTATGGCTCGTGAATGGCGAATTGGTGGGACGGCGCGAGATTGGTTACGGCGCGGATTTGATTGCGCGCCAGCGCTGGATGAACGCGGCGATTTTGAATTACGCGGATTGTCTGTTGTGCGGCTGCGCGCAAATGGTACGCACCGCGCGCACGCGCAACCCGAACGCGCGCGTGGATTGCTTGCCGCTTGGAGTGAATTTACAACGATTCGCACGTGTGCCAAGCGCGCACGCGAACGCGCGTTTTGTAAACGTTGGTTCGCTCCTGCCGGTCAAAGACCAAAGCATTTTGCTGCGCGCCTTGGCGTTGGCGGCGGACAAGTTGCCGCACGCACAGTTGACGATTGCGGGTGTTGGGCCATTGGAAAACGAATTGCGCGCGTTGGCGCGTGAATTGAATCTTGCCGCGCGTGTGACGTTTGCGGGAAATGTGCCGCATGATGAACTCGCCGCGTTGTATCAAAATGCCGCCGTGTTTGTACAAGCATCGCGTCATGAAGGGCAGGGCATGGCGGCGCTGGAAGCCGGCGCGTGCGGCTGCGCGTTGGCGGGAACGCACGTGGGTGCGTTGGCAGATTTGGCGCGAGGGGGGGGGGCAATCACGTGCGCGGTCGGCGACGCGAACGCGTTGGCGGAAACGATGCGGCGGGCGTACACCGACCGCGTTGCGTTGGGTGAACGCAGCAGGCAAATGGTCGAGAGTGAGTATAATCTAACGCACATTTGCGCGCGGTTGGAAGGTGTGTACGCGCGGTGAGGGCGGTAGGACAAATTTGAAATTTGTCTTGCGGAGGAGACAATTTTCTTTTGAACGCAACGCTGTCCGCGCGGGAACGCGCGGGAATCTGGATTACGCGCGCGGCAAAATTTTCTATCGCCGCGCTCTTGTTTTCATCGCCCTGGATGGTGCAGTGGCTCGGTGTCCTGCGGCGCACCCCGCCGGTGTTTTCGGGCTATACCGATTTTTTCATTTATCCGAGCGATTTGTTTATCGTGCTGAGTGTGCTATTTGGGTTGAGCGCGCCGTTTGTCGCGGGCAAGCCGTTTCAACGCGGACCCTGGTATCTCACCTTGCCGCTCGCTGCGCTGGTGCTTTTGAGTTTTGCGAGCGTCCTCGTCAGTGTTGACCCCGCGCTGACGTTTTATCATTCGATGCGCTTTTTGTTTTTGTTTGGCGTGTATCTTGCGCTCGTAAATACGCCGCTGCGCGCGGAATGGATTGTGCTGCCGCTCGCGCTCGCCGTCATGATTCAAAGCAGTGTTGCCGCGCTGCAATTTTTGAATCAAGGGAGTGTGGGTTTGAGCGCGTGGGGCGAATTGCATTTGGACCCTGCGGCAACGGGCGTGAGCATTTTGCGTTATGACGACGCGCGCATTTTGCGCGCGTACGGTTTGACTGACCATCCGAACTTGTTGGGCGGGTTTCTCGCTTTTGCTTTGATTTTTGTTCTGGGCTATTATTTGGATCCCGCACACCGTCGTGCGCGTTACGGGTTGCTTGTGCCCCTGGCATTTGGCGTGATTGCGCTGTTTTTTTCGTTTTCACGTGCGGCGGAATTGGCGTTGGGAATCGGCGTTGTCGTCATGCTTGCGGCATTGCTGCGTGAGCAGACGCAACGCTTTTTCTATTTGCGCGCGTTCGGACTTGGCGCGGTGGTGGTCGCCGTCGCGCTCGTCGTGCCATTCCTGAACAATCAGCGTTTAATTGCGCTGCGCGTGGGACAAGAAAACGCGTTTCAAGAAAATGTGAGCGAAGCGCGCTCGCTGGTGGAACGCGACGTGCTGATTGCATCGGCGAATCGAATTTTTTATCAGCGGCAGCTGTTGGGCGTCGGCAATGGCGCGCTCCCACTCGGCATGTATTTTCTGGACAAGGATTTTCCACGTGACCAATATGATTACCAGCCCGCGCATTTGGTGGTTTTGGTCGCGGCGGCGGAACTCGGTTTGTTGGGCGCGTTTTTGTGGATGTGGTTGATGCTGGCGCCGTTGGTTGTCATGTGGAGGCAACGCGCGCAAATGAGTACGCAGCCGTGGCTTGCCGCCGTGGGCGCGGCGCTGATTGTGATGTTGGTCGTCGGATTTTTTGATTATTATCCGTGGCTGTGGCAGTCGGGGCGCATCTGGCAGTGGAGCGCGTGGGGTCTTTTTGCCGCCGCGTTCTCTGCGCGTAGGAATGCCAACGCCGCCGGGAAGGTATCGCCTTTAGAAACACTAACAAAATGAATTTACCGGATTGGCGGTATGCAAAGAATCAATTGAATTTGTCCGCCCAGCGTTTTTGCACAGCCATTTTATTAGTGTTTCTTGGCAATCCCCGCGCCGCGCGCGGACGTAAATAAAGACGCGCCCGCATGTTTTTGTCTGCTCCGCACAAAATTTGTCATGAGGTGTAAATGAGTAGTTTTCTGTTCATCTTTGCCATCGTTCTGTACGCCACCGTGCTCTTTATTCTTTTCGCCTTTGGCGTGAATTTTCTGTATCTGGCGTTGGTCACGGCGCGCAAAAGCGGCGCGGACCCGGTGGCGCCGCCGTTGACCGAACAACCGTTGGTCAGTGTGCAAATTCCGATTTTCAACGAGTTGTATGTGGCGGAACGTTTGATTGACGCGTGCGCGCGGTTTGAATGGGACGCGGCGAAATTGGAAATTTTGGTGCTGGACGATTCGACGGACGAAACGCGCGAGATTGCGCAAAAGGCGGTGGAGCGTTGGCAAGCGCACGGTGTCAACATCAAGCATGTTCACCGCACGCTGCGCACCGGGTTCAAGGCGGGCGCGCTTGCCGCCGGTATGACGTTGACGAACGCGGACTATATCGCGTATTTTGACGCGGACTTTATCCCGCCGCGCGATTTTCTTTTGAAAACGATTCCGCATTTTGTCGCGGACACGAATGAAAAACTCGCGTTTATTCAAACGCGTTGGGGACACGTCAATCGCGAGTATTCACTGCTCACGTTTTTGCAGGCGTTGGCGATTGACGCGCATTTTGTGGTGGAACAATTTGCGCGTTCGCGCGGCGGCTACTGGTTCAATTTCAACGGCACAGCAGGCGTGTGGCGGCGCGCGGCGATTGAGAACGCGGGCGGATGGAAACAGGATACGCTCACCGAAGATTTGGATTTATCGTACCGCGCGTTTTTGCAGGGCTGGAACGCGTTGTATTTGCGCGATGTGGTGACGCGCGCGGAACTGCCTGTCACGTTCAGCGCGTATCAACGGCAGCAGCATCGTTGGGCAAAAGGTTCGCTCGAGTGCGCGGTGAAACTTTTGCCGCAAGTGTGGAACGCGCCGATTTCGCTCGCGCGCAAACTCGAAGCGACGTTTCATCTCACGGGCTATTCGATTCATCTTTTCATGTTCGCGTTGATGCTCGTGTATCCCGCGATTGTTTTTTATTCACAGCAATTCCCGGCGCTGCTCGCGTTGTACGGCGTCGGCGCGCTGTTTAATCTGTCCGCGCTCGCGCCGACAATGTATTTCACGCTCGCGCAAAAAGAATTGGGCAGCGGCTGGTGGCGCAAGATTCCGGCGATTCTCTTTATCATGGCGCTCGGCGCGGGGATGATGCCGAACACGGTGCGCGCGGCATGGGAAATGGTCACGGGGCGCGGCAAGAGTTTTGAACGCACGCCAAAATTTGGTGTGGAACAAAGCGGCGAAGCGTGGGTGAACAAAAAATATCAACTGCATCTCGATTTTTGGGTGCTGTTTGAATTTATGGTCGCCGCGTGGAATTTGTTCACCTTGATTTATTCTCTGCGCGCGGGGAATTGGGTGATTGCGTTTTACGCGGGCATCTTTTTTGTCGGTGCGCTGTTCGTGAGCGGTCTGTCCATCGCGCAGAATATTCAGGTGCGGCAATACCGCAAAAAAGCGTTGGTCGCGACGGCATAACGGTTCATTGGAACCGAACGCGCCGGGATGGCGTCCTATCCATAGAAAATTCCAAACCGCCATGGTGCGCAAGCGCAGGCGGTTTTTTATCGCGCATTGTGAGAATGGAGGACGTGTGTTTTTTCGTACTGCTTTTTTGCTCATTTTGATTTCACTCGCCGGCTGCGTCAGCACGCGCGCCACGCCCACGCCGCTTCCGCCCGCTACGCTGCCTATCGCCACCGGCATTCCCGTTACTCCCAAATCGAATACGCCTGCGGCGGCGGCGCCAACGGCAACGGTGGAAACCTTGCCCACGCCGGAAAATGTGAACGACATGTTTTCGGCGGCAGGCGAATTATTCAAAACGTATCAGCCGCCCGATTCCGACCCGCAGCCCTTGTATGACGCGTTGGCGCGCGGCATCGGTGAATTTCTCGCGGCGACGGCGAACGGCGATGTTTCGCTCGAAGGACAGCCCGCGCTCACGCAGCTCGAGGTCGCGTTGACGCAGATTCCCAATTTGCCGGGGCAGGGCAAAGCGCAAGCCGTCGCCATTCACGCGGGCGATGACCAAGGGGGCAGTCGCGATGTGATATTTGTCGCCCTGCAAGGTGTGATGGGGCTGCCCATTGTAGCGGTGGAACGATTGGGCGCGACGTACGAAACTCTGCCGCCCGTCGCGTTCGACGACATTTCGACGCCGGAGGGGCGCTACTTTTATCCGACTCAAGTCATGACCCAAGACATGACGCGCGACGGCGCGCGCGAACTGATTTACGTTTTGGAATATCCCGGCGCGAGCGGCACGACGAATGCGTTGACGATTGCGCGGTGGGTCCAAGACAAAAAAGAATTACACCCCATCTTTCACGCGAACTTGATTAACTGGGCAGGCGAATCCGATTACGAAATTGAAACGGCTGCCGATGCGGCGAGCATCAAACTCACGTTCCCATGGTTCGGCGCGTTTGACCACAAGCTGCTCGCGCATCCGAACGCGACACAGCGTTGGGAATATGATGACGCGCAAGACCGTTTTGTGCGCGTGAGCCAAACCATTGACGCGCCCAAAACGCCGCGTCAAGCGTTGAACGCGGGCGAATACGCCTTTCGCAATGGCGCGTGGAACGACGCGCTCTTGATGTACGAACGCGCGTGGAGCGACCCCACGCTGCAAGCCGAAGATTTTTCCGAATCGAAAGCGGACCCGAAAGCGTTCGCAAAATTTCGTAAGGTGATGTTGCTCGGTCTGTTGGGACGCGCAGAGGAAGCAAAAAAATTATTAAGCGATACGCAAAAAAGCGGCGACGCGCTCGCGTCGCTGGCGAACACGTTCGCGAAAAATTCTGCGGGGCAAGACAGCGCGCTGCGCGGCTGGATTGCGATGGCGAACGCGGGCGATTTGTACAATTTGATTTACGAAGGCAAGGCGGGCAATTTGGATTTTCCGTTTGACGCGCAAGAGATTTACGCGCAAGGCGGCATCGTCGCGGCATATCTGAACACACATGCCGACGCGGACAAAAAGCCCGACGAAATGTGGAGCGCGTTAGAGCGGTTGGGATTGAAACCCTTGGCGCGCGCGGTGGCGGATTTGAACGGCGATGATGTGAATGAATTTTTTGTGGTCACGCAAGAAGGCGGCAATTCGCCCAACGCGGCCCAAGTGTTGTGGTTTGTGTACCAACGCGACAACGCGTGGCGCGTCCGCGCGCTGGATGTTGCCGACACGGTGCAATTTCAAGGCAACGCGGTGCTGCTGCCAAATTCCAAACAGCGCGCGTTGAAATTGAAACTACCCGACGCGTTCACGCCGAACGAAATCGCGTTCACGTGGGATGCGCCCAACAACGGCGCGGCGCGCATCATTTGGCTCGACGCGCAAACGCTGGAACCGCGCAAGGACAATTGGACGAGCGTGGGCGGCGGCGTATTGGACGATGATTTCTAGAGTTTTTCTTTTCCTCGCGCTCGTGTGGTGTGGCGGTTGCGCGGCGGCGACAATAAATCCACCGCCCGCGCCCATAGTAACAACGCGTTCAGATTCTGCATCGGCGCAAGTAACTCGGCTGCCGACGGTAACGCCCGCGCCGGAAAATGCTGCACAATTCTCGCGCCGCGCGCAAAATGCTCTCGACCAATTTCTGTCGGATAAGGGCGACCCGGCGGTGTTGTACAACGCACTCGCGCGCTTGACGCGTGAATTTTTTCAAACGCGCGTCGGTGCGGCGGAATCCTTATCCGACCACGCCGCAGTACGCGAATGGGAAACGCTGCTTGGTAATTTGAAATTGCCAGACGGTGTTGCGGCGCGTCTCGTCGTCATTCCGTTGACAAAGGAAAATGGCGAACGAAAAGATTTTATCGGGTTCGGCTTTGTGGGGTTACAAGGCGACCCAATCGTGATGCTGTATCGCGAAGGCGCGCAATTCAAGATATTGCCGATGAGCGTGTTGGGTGCGTTTGACAGCGAGGGCAAACGCTGGGCATGGCTCGACGATTTCAACGCGGTGGACTTGGACGGCGATCGAGTCAACGAACTTGTATTCAGCTATGTTCACGCCGGCGGAAGCAATTCGCGCACGGAATTGCACATTATGCGGTGGAATCAAGTCACGCATGCGTGGCAAGATATTTTTCGCGGCACGCTCGTGAATTGGGCAGGCGATTCGACCTATCGTTTTGTGACGAATGAATATGGGAATGAGGTTGAATTCACGTTCCCTTGGTTCGGCGTTTTTTCTGCCAAAATGGTGGACCATCTGCGCGCGACAGAAGTTTGGAGGTATGATGCCACAACTAACCAAATGGTGCGCCGCGCGCGCTCAATCGAACCACCACGCAGCGTGCGGCATCAAATCAATCTTGCCGAAGTGTTGTTTCGACGCGGAGACTATGAAGGTGCAGAGCGCGCGTTTGCGAAAGCGGCGACTGATTCAAATTTGAAAACCGAAAAATGGTATCAAGTCGAGCATGCACCGCGCGCTTTTGCGCGTTTTCGACAGAGCCAAACATTGGCGCTTTTGGGACGCGAGGCGGAAGCGCGCCAAGCGATGCAAGAAGCCGCGCAAGCAGGAGGCACCGTTGGACGACTGGCGCTTGCCTTTTTAAAAAATTATCGCGGCGCGGACGCAGCAATCCGCGCGTGGGCAATGCTCCCGCGCGAAATGGATTTAGCAGCCGAACTTTATGATGCCGATGGAAAATCAAACGCGGACTTGCCTGCCTCAGCACATGACATTTTGTTTCAAGGTGGAGTCGTTGCTGCCTATTTGCAACAATACGCAATTGATGGGACAGTATTATCAAAACGTTTTCCCGAAGTTGGCGCGCTTGGCTTTCAATGGCGCGATTCCCAAGTCTTGGATTGGGATGGAGATGGGCAGAACGAATTGCTCTTGGTTGTTCAAGATGGTTACAAGATTAACAAACGTGAGGTCGTTTGGCTGGTGTATCGCAAAGCGGACCAATGGCAGGCGCGCGAAATCTTTGCGGGATGGAATGTAGAAAATGTGCAGCTCTTGGAACCCGTGCGTCTTGCCACGCGCAACGGACTTGCGGTGAGTATTGCGTGGAGAGAAGACGGGGTGCGACGCGAACAACGATTCGCATGGGACGGCGCGCGCTTGCAACGGCTCGATTTGCAAACAGTCGAACCACTCGATGTGGAAGAGAATGATTTTTACGTTGGGTGGCTTCCCGAACAGAGCGAGTTTTGACACTGAAAATGCGGAATGCTAAGATGCTTCCGCATTTTTATTTGCCGCGCAAAGGAGCGAGATGAAAGCCGTCGCGATTTTTGAACATGGTGGCGTGGACAAACTCACGCTCACTGATTTGCCCAAACCGGACGCGGGACCGGATGATGTCATCATCAACGTGAAAGCGGTCGCGTTGAATCGGCTCGACGTGTGGGTGCGCGAAGGATTGCCGGGCTTGAAATTGCAAATGCCGTTCACGCTCGGCTCGGATGTCGCGGGTGTGATTGATTCCGTTGGCGCGAATGTGACACAATTTCGCGCGGGACAACGCGTGACGATTAATCCGGGTTGGTGGGATACCACATGCGAATTTTGTCTGCGCGGCGAGCATCCGCTCTGCACAAATTTTAAAATCTATGGCGAACATTTGCCCGGCGGTTACGCGGAATTTATGCGCGTGCCGCAGCGTAATGTGTTACCGATTCCCGATGATTTTGAATTTACAGAAATTGTTGCCGCGCCGCTCGCGTTTTTGACGGCGTGGCGCGCGTTGATTACGCGCGGGCGTTTGCAAGCGGGCGATGATGTCGTCGTTCTCGGCGCGGGCAGCGGCGTTTCAACCGCCGCGATTCAAATTGCCAAATACGCGGGTGCGCGCGTTTTTGCCACCTCGCACAGCGACGAGAAATTGCAGCGCGCAAAAGAGTTGGGCGCGGACATTCTCATCAATTACACGACGAGCGAATGGGAAAAAGAGGTTTTCAAAATTACCAACAAACGCGGCGCGGATATGGTGATTGATTCCGTCGGTGAAGCGACGTGGTTGAAATCATTGCGCGCACTGCGAAAGGGCGGGCGACTTGTAACATACGGCGCGACGACGGGACCGAATCCCGCCGAAGAAATTCGTTTGATTTTTTGGAAGCAATTGGAAATTATCGGCACGACGATGGCGAATCAAGGCGAGTTTATGGATGTGATGAAATTGGTGTTTCAGCGCAAATTGAAACCGGTGGTGGATGTGGTGCTGTCCCTCGAACGCGCGGCAGAAGCGCATGAACGTTTGAGCAAGAACGAACAGTTTGGGAAAATTGTGTTGACGGTGTGACATCCCTCTCCCCCAACCCCTCTCCCAAAAGGAGAGGGGAGAAAAATTATGAATAATCATTCGGATTTCATCGAAGACCGTTTTGTCAAGGGTTTTCATCCGCGTTGGGTGCGCTTTGCGATTGGACACAGCGCGATTGAATCATCGCCGGGCATTGCGCGCTTGGTCCTCGACGGCGCGGTGGCGGATGAATTGTCGGACGCGGAAATTGACGACCATCGCACCGCGCCGCGTTGGAATTTGCATTGGACGCCGCCGTTGACGTTGACGGTGCGCGCGCGCTTTAGTCATCCTGCCGGAGAATTGATGGGCACGGCGGGATTTGGTTTCTGGAATGACCCGTTCGATTGGTCAGGCAACGTGCAAGCGCCGCCGAACGCGATTTGGTTTTTTTACGCGTCGCCGCAAAGCGACATGTCGTTTGTGCGCGGCTTGCGCGGGCACGGTTGGCGCGCGGGATTTTTGAACGGCGGCAAAGCGGACGCGTTGACGATGGCGGTGGGTAACGCGGTGTTCAAAATTCCCGGCATGGACAAAGTAATGTTCGCGACGGCAGAAAAAATGATGAACGCGCAAGAGATTTTGCTTGACGAAATTGACATGACGCAGTGGCACGAATACAAAATTGAATGGCGCGCGGACGAAGCGATTTTTATGGTGGACGCGCAAGAAAAATTCCGCGCGAAAAATCCGCCGAACGTGCCGCTCGGATTCGTCGCGTGGGTGGACAACAACGCGACGACGATGGGACCGGGCAAAGAATTTTCGTTTGCGCGTGTCGCGGTGCCGATGAGAGAGTGGATGGAAGTGGCGTATGTCAAGATTGAAAAAGGCGAAGGATGAACGATATTCCTGCTGTCCTCTCTACCGTTGACCCCCCCACGCGCGCGTGCTGTGACCGCGCGCCAACGCCGGGAATGCTGCACGCGTTCGAGCAATTCAATCGCGGCGAATATTTTGAGCAGCATGAAACGTTGGAATGGATTTGGCGCGCGGAAACGGATACGACGATTCGCAATTTTTACAAGGGCATCTTGCAAGTCGGCGTGGGATTTCATCATCTCCGCAAGGGCAATTACAATGGCGTTATCAAGGTTCTGGGACGCGGCATTAATTATTTGAAACCCTACGCGCCTGCATGTTATGGCGTGGACGTGGCGCGGTTGATTGAGGAAGCGAGCGCGGTGTATTGGCGTGTGCGTGATAAAGGGAGACTGGAGACAAGAGATTTGGAGATGGAGTTGCCGCAGGTGCATCTCGTGCGCGAGAGTCGATTGAAAGAGGTACGTATGGAATATCAAACTTTGCCCGCCCTCCGGGTTGGAGAACATGTTCGCAAGATTACATTCGAAGAGTATCTCGCGCTTGAGGATCAAGGCGTGCAGACCGAGTGGGTCAACGGGGAGGTGCGAGTCTATATGCCTGTCAGTGTGAAACATCAACAGCTGGTTAATTTCTTGGACCGCGTTTTGGGTATGTTTGTCGAATTGCTGGGTTTGGGAATTGTCTTGACTGACCGGATTGTGATGCGTGCATTGGTGAATGTTGCGCGCGAACCCGACTTGATTTTTCTTTCGCAACAAAATCGTGAGCGACTCAAAGCAACGCACTTGGCGGGCGCCGCTGATTTTGTTGTCGAGATCGTGTCAGATGAGAGCGTGGGGCGAGACCGGGCAGACAAGTTCTACGAATACGAAGAAATCGGTGTGCGTGAATATCTCATCATTGACCCGCGTCAAGGCAAGCAGCGCGTGGATTATTTTGGTCTGGATGACAGTGGAAAATATCAGCCGATTTTGGCAGACCAAGAGGACAAATTCCATTCGCGCGTAATTCCGGGCTTTTGGTTTCGCAAGGAATGGTTGTTGCAAGAGAATCTGCCGGATGCTTTGGATTGTCTCGCGGAAATTCGTGGCTTGAATGATTCTGAAATTCAGATATTGCGCCGTTTGTTGACGGGCGCGAAATAAAAGCACAAAGGAATTGTTGCATGGCATATATCATTGCCGAACCGTGTGTGGATGTTAAAGATGCGTCGTGTGTGGCGGTGTGTCCGGTGGATTGTATTCACGGCGGACCCGAAGATAACATGTTGTATATCAATCCCGACGAATGTATTGACTGTGGCGCGTGCGCGCCGGAATGTCCCGTGAGCGCGATTTTTCCCGAAGACCAGGTGCCCGAACAGTGGCGTGAATATATTCAAATGAATTACGCGTATTTTGGGAAAACAAAATAGAGACTGGAGATTGGAGACTGGAGATTGGAGATTGGGACAACGCCAGACTTTTGGTACGCGTTTCTACAGCTCGGTGTAATGATCACTTTTGTTGTCACTGCGCTTCGCGCGTGGAAACATTCTCGCGCGCGTTTTGTTGAATTGATTACCGCGTTTCTATTCGGCTTGCTGTTGGAGCAAGGCGATATTTTTTTGTTTGGCACGTATCGCTATAACGAAAATTGGATTTTGCTCGGCGATGTGCCGATTGCGATTGCGTTGACGTGGGCGCTGATTATCGCGGGCGCAATGAATATCACCGACGCGCTGGGCGTGAGTGATGCGTCCATCAACCCGACGAAAGACGAGGGACCAAGGACAAATAGAAATGTGGCTTTCGTCATTCGTCATTCGTCATTTGTCGTTGTTGCGCCAATGGCAGATGCGGTGTGGGCGATTCTTTTGGATTTGGCGATTGATGCGATTGCAATTCGGTTGGGATTGTGGACGTGGACGATTCGCGCGGACCAGGGCTGGTTCGGCGTGCCGTGGGGCAATTTTTTCGCGTGGCTCTTTGTCGCGTTTTGGTTTTCGTTTTTTACGCGGTGGGTGCGCGCGCGTCACGAGACGGAACGAAAACGCGATGGGACGGAACGAAAACGGGATGGGACGGAACGAAAACGGGATGGGACGGAACGAAAACGCGATGGGACGGAACGAAAACGCGATGGGACGGAACGAAAACGGGATGGGACGGAACGAAAACGGGATGGGACGGAACGAAACGGCGTTCGTTCCCTACAATGGGTCGTCCCCATTCTCGCATTTCTCGCGCTGATTGCGACGCTCGTGCCGTTTGTGGCATTGGAAAATACGGCGGCGCTGCCGTTTGTGCCGGATGACGCTTCAGTCTATCGTAATGAGGTGTGGGTTGTGTTTGTGCTGACGCTCGCGTTATTTGTGGGCGTTACGTGGTGGGCGTTCGCGCAGGCACGCGTGCCGCGCGAACCTGCCGACCATTGGCTGCTGTTGATTCGGCTCGTCATTCATGGTTTGTTTTTGGGCGCGCTGCTCGCGACTGGAATGTTTTGGAACCTGCCGCTATTGCTCGTCGTCGCGGTGGCGTTGTTCATCGTCGAGTTGAGGTTGACGCGCGTGTGGCTATGGGAGTGGAGCCGTTCGGCGCGGCGATGCGTACAACAAAATTTCGCGGGAGCGCGTCTCAAATGAGGCGTTCGTTTCCTTTGCGGCTGTTCCATCCCTCGTATCGCACACAACTTGTTTTGCTTTTGCTTCCGTTCCTCTTGGGAGTGTTTGTCCTCATTCTGCTGCCGATGGCGGCAACGTTCCTGCTCGGTTTCACCGACTATGATTTGTTCACCGCGCCGCGTTGGAACAACTTTGCCAATTTTGGACATTGGTTGGTGGACCAATTGTTTCAGCGCGCGCTGTACAATTCCGCGTGGTTCATTTTGATTGCCGTGCCGCTGCGCGTGACCGGCGCATTAGTGCTCGCGCTCTTGCTCAATCGGAGCGGGCGCGCGTTTGGGTTTGCGCGGGCGAGTGTGTACGTGCCGACGATTATTCCCGAAGTCGCGTACGCCCTCGTATGGCTTTTGATTTTGAATCCGGGTTTTGGCGTGGTGAATCTCGCGCTGCAAGCGTTTGGGATTCAAGGCGTACCGTGGCTGACGATTCCGTTCACCGCGCGCGCGTCGGTGGTCGTCATGTGGTTGTTTCAATTGGGCGAGGGATTTATTTTGATGCTCGCCGCGCTGCAAATGATTTCGCACGAGATGTTGGAAAACGCGGCGGTGGACGGCGCGAATCGCTGGCAGCGTTTTCGTCATATTGTTCTGCCGCTGTTGGTGCCGACGCTGCTGCTCTTGTCGTTCCGCGATATTGCGCTCACATTTCAAGGCGTCTTTGTGACGGGTTTGTTGACGACTGAAAACGGTCCGTACTACACCACGTATTTTTTGCCGCACTATATTTTTGACGAAGCGTTCGGTTTGTTTCGTTACGGTTATGCGTCGGCGACTACAGCGTTGGTGTATGTTGTCACGCTGGCGATTGTGGCGGGTCAAGTGCTCGCGATGCGGCGCTGGTTTCGTCTGGAGGAATTGGATTAGATGGCACGTATTGCGCGCGCGGGCTTGCGATACGCGGGCTTGGCAGTCCTCGTTATTTTGTTTTTGTTTCCCTTAGTGTGGATGCTGTCATATTCCCTGCGTCCGGTTGGACTGCCGCCGCCGCGCGAATTTCAATTGTTCACGCCGCCGCTCGCGTTTGAAAATTACGCGCGGGTAAACGATTATGTTGCGCTCGCGCAGGTGACGTTCAATTCGCTCCGCGTCGTGTTCTTTGCCGTACCGCTCACCTTGCTCACCGCGTCGTGGGCGGGCTTGGCGATGGCGCAAGTGTCGCCGCGCGCTCGCGCGCTGTGGTTGACGCTGAGCATTGCGCTGCTGCTCGTGCCTGCGACCGCGACGTGGGTGCCGCGCTTTGTTTTGTTCACGCAATTGGGTTGGATTGATACCATTCTGCCGCTGCTCGCGCCCGGCATCATGGGGACGAGTCCGTTTTATGTGATTTTGTTTTACGTCGCATTTTCGCGTGTGCCGACGGAATTGTATGACGCCGCGCGTTTGGATGGCGCGAACGCGCTGCAAGTGTGGTACTGGGTCGCGCTGCCGCTCGCGCGTCCCGCCGTGATTGCGGTGGCGGTGTTGTCGTTCGCCTTGTATTGGAGCAATTACATTGACGCGCAGTTGTTCCTGAATTCCGAAGCGAATTACACGCTGCCCATCGCGGTGCGTTTGCTGGAACAGGCGCACAAGAGTAATTTTCCCGTGTTGATGGCGGCATCGGCAATCATCGTCGCGCCGGTCGTTTTTTTGTTCGCGTTCGCGCAGCGTTATTTTTTGCAGGGACAAATCGCGTTGGCGCGTGTGGTGGGGCGGGGTTGATTTGCGCGACGAAAACGCTTCGTGTAAACTCACGGCTCGTTCTCGCGCGCCGAGAATACATTTTTTCGAGGAGGAATAAATGAAAGCAGCTGTACGTGTTTTGTTTGTTTCCGTCGGTATCTTGCTGGCGCTTGCCGTTGTTGCGTGCGGCGGTGCGCCGCCCACCGCCGTGCCGACGAATCCCCCCCCCCCGCCAACGAACCCGCCTGCGCCGACCGCCGCACCCACTCCCGCCCCTGTGTCCACATCCGCGCCCGCCGGTTTGAGCGGCGAAATTTCATTCTATATCAATGAAGGCGCGGACGAAGTGGAAGGGTTTGAACAGCTCGCGGAAGCATTTGAAGAGCAGCATCCCGGCGTCAAAATCAATTTGGTCAATATCCCGAACGACGACGAGTTTGACCAAAAAATCGCGGCGCTGTACGCGGCGAAAACACCGCCCGATGTCATCAACATCAACTATCGGCGCTTTGGACAATTCGCCATCAAGGATGTGTTGATTCCGGTGGACGATTATCTTAAAGCCAGCACCGTGATGAAGATTGACGATTTTTATCCGCAAGTGTTGGATGCGTTCAAGTTTCAGGGCAAACAATTTTGCATCCCACAAAACATCTCGTCGCTCGAAGTCTATTACAACAAAGACCTCTTTGAAAAAGCGAACGTGCCGCTGCCCAAAGCGGGTTGGACATGGGACGATTTCTTGAACGCCGCGAAAGCATTGACCAAGGACACGAACGGCGATGGCAAGATTGACCAATACGGTTTGGGCATCGCGCCTTCGACGATTCGCCTCGCTCCGTTCATCTGGGCGCACGGCGGCGAACTGGTGGACAATGTGGACCGTCCCACCAAGTTGACGCTCGATTCGCCCGCCGCGATGGAAGCGTTTCAATGGTTTGTGGATTTGCAAAACAAACATCATGTGGTGCCCTCCAAAGCGGACGAAGCCACCGAAGGCGACCAATCGCGTTTTGAACACGGGACGATGGGCATGTACTTGAACAGCCGCGTCGAAACACCTGAATTGCGCGAGACGATTGAAGAAGCATTCGAGTGGGACGTTGCGCCGATGCCAAGCGACAAGACCACCGCGACGATTTTGCACAGCGACGGTTACTGCATCAGCAAAGATGGAAAAAATCATGACCTCGCGTGGGCGTTTACGGAATTTGCGAACGGACCCGTCGGTCAATCCCAATTGGCAAAAACAGGACGCACGGTGCCTTCGATGAAACGGATTGCCGAATCGAACGATTTCCTCGTCTCGAGCGAACCGCCTGCAAACAACAAGATGTATCTCGACATGATTCCAAACATCCGCCGCGTGCCTGTGGCGACTACGTGGCTCGAAGTGGAAGGCGCGTTGAACAATGAAATCCAGCGCGCGTTCTATGGCGACGCGACGGTGCAGGAAGCGGTGAGTGCGGCAATTCAAAACACCCAAGAATATTTCAAGCAGAACCTCACCGATTTGGGCAGTCAATAACAAGAGAGTGTCATCGCGTGTAAACGAGACCGGGTTTCCATCATGCGAAATCCGGTCTCTCCATTTGAGAGTATGAGACCGCAACGAGCGCGTTGGAATTTTGGTTGGCTGATTCTTTTAACATTTATCTTTGAGCTGGCTGCGTGCGGGCAAGACACCCCAATTGGCGTGGACAATCCGTCCGCGCAGGGCGGCGGCGATCTAGTCATTCACGGACGCCCGACAAATACACCGCGCGCAGACATTCCCCTTACGCGCATTCCCTCCGCAGACATTGCGCTTCCCGATTGCACGCCGCCTTTGGAAGAGGTGGTTCCCCTGCCCGAAAACTTTCCCAAGTTCCCCTTTCCCAAAGGCACTGTTATTACCAACACGTGGCAGTTGAACAATGACCCCAATTCGCTTCAGGTGTTGGGCTATGCGCCGATGGGATTGTTCGACGGCTTGAGCTACTTGGTGCGCGAGCTGCCCAAGCAGGGCTATGAATTGGGATACGGCGACCAGGAATCGAACGAAGCTGAATCGCAATTCAGCGGTAACGGTTGGCGCGGCGCGTTCGTATTGCGAAGTGTGTACGAATGCGAAGGCGTGAGCTTGTGGCGCGTGGTGATGTTGAAACAATAACGCGCGACGTTGTGAGATGGACTTGAACGGGAAGCATGAAACGTCAAGCGTAAAATGTGTAGCACAGCGCCTTGGGCGCGTGGAAAGGAACGTGTACGATGGGCAAGACAGGCAAAAAGATATTTGCCAATTTATTGGGCAGCGGCAAAAACGAAAACAAAGGGCTGGCGCGCGTGGAACGACCGATTACGGAAGAAACGTTGTTGGCGACGCGCGGCAAACCGGTGGACCTCGTTTTTGTGATTGACACCACCGGCTCCATGTCGGACAAAATCAAAGGGCTGCTGCAAACCGCCGCGAAATTTATTGACCGCTTTGGGAACTTGCAAATGGATTCGCGCATCGCCGTTGTCGCATTCGGCGACCTCACGGTCAAGGGCGACAAAATTGTAGCGACAGGTTTCTCGCGCAACATCGAAACAACAAAAAACAGTTTGCAAAAAATTCCGCGCTACAGCGGCGGCGGGAATCGCGGCGAGTCCGCGCTCGAAGCATTGCAAAAAGCAATGGCGCTCGATTTTCGTCCGCACGCGGTCAAAGTGCTCCTGCTCATCACCGACGAACCCGCGTTACAAACGCGCCAACTCAAAGCCAACGATGTTATCGAACAATTGCACGAAAACGAAATGCTCACCTTTGTCGTCGGGACCAAAGACAAGTATTATCAAGAAATGGCTGCGCGCAATGGCGGCAAATGGTATAAAATTTCTGCCCACACCGATTTCACCGATTTGCTGGAAATCTTTGGCGATGTGGCGAGCCGCGTCTCGGAAACGGTTGCCGATGTGTACCGGATCGGCGATGGACGCGTGAACGAGTACTTGAGGTTAAATTCACCCGCGCCCCGTTGATTGGAAATCAACGGCAAACGAAAGAACCCAAGCGCGTTCCATTCGTTGCGGTTTTTTACCGTCGTTTTGAACAACGGTCATCAAGCTCATGTGGAAGCCCGACTCCTTTGACGAACGCGAAATCCCGCCGATGAGCGCGGAAATGTTTTCCGCGCTTGTCACCGCGCGCTTGCGTCCGTTGAACGACATCGAAATTCTTGGCGGCAAAGGGTTGCAATTGCGTCTGCGCGTGCGCGGCGCGGAGACCGCCGCGCAACTCGAACGTTCGTATGAACGTTATCGCGCGAATCCCGACGCATTGTCGCTCGTGATTGAACAATTCATTGCCGCGTTGCTCAACAACGGCGCGCAAGAAAAGATGGGGAATGAAAAATTTGCGCGCGTGCGTGAAAAATTATTGCCGCGCTGGATGACCGCGCCGCAGTGGATGAAAAAACGCGACGAGGGTGTGCGCGTAGTAGTTCGTTCGATGGTTCAAGATTTGGGCGCGGCGTTGATTCTCGACCAAGACGATTCGTTTGAATATGTTCAACTCGATGCGATTCCCGCATGGGAGATTGATTCGCAAACCGCGTATGATGCTGCGTTGGAAAATTTGGAACGACGCGCGGCAGACATTCCAACTTTGGTGAATGGCGAAGGGATTGAAACACTGCTGCTGGCTCATTCGCCCAACGCCGCCGCGTTTGCGATGTTGCCATCGCATCGCCTGGACTGGCAAGCGCGCATCCAAGGCGAGCTCGTACTCGGAATACCCACGCACGACCTGCTGCTTGGCTTGGCGCGCGAGCATCCCGCGTTCAATGCACTGCGCGCACAAATCGCAACCGACGCGCAAAATTCGCCAAGCGGTCTGTTTGAAAAACTTTTGCTTGTGCGCGAAGGTGAATTACAATTGCTTTCCCCGTAGAACAAACTTGTAATTTGTTCCGCGCGAGTTGCAGAGGACAAATTGCAAATTTGTCCTACGCTCAAAATTTTATGCCATACGAATTCATTCTCATTCAGCGCGAAGAACCGATTGCGGTTGTACAAATCAATCGCCCCAAACAACTCAACGCGCTCAACAGCCGCGTCATGCTCGAAGTCACCAGCGCGCTCGAAGAATTGGACGCGGACGCGGCGATTCGCTGCCTGATTGTCACAGGCAATGAACGCGCGTTTGGCGCGGGCGCGGACATTAAAGACATGGCAAGCGCGACGCCTGTCGAAATGTTGGAAAAAAATTGGATTGCGTATTGGGACCGCATCAAAAAAGTTTCCAAACCGGTGATTGCGGCGGTGAGCGGTTACGCGTTCGGCGGCGGCTGTGAACTCGCGATGACTTGCGATTTGATTGTTGCCTCCGAGTCCGCACAATTCGCCCAGCCCGAAATCAATCTCGGCGTCATTCCCGGCGCGGGCGGCACACAGCGTCTCACGCGGGCGATTGGAAAATCCAAAGCGATGGAAATGGTGTTGACGGGACGCGCCATGTCCGCGCGCGAAGCCGAAGCGCGCGGACTTGTCGCGCGCGTCGTGCCAACAGAATCCTATCTGGACGAAGCAAAAAATCTCGCGCGCGAAATCGCGTCCAAAGCGCCGATTGCTGTGCGGCTCGCCAAGGAATCGGTCAACAAAGCATTCGAATCCTCACTCGCCGACGGATTGGATTACGAACGCAAATTGTTTTACTTTTTGTTTGGCACCGACGACGCGCACGAAGGCATGAACGCGTTTGTCGAAAAACGAAAAGCAGAATGGAAAGGCAAGTAGAGAGTGGAGATTAGAGACTAGAGATTGAATCCAAGTTAAATCTCTAATCTCTAATCTCTAGTCTCTGGTTATTCATGGAAGCCGACCCCGAACTGATCACGATTGTCGAAGGACCGCCGCCCGAATTTCAAGTGGTGAAAGATGAATGGATGTACTCACTGCTCGATTCGGCGCGTCCGTTTTTTATTTCGCTCTGTCAAGTGCGTTCCTTGAAAGGACAAATGCTGATGGAGCGCTGTCAGCGCGCGTGGCATTCCCAACGTCCGATTCATTTGGATTTTCCGACGCTGACCGGAATGCGCAAGCAGTTGGAAATTGTTGCCGCAAAATATCAGGCATTGCCCGAAGGGGACCTGTTGAATTTGTGGGTGCGCCATCAGCCACAAGATATTCAAGACAACATGCCGCGTCGGCAGGATGAAGATGACGCATGACGAGTGTGCGCGCGGCAGTGATTGGCTTGGCGTGGGGGCAATTGCATATTGACGCGCTGCGGCGCATCAAAAATTTGGAACTCGTCGCGGTGTGCGATGCGGACGCGGAACGCGCCAAGACGATTGCCAAAAACGCGGGCATCCCATTCGCCACAGGCAATCCGAACGAAATTTTTTCGCGTGATGAAATTGATTTGGTGACCATTGCGACGCCGCCCGACACGCAAAAGGAATTGGCGAACAAAGCGATGCTGGCGAAAAAAGCCGTGTTGGTGGAATCGCCCGTCGGTTTGAATTCGCCTCAAGCGCAAGCACTGCACGAGACCGCGCAGCAGCGTAAAATCAAAAACGCCGTCGCCTTTCAAACGCGCTATTTGCCTTCGTACGCGTACGCGCAAGAATTGATTGCCGAAGAATATCTCGGCAAATTTTTGCGTGCGACGATTACGTTCGTAATGGCGCAGCCGTGGGGTGTAAATGGTAATTGGGCGGCGGACGAAAAACGCGGCGGCGGTGTGATGCGCAATGTCGCGGTGCATTTCATTGACGCGTTACAATGGTGGTTCGGTCCTGTCGGTTCGGTGTTTGCCGACCGCGAAACGTTATTCTCCAAAGTGCGGCGTCCCGTGCTCGTGGGACGCGAACAGAAAATTGAAAAATTTACCGCGACGGCGGACGACACGTTTCTCGCGTTATTGAAATTTGAAAACGGCGGCAGCGCGATTTTGAATTTTGTCACGGGTGCGCGCGAAGATTTGCCCTGGAGCATTTCGCTCGTCGGTTCGCGTGCGACACTGCAAATCACCAGCGGCGCGCTCGCCGGCAAACGCGACACCGAACGCGATTTTGGTTTGCTCGAAATTCCGCGCCGCCTCGAATTACCGGACCGTCCGCGCGAGCCGCTCATGTGGGCATTGTGCGAATTGATAACCGATTTGACGAAACAAATACAAGGCGAAAAATTGGCGGGACGCAAACCGCCGACGTTTCAAGACGCGGTAGGAACGCACAAGGTCATGGAAGCGATTCAGCGCTCGGCGGATGATATGTTGTGGTCTTCAATCCGATAGGCGGATAGTCGGATAGTCAATTCGCCTTGACCATCCGACCACCCGCCCATCCGACAACGATGTCTTACACGAAAATTTTATTCACGACCGATTCCGGCGTCGCCACGATTACTTTGAATCGTCCCGACAAATCGAATGCGTTTGATGACGAAATGACGCGAGAAACGTTGGACGCGTTGAAACAAATCGAACGCGATGAAACCATTCGCGCAGTCGTCCTTACGGGCGCGGGGAAAAATTTTTGCGCGGGGCAAGACCTCGCCGCATTTTTGGAACGCCAAAATTCGCCCGAAGGTTTAAGCGTCCGCGAACATCTGTTGAACGGTTACAACAAGGTTGTGACCAAAATCCGCACGATTGAAAAACCAATCATCGCCGCGGTGAATGGCGCGGCGGCCGGGGCGGGACTTGGCATTTGCTGCGCGTGCGATATCCGTTATGTGTCCGAGAACGCGAAATTTCGCATGGCGTTCATCGGCATCGGACTCGCTCCCGATTCGGGCACCTCGTTTCTTTTGCCGCGCCTCATCGGCTACGGGCGCGCCCTAGAAATGGCGCTGACGAATGAATTGCTCGACGCGCGCGGCGCGTACGCGGCGGGCTTGGCAAACAAAGTTTTTCCGCCCGCTGAACTGATGGATGCGACGATGACGCTGGCGAAACAATTGGCGACTGCGCCGACACGCGGCATTGGACTCTCCAAACGCGCCTTTAACCGCGCGCTCGTCACCGATTTGGAAGGCGCGCTCGATTATGAAGCGTACGCGCAAAACATTGCCATCGAAACTGCCGACCATCGCGAAGGCGTCCACGCGTTCTTGGAAAAACGCGCGCCGTCATACATCGGACGATGAATTCTGAAATATTCGACGGTTACGTTAATACCAATGGCGTAAGAATCTATTACGAAATTAGCGATGCGGGCGAGCCGCTGTGTTTGTGAAACGGCGGACCCGGTCTTTTGCACGACTCTTTGCAAGAACTGCGCGCGTTGTCATCCGACGCGCGCTTGATTTTTTATAAACAACGCGATACCGAAAATTCGGACCACGCCGAAGCGTCCACATACACTGCGGAGCAAAACGTCGCGGACCTGGAAATTCATCTCACACGTTTGACGCGTCGCATATAAGCTTTGGAATGTCTGCCGCTTGAACTCAAATATGGTCAAAGATATTGTAGAAAAAGTGATTCGCATCGGTGCGCGCGAATCCGACACTGAAGAAGTGCGCGTACGAAAACGCTATCTGCTTTTGATGTCGTTTTTGATTTTGCCCGCCGGAGTGGTTTGGGGTGCGCTCTATGCGTTCTATGCCGAACCGCTTGCCGCGCTGGTGCCATGGACGTATGCGGCGCTTTCGGTTGCCGCGATGGTTGTGTTTGCGCTCACCGGCAACTATGATTTTTTTCGCTTGGCGGAATTGGCGCTGATTTTGCTCCTGCCGTTTGCATTGGGCATCGCGCTCGGCGGCTTTGTCAATTCGAGCGCGGTGGTGTTGTGGTCTCTGCTCGCGCCAATTGGGGCATTGATTTTTTATGGACCGCGCCAGGCATTGGGGTGGTTCGCCGCGTATTTGACCTTGTTATTGGCGAGCAGCTTGATTCAGCCAAATTTGCGCGCCGACAATAATTTGCCGGCGTTGGTGCGGCTCGCGTTTTTCTTGATGAACATCGGCGCGATTTCGACGGTGGCATTCGCGCTGCTATACTCTTTTATCCGCGAACGTAACACCGCGCTGGCGCAAGTGCGTGTGGAACGCGACACGTCGGAAAAATTGCTGCTCAACATTTTGCCCAAAGAAATCGCGCCGCGCCTCAAACAGAACAGCGGCACGATTGCCGATTCGTACGAGTGCGCGAGCATTCTGTTTGCGGACATTGTGAACTTTACGCCGTGGTCGGCGGAACTGCCGCCCGCCGAAATGGTTGAAATGTTGAACGAAATTTTTTCGTACTTTGATTCTCTTTTGGAGCGCTACGGTGTGGAAAAGATTCGCACCATCGGCGACAATTACATGTGCGCGGCGGGCGTGCCGGTGCCGCGTCCCGACCACGCGCAAACGCTCGCGCGCATGGCGCTCGATATGCGCGCTTATATTCGCGGACGCCCGCCGCGCAACGGCAAGCATTTGAATTTTCGCATCGGTATTAATTCGGGCGCACTGGTCGCGGGCGTCATCGGCACAAAGAAATTTGTGTACGATTTGTGGGGCGACCCCGTGAACGTCGCCGCGCGCATGGAGTCGTACAGCGTGCCGGGCAAAATCCAAATCGGTGCGCTGACGTATCATCTCATTCGCGATGAATTTGTGTGCGAGCCGCGCGGCATCTTGGAGGTCAAAGGCAAAGGCAAAATGGCGACGTGGTTTTTGGTCGGCGAAAAGCACAAGAACGTAACGGGCGTGGTATAATTTGCAATGCAGGTGCGCGATGGCGATTACGATTCAAGATGTCCAAGACTTGATTCAACTTTTGCGCGACCGTCCTGAATGGCGCGTCGAGATGGAGCGCGCCTTGTTGGGGGCGGACTTGCGTTCACTGCCCGAAATTGTGCGCGAGTTGGCAGAGGCGCAGAAACGCACGGAAACGCGCGTCGAGGAATTGGCAGAGGCGCAGAAACGCACGGAAACGCGCGTCGAGGAATTGGCAGAGGCGCAGAAACGCACGGAAACGCGCGTCGAGGAATTGGCAGAGGCGCAGAAACGCACGGAAACG
>JAKOPZ010000223.1 GCA_029778615.1 Chloroflexota bacterium | reverse complement strand
CACGCCGCCCACATCGAATTACACACAATAAGCCATGTCACGCGCGGAGGGCAGTGCATTCCGAAACGCTCTGCTCTCCCGCCTTTTGAATGGAGTCGTATGTTCACGTTCCTTGATACGCTGAATGCAGAAAAAAGAAATGTGGTGAATACCTTCAACCGGATTGCCCCGGTGTACGATACCCCAGCCCTGCGTTATGCGCGCCTGATTGCCGAAAAGTTGGTCACTCTCGCCCAAGTACAAGACGGCGATTTAGTGTTGGATGCTTGTACGGGAACAGGCAGCGCGGCGATTGAAGCGGCAAAACGCGTTGGCGCCGGTGGGCGCGTGGTGGGCGTGGATTTGGCGAACGCGATGTTGGAACGCGCCCAACAAAAAATCGTCACCGCCGAAATGGAAAATGTCGCCCTGCGTTATGATGACATAGAGCATCTCGACTTTGACGATAACACTTTCGATGTTGTCTTGTGCGCGTCGAGCATTCACTTTTTGCCAAACATTTTGAATGGCGTGCGCGAATTGGCGCGCGTGACAAAACGCGGCGGCTCGGTCGCCTTTAGCAGCTATGGCGAACCCGCGTTTCAACCGATGTCGGATTTATTCGAAGCGCGTTTGCGAAATTATGGCGTTCCGTTTCCAACCGCGCGGCGTCCGTTCGCCTGGCAGCGCCTGACAGACCCGGAATGCTGTCGCGAACTGTTGCAAGCAGCGAGCATGGGCAACATTCTGGTCCAAGTTCAGCAGCTGGGTTATTTTCTTGTGTCGTCCGAAGAATGGTGGGAGATTGTTTCGCACAGCGCTTTTCATGCCGCGCTGGCATCGCTCACGCCGGAACAATTGGAAAAATTTCGCGCGGAGCATTTGGCAGAAATCGAAACACTGTGCCAACTGCACGGTGTTTGGCTGAATGTGCCGGCAATTTTTGCGGTGGGCGAAAAGTAATAAGAAACTATGCGCTCACCGCATCCAACACTTCCGGAATCGTCTCGCGAATGATGTGCGCGATTTGGTCAATTTGCGAATCGGTGACGATGAGCGGCGGACATACCGCAATCGCGTCAAACAAAACGCGCGTATACAAACCTTTTGCCAGCAGCGCGTCCATCATCCGTTGACTGAATTGACGGTCGGCGGGATATTGCGCTTTGGTTTCTTGGTCGGCGACAATTTCCACCGCCGCAATGAGACCCAACCCGCGCACATCGCCGACTCCTTCCACCCCGCGCAAACTTGACAACGACTGCAAGAGTTTTGCGCCTTGCACTTGGGCGCGCTCTACCAAATTTTCATCCTCGATAATTTTCAAATTCGCCAACGCGACCGCGCAGCAGGTCGGATGTCCCGAATACGTTGCCGCGTGCATCCAGCGCTGCGAAGGCGGAATGGAATTCATCACCTCGGCAATTTTGTCCGAGACGCCGATGCCGCCGAGGGGAACGTAACCGCTCGTAATGCCTTTGGCGAATTGCATAATGTCGGGCTGCACATTGTAATGTTCGAGTCCAAACCATTTGCCCGTGCGTCCGAATCCCGTAATCACTTCATCGCTGATAAACAGCACATCATATTTATCACAAATTTCGCGGATGCGCGGAAAATAATCGGGAGGCGGAACGATGACGCCGCCCGCGCCTTGCAGCGGTTCCGCGATGAACACGGCAACGGTGTCCGCGCCCTCTTCCAGAATTTTCTTTTCCAAAAGGTTCGCCGCGTCCACGCCCGCGCTCACGGATTTATCGGTGTGTTGAAAACGATATGGGTACGGCGATTCGATATGCAAAAAGTTTGGCACACGCGGTTCGAACATGGCCCAGTACGCGGGCATTCCCGTCGCGCTCATTGCCGCCATCGTGACGCCGTGATACGCGCGCAGCCGCGAAATAATTTTCACTTTGTTCGGTTTACCCATTGCTTTCCAATAAAAGCGCGCGGTCTTGAACGAACTCTCGGACGCTTCCGCGCCGCTCGTCGTAAAATAAAACGTATTGATTTGTGGATACGCGAGTTCGGACAACTTGCGCGCGAGATGGATGGCGGGCAGATTCGTGCCGCCAATGTACGCCGAGTGATACGCGAGCGCGGACATTTGGTCGAACGCTGCTTGCGCGAGTTCTACGCGTCCGTGTCCGACATTGATATTCCACAAGCCCGCGAGTCCGTCAATATATTCGTGCCCTTCGGCATCTTCGAGAATCGCGCCGCGACCTTTAACCCAAATTTTTGGCGCGCGGTGCAAGCTTGGATGATGCAATGGATGAATGAGATGCTGTTGGTCAGCGGTGATGGTGTCGGAAACAGAAAGCATATTGACTCCCTTGAAAATGTTTTGTAGTGACGAATTCATTCGTCCGCCCAGGGGAACGATTGAGGCGATGTCGTTCATCGCACGTTACTACGAGCTGTTACGACGCGCTGTTACGACGCGGCGCCCATTTTCATTGGCTGCAGGTGAGCCAACGGCTCATGGACAACTCCTCCTCTGAAAATATTTTGTAGTGACGAATTCATTCGTCCGAGCCAGAGGAACGATTGAAATCGTTACTACGCGCCGCCCATTTTTATTGGCTGCGGGTGAGCCAACGGCTCATGGGCAACTCTCTTGAAAAT
>JAKOPZ010000222.1 GCA_029778615.1 Chloroflexota bacterium | reverse complement strand
TTGTTATTCACAATCGCGTCGAGGAGATGATTGATTTCGTGAACAAAGGTGTGTTCCCAACCGATGATGTGTCCCTGGGGCCACCAATTCGACCACCACGGATGATACGATTCGCTGACGTTGATTTGATGAAACCCTTGTGTTTCGCGCGGTTCTTCACCCACCCAAAACACTTCCAATTCGTTCATGCGTTCGAGATTGAAACGGATGCTGCCTTTTTCGCCGTTCACTTCAAACGAATTGTAGTTTTTGCGCCCGCCCGCGAAACGCGTGGCTTCGACGGAACCAATCGCGCCGTTTTCAAATTCCACCGTCGCGACGAACGCATCGTCCACATCCACTTTTTTCAACGCGCCGCTGCCGTCGGGACGTTCCTTGATAAAGGTTTGCGTTGCCGCGCTCACGCGACGCGGTTCGCCGACGAGAAAACGCGCGAGGTCAATGATATGGGCGCCGAGGTCGCCCAACGCGCCGCTGCCCGCGACCGCCTTGTCGAGACGCCAAATGTGCGGCGTGCCGTAGTGCGGCATAATCCATTCTTGCAAATACACCGCGCGGTAATGATAAATTTGTCCGAGCCGCCCCTGGTCAATCAAATCGCGCGCGAGCCGCACGGCGGGAACGAAACGATAATTGAACGCGACTGCCGCTTTCACATTTGCTTTCGTCACGGCTTCGAGCATCGCGGCGGCTTCTTTTGCCGTGCGCGCCAATGGTTTTTCGCACAAGATATGTTTGCCCGCTTGCGCGGCGGCGATGCACGGTTCCGCGTGCGTGTCGTTCGGTCCGCCGTTGTCGAACAATTGCACGTCGTCGTCTTTCAACATCGCGCGCCAATCGGTGTAATATTTTTCGTACCCGAAACGTTCGGCGGCGGTGCGCGTGGCGTCTTCATTGCGTCCGCAAATCGCGACGAGCTTCGGAATCGCGACGGGCGGATACATCATGTACGGCAATTTTTTGAACGCGTTCGAGTGTGCCTTGCCCATGAACGCATAACCAAGCATCCCAACGCCGATTTCGGGCGCCGCGCCTTCCGCTTTCGCGCCCGCCATTGTCGTAAAACCTGTTTCAGCCATAGTGACTCCTTGTGTCATGTAGGCAGGTAGGCAAGTAGACAGGGAAACAAGTCTCGCTCTCCCTGTCTACCTGTCTACGTTTTTACCTGTCTACTTTTTTACCAATAGTGATGCACTGAATCTCGAATTTTCGTTTCGTAAATTTCGCGCACGCGCGCCATTGTTTCTTGCGACAACGCGGGCAAATCTGCCGCCGCGCAATTTTCGTGGACTTGGGACGGGCGCTTGCCGCCGGGAATCGCGCACGTGACCGCGTCGTGCATCAGAATCCAGCGCAGCGCGAATTGCGTCATCGTCCAACCTTGCGGCACGAGTGCGCGCAATTCTTCCACCGCATCGAGCGCAATTCCAAAATCAACGCCCGCGAACGTCTCGCCGCGGTCGAACGATGCGCCTTGCACGTTATAGTTGCGATGGTCGTTCGCTTCGAATTTTGTGTCGCGCGACATTTTTCCCGTGAGCAAGCCTGATGCCAACGGAACGCGCGCGAGAATGCCAACGCGTTTCGCTTGCGCTTGCGCGAAAAATAAATCGGCGGGGCGCTCGCGGAAAATGTTGAAAATGATTTGTACCGTCTCGACGTTCGGATATTCAATCGCCTTGAGCGCCTCTTCGACTTTTTCCACGCTCACGCCGTAATGACGCACTTTGCCTTGCGCGACGAGGTCGTCGAGAATGCCAAACACTTCGGGCATGTAATACACTTGTGTCGGCGGACAATGCAATTGCAGCAAGTCCAACGCGTCGGTTTCCAAATTTTTCAAACTGCGTTCCACCCACGCATAGATATTTTCGCGCGTGTATCCTTCGGGAATTTGTTTCGGCAAACGGCGTCCGACTTTGGTTGCAACGAAAAATTTTTCTTGACGTTCGCGTTTCAAACGCGCGAGCAATTTTTCGCTGCGCCCATCGCCGTAACCATCCGCCGTATCGAAAAAATTTACGCCATTGTCGAGCGCGGCATTGAGCGCGGCGAGCGATTCATCATCAGAGACATTGCCCCAATCGCCGCCAATCGCCCACGCACCATAACTGACGGCGGAAACGTTCCAGTTTGTGCGTCCAAGAGTTCGATATTGCATGTTGTAGGTAGCAAGTAGCAGGTAGCAGGTAGTAGGTTTTCCTTACTACTTGCTACCTGCTACGTCCACTTATTTTTTCTGAAACGCCGCATCAAACGCCACCGCGCTCGGCGCAAAATCAGTCCGTCGGACGAATGACAACGCGTCGCGCGCGCCCCATTCGCGGTCCATGCCGCTGTCTTCCCATTCAATCGAGAGCGGTCCTTGATAGCCGATGCGATTGAGCGCGCGGAACAGCGATTCGAAATCTACATCGCCGTGTCCGGGCGAAACGAACGTCCAACCGCGTTCGATTTCGCCAAAGTCAATGTGTGAACCGAGAATGCTGCGGCGACCATTCAACAATTTCTTGGAATCTTTGACATGCACGTGATAGATGCGGTCGGCGAATTCCATCACGAATTCCGCGCTGTCGAGAAATTGATGCGCGAAATGGCTCGGGTCAAAGTTGATGCCGAATTCGGGACGATTGCCGATAGCGTCCAACGCTTTGCGCGTCGTGACAAAATCGTACGCGATTTCGGTGGGATGCACTTCCAAACCCCACTTGACGCCTTCTTGTTTGAACACGTCCATAATCGGATTCCAACGGTCGGCGAAATCTTGATACCCTGCTTCGACCACTTTCCAATCGTTTGGCGGGAACGAATAAAGCATGTGCCACACGGACGAGCCGGTGAAACCATTCACCTGCGTCACACCAAATTTCGCGGCGGCGCGCGCCGTGTCCATTACTTTTTTCGCCGCGCGCTGTTTCACGCCTTCGGGTTCGCCATCGCCGACCACATCGGGCGGGAGAATGCCGAGATTGCGCGCATCAATATTGTCGCATACCGCTTGCCCGACGAGATGCGTCGAGATGGCGAAACATTTCAGATTGTACTTGTCGAGCAGCGCGCGTTTTTCTTTCACATAGTTCGCGTCCGCGAGCGCCTTGTCCACTTCAAAGTGGTCGCCCCAACACGCGAGTTCCAATCCGTCAAAGCCCCACGCGCTGGCTTTTTTTGCAAGTTCTTCGAGCGGCAAATCCGCCCATTGTCCGGTAAAAAGTGTAACTGGACGTGCCATAACAATTCCTCCTGAATTGAGTGCTGAGGGACGAGGACTAAGGAATGAGCGCGGCGTTCTTTGCCGCATCACTCAGTCCTCAGCGCTCAGTCCTCATTACTTGGAATATTTTCTTCCACGCGTACATGCACGCGCTGCGAACAATGCGCCAACGCATCTTCCCGCGCGGCTTTGCCCGCGTCGGTGGCGAATCCGGCATCGAACGCGGCAACGTCGTCGAACCACATTTCCGCAATCGCGTCGAACGCGGGTTCCGGTTCATCCAGACGCGCGACGTTCATGCGATACTGTTTGAGCGTCGGAATGCCC
>JAKOPZ010000221.1 GCA_029778615.1 Chloroflexota bacterium | reverse complement strand
GATTACGGCGGCAAAACGGACGGCAAAGCGCCAAAATTGTTTTCACTGTTTTCCGATAATCGCGTACCCATTTTTTCAAGCGTGTCGCAAGTGTATGATTGGGATTGGGCGACGAACCGCCGCGCGAATTTGATTCTGAATCCGCCGGTAACGCTCGCGGGAATGCAGGTCGCGCCCGACGAAATTTTGCGCGTGCCGCATTCCGAGTACAACATTGGCACACGCGTCAACGTTCCACCCAACGGATTTTTTCTCGACACGCGCGAAGACGATGGCAGTCAATTTGAAGTGTTGGTCCTGTACGCGACGACACGGCGCATTACGCTGAAATATACGCGTGAAGACAATGTGGTAGATGGTTACACGCTCCACATCGAAAACGTTTGCGTCGCGCCCGACCTATTGCAGCTGTACGAACAGTGGAATGCGCGCGGACGCGGACAACTGCCCGCGTTGAAACAAGGACAGGCGTTCGGGCGCGCGTTGGGAAATGAAATCGGCGTGGTCATTCGCGACAAAGGTTCGTTCATGGACCCGCGCTCGCGCAAAGATTGGTGGTAATGGACGAATTATTCATCTCGGTTGATATTGAAGCGTCGGGACCGATTCCGGGCGAATACAGCATGTTATCACTGGGCGCGTGTGTGGTAGGCGCGCCCCATGAAAATTTCTATGTAGAGTTGAAACCGCTCACAAAAAAATTTGACCCCGCCGCGTTGGCAGTCGCCGGTTTCGATTTGAAAAAACTCGCGCGGACGGGGATGGAACCCGCGCGCGCCATGCAGGAGTTTGACGCGTGGCTCGAGCGCGTTGCGCCTTTCGACCACTCACCGATTTTTTGCGCGTACCCGCTCGCCTTTGATTGGATGTTTGTGGCGTACTATTTCCATCGTTTTCTCGGACGCAATCCGTTCGGCTATAGTGGTTTCGATTTGAAATCGTTTTTCATGGGCGCGTCCGGCAAACGCTGGAGTCGCGCGTCCGTGCCCCAACATTTTCATATCGCGCAAGACCTGACGCACAACGCGCGCGAGGACGCCATCGCGCAGGCGAAATTGTTGGAGCGCGTATTGGAATATGCAAACGAACAACACAGCAGACGCACAAGCCGCTGAGATTGCGGCAGCGGCAAAACGCGCGGGCATTGAAGTGGATACGCGCGAAACCGCCGAGTGGCTCGTCGCCATGTCGCGCGCGGAACGCTCCAACGCGGTGGCGCAAGACGCGCGCGGAATCTTCGGACACCGCATCGCGCTGTTGGATTTCAACGCCGACGATTTAGAGTACTTGCGCCTGCTCGCGCCGCGCGTGCGCACCGTTGCGCATCCGCACGTTGAATCCGCGCTTGCCATTTCGGGCAGTTCCGCGCAAGGACGCGTGCAATTGTTTCCCGGCGATTGTGATTTTTTTGAACGCGTCAACATTCACGCGCCGGATGTGCAAGCGGCGAAAAAAATTTTGCGCGACCTCTTGCGCGCCACCGCCCTGCGCGCGTTCGCGGAACCCGACATTGTTTTAATCGAAGCGAATCTCGGCGTGTACAACCAAGCCGTGCGCGAACGCGGACAAAAACGCGCGGCGGGCGACCCGATTACGTGGACGCCGCAAGATGTGGTGAATGGGTTTATTGATGTGACGGATGAAAACGGCAGCGCGCTCCGTATCGCGTGGGACCAGGCGGAAGCGGGCAAAGGGTGGACGTATCTCGGCTGGATTATTGCCGACCGCGCGCGCGGACGCATCGCCCTCGCGAGCAACATGCTCGACGTGACGTGGCAAGCGCCCGACGACACGCTCACTTCGCTCGATGGTTCGATTGACCCGTTCTTTCAAGAGATTTATTTGTTCGCGGACGAACTGCCCGTTTTCACCAAACTCGCGCGCGCGGTGACGCCCGACGCGTTGAACGCGTACAAAAGCATGATGCGCGCGCAGGTCGCGCATTACGCGCACGCCGAGCCGAATTTCGGCAAAGTGTGCAAGCGACTCTACAACTTGTTGCGCCTCTCGGACCAACTCGAAGCCGCCGCGTACGTGCGCGAACTGTTTGACGAACCCACCGCGCAGTTGTATCAAGTGCCCGGCTTGCTCGAAGCCGCCGAAATCGCGCTGCGCGACCCGCAGCAAGAAATTCATCGCGGCACGATTCTGAAGCAAATTGACGTGGTGGCGCACGCGGTCCGGGACGCGACCGAAGGCAAGGACGAAGCGCGCATTTTGGCGGAACTTGAACGCTTGCGCCGTGATGTTTTGCGCGAGCCGCCCGGCTCGGATTGGGATGAAATTTTGCAAGAGGTACGCTTGCGCTGTGCCGAAATCGTGAATGATTTTTTCCGCGCGCGGCTGTTTGCTTACCAAGCCATTCGGGAATTTATTGACGGGTTGCAAGAATTGCCCCATTGACGCCGCGCGCGTTTCCTATACAATGACGCCGCATGTCCGGTTTGTCTGAACTCCTCACCAAATTTTCGCAAACGCACGGTACTTCAGGGTACGAAGATAACGTTCGCGCCCTCGTCGTCCGTGAATTCAAAAAACTCGTTGACGAAATCGAAATCACCCCGCTCGGTTCCGTGATTGGCATTCGCCGCGCGCGCCCCAGCCCAAAATCGTCGCGTCGCGCGGAAACGTCGCGTTTGCTTGTCGAAGCGCACATGGACGAAATCGGTCTGCTCGTCACGGGCATCGAGGACGGCTTTGTACGCTTTGACGAAATCGGACATTTCGACCCGCGCGTTCTGCCTTCGCAAAATGTTTTGGTGCACGGACGCAAAACTCTGCCGGGCGTTATTGGTTCACGTCCGCCGCATGTGCTTTCCGCCGCCGACCGAAAAAAATCACTCGCTCTGCGCGAATTGTTTATTGACGTAGGCATGAGCGACGCGCGCGTGCGCGAACTCGTGCGCGTCGGCGATTTCATCACCATTGACCGAAACGTAATTGCTCTGCAAAATGATTTTGTCGCGGGCAAAGCGTTCGACGACCGTTCCTCTCTCGTCGCGCTCTTGGAATTCTTGCGTCTTGTACAGCGCGTGAATCACGCGTGGGATGTGTACGCCGTCGCGAATGTGAACGAAGAAGACAGCGCGACGTATGTGGGCGCGCTCACGTCCACCTTTCGCATACGCCCGCACATGGCAATCTGTTTGGATGTGACCCACGCGCAGCAGCCGGGTCTGCATGATGACGCCGCGCCGACAACGGGCGCGGGTCCGTGCATTGCGCGCGGCGCGAACGTGCATCCGCGCGTGTTTGAAAAATTACGCGCGGCGGCAGCCCGCGCGACGCTCCCGCATCAAATCACCGTGTACGGCGGCGATACCGAAACGAACGCGTGGCTGATGCAAGTCGCGGGCGAGGGCGTGCCGACGGGGCTCGTGGAAATTCCGCTGCGGTATATGCACACCTCCGTCGAAACGATTCATCTCGCCGACGTAACGCACACGGCGGAACTGTTGGGCGCGTTGCTCCAAACGCTCACAGCGGACGACGCAAAAGATTTGCAGGGTGAAAGGTTTGTGCGCGCGGAATCGAAACGCGCGCGGGCGAAACCAAAACGCGTTGTGCGTACCCCGGCGCGCGGAAAGAAATTGAAACGCAAATAATGTTTCTCGAAAAACTTTCGAACGCGCGCGGCATCCCGGGCGATGAAGCCCAAGTGCGCGCGTTGATTGCGGAACAATTAAAAAAAACCGTTGACGAATATCGCGTCGACGCGTTGGGAAATCTTATCGCGTTGAAACGCGCGACGCGACGGAACAGCTCGCGCCGCAAGATTTTGCTCGCCGCGCATATGGACGAGGTGGGATTGCTCGTCACGCACATTGACCGCGATGGGTTTGTGCAGTTTGATAAAGTGGGCGGGATTGACGACCGCGTTCTGCCGAGCAAAGCTGTTTTGATTGGCGCGGCGCGCGTGCCCGGCGTCATCGGTTTCAAACCACAGCATCGTTCTTTGGAAGCCGAACGCAAAAAAGTTGTCGCACACGCTGATTTGCGAATTGACATTGGCGCCGCGTCACGCGAGGACGCGCGGCGTGTGGTGGGTCCCGGCGATTCCATCACCTTTGACACACGCTTTTCCACTTTTGGTGAAAATTGCGTGCGCGGCAAAGCGTTGGATGACCGCGCGGGATGCGCGTTGTTGGTAGAAGTCTTGCGGGATGCGTATCCGTTCGATTTGTATGCCGCGTTCACCACGCAAGAAGAAATCGGGCTGCGCGGCGCGCGCGTCGCGGGGTATTCCGTCGCGCCGGACATTGCGCTTGTTTTGGAAGCGACGATTTGTGACGATTCGCCCAGAGAAGAGGAACAATCGCCAACCACGCGGCTCGGCGCGGGACCCGCGCTCACGCTCGCCGACCGCGGTTTGCTCGCGCACAAAACGCTGACGCGTTTTTTGCACGAGACCGCCGTCGCACAAAAAATTCCGGTGCAGTTCAAACAACCGTTGGTCGGCGGGACGGACGCGGGACAATTGCATCGAACGCGCGCGGGTGTGCCCAGCGCAGTGATTTCACTTCCCGCGCGTTATATTCATTCGCCCGCCGCAATCATTTCGCTCGACGATTTTAATAACGCGCTCAAACTTTTGCGCGCGGCACTGCCCGGACTCGGCGACTTGACTTGAGGTCGGATTAACATGGCTCGAAAAAATTCCAACCGCGAAAAAAATACCGCGCCCTTTCCCGCGTTTGAAAACCAAGCGCGCGCGCCGACGACGCAGCCGCTCACGCCGTTCAAACGCTTGCTCAAACGGCTGTCCGAAGCGTACGGACCTTCGGGCAGTGAAGAGGGTGTGCGCGAACTGGTGCGCGACGAAATCAAACAACTTGCGGACCAGGTGCGCGTGGACGCCTTTGGCAATCTCATTGCCCAGCGGCGCGGCTCCGGCAGCCGCCGCAAAAAAATCATGCTCAGCGCGCACCTCGACGAAATTGGCGTGATGGTCTCGTTCATTGATACGCGCGGCTATGCGCGCTTTGGCACACTCGGCGCGGTCAAACCATTGACCCTGCTCGGCGCGCGTGTGCAATTTGAAAATGGCGCGGTGGGAATTATCGGACGCCAAGCTCAAGGCGCGGCGCGAACGGAAATAGATATGGAGGCGCTGTTCATTGACGTAAGCGGCGCACCCACTGCGATTCAGGTCGGCGACAGCGCCTGTTTTGCGCGTGAATTTTTGGAAGCGGGCGATTTCTTGATTGGCAAAGCGTTGGGTGCGCGCGCCGGCTGCGCGATTTTGATTGAAACCATGCGCCGTTTGAAAAAGTCGCCGCACGATATTTTTTGCGTGTTCACTGTGCAACAGCAAGTGGGTGCGCGCGGCGCGGGCGCCGCGGCGTTTGCTATTCAACCGGATGTGGCGTTTGTGCTGGATGCCGCGTCGGCGTCGGATATGCCCGGCGCGCCCGCACAAGGCATCGCGTTGGGGAAAGGACCCGCCATCAAGTTTCAAGATGAAGGCGCGCTGACCAGTGCCCGCGCGCGTGAAATGTTGCTCGAAGCCGCGCGCCAGACGCGGGTGCCGTATCAATTGGATGTCACGCCGCGCGCGATGGGTGACACTCTGCCCATTCAAGCGGCACGCGAAGGAGTGCCTACTGCCGCGCTCGCGCTGCCGATGCGTTATCTCAACACCGCGTCGGAAATGGCGCACAGTCGAGACGCACAGGATGCGATAGAACTGTGTGTGATGTTGTTGCAAAGACCTGTCTAGAGGACATTTTTCCCATTGAGACCGATACGAGGCGCGGCTACAATGCAGCCGTGATTGCGTTGAGCAATCGGCACCTTAAAGCACCTTTTTTTGAAAGCAAATGGGTCTGCGCTTCCCCCCAGTGCAGCCCATCGCGGGTTATTGCGCGGCCGGGCGCAATAACCCGCTGCTTTTTTTTACGGGAAATTCTCCTGCTGCCCGCGCGAAATTTTTTATATCAGATGTTCAGGCGGCGGACTCTGCCGTTCGTCCCATCCACTTCAATCCAAATTCCATCTTCCAGCGTATGCGTGACATTCGCGACGGCGGTGACAGCCGGCAGTTTGTATTCGCGCGCTACCACCGCGCCATGTGACAAAACGCCGCCGCGCTCCATCACCAAACCCTTGAGACGCGCAAACACGGGCGTCCACGCGGGGTCGGTGGAGGGCGCGACCAAAATTTCCCCCGCGCCCACACGCGCCAAGTCGCGCGGCTGATATACCACACGCGCCACACCGCGCGCGATGCCCGCGCTCACACCGCGCCCTTGCCATTCATTCGTTCGCGTGTCCACCGTCGCGTCTTGCGCGAACGGAACGTCGCCGCGCAAAAAGTACGGATACGCGTCGGGATTCTGCGCGCGTTCTTGCTCGGCATAATTCGCCCATTCGTTCTGACGCGCCGCAATCCTTTCGGACAGTGCGCGCGGTTCCAATGCCATGCCATAGTACGCGGAAATTTCTTGGCGCGTGGCATAAAAAATAGCACGCGCGGTGTCAATCAAGTTCCGCGCCGCCAAATCTCTGCCCAAAATCAGAAATGCCTG
>JAKOPZ010000220.1 GCA_029778615.1 Chloroflexota bacterium | reverse complement strand
GCGCATAGTTTGTTGGTGACTGGATTTCACATGATTACCCGGCAACATGACTACAAGGACTTGGGTCCCAACTATTTTGATGAACGCAACAAAGAAGCGGTCAAGCGGCGTGCCGTGAAACGATTGGAGCAATTGGGGTTTCAAGTCGAACTGAAACTCGTTATCCCAATTGCCGCTTGACAGCGGATATTTTCAAGGGAGCAAACATGGAATACGCGCGCTTGGGCTCGACAGGGATGCAAGTTTCGCGCATCTGCCTCGGCTGCATGGGGTTTGGAGATGCGGAACGCTGGGTGCACAAATGGGTGCTGAACGAGGAAAACAGCCGCCCGATTATCAAAAAGGCGCTGGAGCTGGGAATCAATTTTTTTGATACTGCCAACGTCTATTCGATTGGCGCGAGCGAAGAGATTCTCGGACGGGCGCTAAAGGACATGGCACGACGGAACCAAGTTGTTATCGCGACCAAAGTGCATGGCAAAATGTCTGATGCTCCGAATGGTTCGGGTTTGTCGCGCAAAGCGATTTTGAGCGAGATTGATGCGAGTCTCATGCGGCTCGAGACCGATTACGTGGACCTTTACATTATCCATCGTTGGGACTATGAAACTCCTATTGAGGAAACGATGGAAGCGTTGAACGATGTGGTGCGCGCAGGCAAGGCGCGCTATATCGGCGCATCCGCGATGTGGGCGTGGCAATTTCAAAAGGCGCTGCGTGTCTCCGAAATGCGCGGTTGGACGCGATTTGTCTCGATGCAGAATCATCTGAATCTCATGTACCGCGAAGAAGAACGCGAGATGCTGCCTCTTTGTCGCGCGGAAAAAATTGGGGTGACGCCGTACAGTCCCCTCGCTTCGGGCAGATTGACGCGCGACTGGGCATCGGAAAGCACACTTCGCTCCGCGACCGACCAGATACAAAAAATGAAATATGACGCGTCTGCCGAAAATGACCGCCCCATCGTGGAGCGCGTCGCAGAAATCGCAGCCAAGCGCGGCATTTCCCGTACGCATGTTGCGCTTGGCTGGCTGTTGCAAAAGGAGTCGGTGACTGCGCCCATCATTGGCGCGACAAAAATATCACATCTCGAAGATGCGGTTGGCGCGTTAGAGGTGAAACTAACTCCTGAAGATGTCGCGTATCTCGAAGAGCCGTACGTGCCGCATCGCATCGTTGGTCATCAGTGAGCGAGACCTGCATGGATAACCAAAACATTCTTTCCCTTTCGCTTGAACTCCCAACCCTATGAATGAATCCGCAATCCGCGAATACATCACCAACACATTTAAAGGCGTCGAGACCTCCGAAGCGTATGGCTATACTTTTTTCTTTTATCGTTCCGAACGCAAACTGCCTTTCGCCACACTCATCGCTACGAATACCGAGTATGACCAACTCTCGAATCTCGACCGCCCCGGTGTTTATCGTCTCAACATCGGTGTGAGCAAACAGACTTTTCAAACATTGTTCGGTAAAGACCAAGTGGATATTGGCGCGTACGATTACACCGCGTTGGACAAAATCATGCCGCATCCCGAGTACGCGACGCAATCGTTTGTGTGCGTCCTCAGTCCGGGTGATGCAACGCTCAAACAAGTGCAAGCGCTGCTTGCCGAAGCGCACAACATTGCCGTTCAGCGATTCAACCGACAGAATCAAGAAAAATGAATTTCGAGTTCAGCGGAAAAATTTGGTATTGGCGCGGTCCCGCTCCATGGTACTTTGTCACCGTTCCCGAAAAAGAGTGCCGCGAAATTAAAGCCATGTCAACGTTCGTCACGTATGGCTGGGGCATGATTCCCGCAACGGTGCAGATTGGCAGAACCAAGTACAAAACTTCGTTATGGCCCAAAGATGGCGCGTACATTGTCCCAATCAAAGCGAGTGTACGAAAAGCAGAAAAGATTGATACAGATGACACCATCACCGTGCGCCTCGCCATAGGTTGAAACGAGGGCACAACAAAAAATTTCGGGGCGAACAGCCCTGTCAAGCGACCGAGTTCACCAAATATCTTGCTTTGGAAGAATTGAACCATACCTCATCCGCGCGCACGCGTTGAATGATAAGGAATCCACATGACACATTCTCAACCGGAAGGTTTTCTCGCCGTCCCAACGAGCGGCAACGGACGCGGTGTCCTCGTCCTGCACGCGTGGTGGGGCTTGAACGACACCATCAAAAATTTTTGCACGCGCCTTGCCGAACATGGTTTCGTCGCGTACGCGCCGGACCTTTATCACGGCCAAGTCGCGGACACAATACCGGATGCAGAGATTCTCAGCCAGGCAGTTGATGCCAACCATGTCCAAACCGAAGCAAAAGTTGCAGAGGCGACATTGTTCCTCGCTGAATATGTTGGTCAACCCGCGCGCGGCGTGGCAGTCGTTGCTTTTTCACTCGGCGGCTATTACGCGCTGCAACTCTCTAACGCCGACCCCGCTCACATTCATTCGGTTGTTCTCTTTTACGGGACCGGCGGCGATTTTTACGGGACCTCGGCGGAGGATTTTATCAACTCGCGCGCCGACTATCTCGGTCACTTTGCCGAAAACGACCCGTATGAGCCGCCATCCAATGCGGACAAGTTGGAACGCGCGCTGCGGCAGGCGGGGCGTCCGGTGACTTTATATCGCTACAGCGGTGTCGGGCACTGGTTCTTTGAACCCGACCGAACCGATGCGTACAACGCGGAGGCGGCGAATCTCGCATGGGAGCGAACGTTGCAATTTTTAGAGCGTTAGCACAGAGGAGCATACATGAGCGCGCAAAAGCTAACAGCGAATGCGATGGACCCTGAAGAGCAACGGTTGTATCGCGTCGGCGGCATCGCGGCGATTGTTTTTGGAATCGCGTATGTCGTCATCATCGGTTTGTATGTTCCCATTGGCGCACGTCCGCGTGGTGTCGAAGCGTGGCTCACATCACTTGCCGCGCACACAATGTCGTGGTGGGCCATTCTTGCGCTCTCTGTCTTGACGGATCTGCTTTTGGTGCCTGTCGCGTTGGCACTCTATCTCGCGTTAAAACGACTCGATCGCAACGCGATGCTCTTGGCAACTGCATCTGTCGGATTGTTTGTCATCCTCGACTTGGCGCTGACGTGGACAAATTATTCATCGCTCCTCGCACTCGCCGGAAATTATGTGACAGCCGCGAGCGACGCGGAACGCACGATGATTCGCACCGCCGCAATCTATCCGTCCGGAGTGGTAGATTCAAATCTCTTGTTCATCTACAACACGCTCACGCTTTCCATCGGGATCCTTTTAAGCGGGCTTGTGATGCTCAAGGGCATCTTTCACAAACTCACGGCGTACATCGGTTTGGCAACAGGCATCCTCGGTTGTATTGCCGTCGCGGGTTCTTTTCTTTCCGATGCGTTCGACATGACCATCATCTTGGCATCGCTTCTGACCACCGTTTGGATTTTCTTGGTCGGCTACCGACTTTGGAATCTCGGCGCCAAGTAGGGGCAAAGCATTCGCAGCAATATTTTGCGGAATGATTAACTCATGTTACGCAGAATTGTCATTTCGAGCGGTCTTGCGAGAAATCGCGGTGGAAAAAACCGAGATTTCTCACAGAGTTTACCCCGAAGGATTGAGGGGTTCGAAATGACATGCGTAAGGTGAATGATTAAACAGTCCGGCGAGTGCGTTGTCCCCACATTCCTCGAATCCAATTGCTCTTGGCAAGAGGATAGCAAAGGTCTACAGACTGCGAGACCCGCATGCGTTTTGGCTTTATTCTCCCCAATCTTCTTTCCCCCATCGCCGACGCGCACACATTAATCACCACCGCGCGTTTGGCAGAACTCGTCGGCTTTGATTCCATTTGGGCAACCGACCATATTCTAATGCCCAATGAATTTCCGCAATACGGACGTGGCACCGAAGCCATCACAACACTTGCGTATCTCGCGGGCATGACGCAGCGCGCCACGCTCGGACTTTCGGTGCTGGTGCTGCCGATGCGCAATCCCATCATTGTCGCCAAACAACTCGCGTCGCTCGCGCATTTGTCGGGACGCGAAATCATTGTCGGCGTCGGTGTCGGATGGAATGAAACCGAATACAATTTCCTCAACGCGAATTTTCATCAGCGCGGAAAATTGCTCGACGAATACATTTCCATAATGCGGACGTTGTGGACACAAGAACATCCTGCACACGATGGTACATATAAATTTTCCGACGCGATTTTTTCTCCGCGCGTAACTCCGCCGCCACAAATCTGGGTTGGCGGCGAATCGGACGCGGCGATTCAACGCGCCGCAAAGCTCGGCGACGGCTATCATCCAAACTTGCGCGAGAACATGGACTATCGCGCCATCACACAGCGTATTCGTGAAACAAGCAACGGAAGACACGTGACGATGAGTTTGCGAACGACGTTGAACATGCAAGATGGCGCGGCAAGCATCATCGAAAAATTTGAAACACTCCGCGCACAAGGACTGGAATATCCCGTCGTCGGATTCAAACACGAAACGCTTGGCGATTTGGTGAATGCCATCGAATTGTTTGGACGCGAGGTCATTCCTGCCTTGCAGAAATAATGCCAAACACAAATTTTTTTCAATGCGAATCGGCGCGAATCTACGCGAATATTTTCGTACTAATTCGCGCCGGCTCGCGTAAATTCGCGCTTTTTGGTGGATGAATAACGCAATCGAAACACACGGACTTGAAAAAAAATACGGCGACGTAACAGCGGTGGACGATTTGTCACTGCGCGTCGCGTGCGGCGAAATTTACGCATTCCTCGGACTCAACGGCGCGGGCAAAACGACGACGATTCGCATGTTGCTCGGCATGGTGAAACCGAGCGCGGGGGAGGTGAATGTTCTCGGCGTGCCCATTCGCATCGACGGGAAAAAACCGTGGGCGCAAGTGGGGCATTTGGTCGAAACACCGCACGCGTATCCTGAACTCAGCGTCCGCGAAAATTTGGAATTGATTCGGCGTTTGCGCCCCGGCGTCCCCGCGCAAAATGTAAATCGCATCATCGAGCAGCTCGGTTTGAACACCTACGCCGAGCGCCGCGCGGGAGCCTTGTCACTCGGCAACGCGCAGCGGCTCGGTCTCGCGAAAGCGCTGCTTCATGCGCCCGAACTTTTGATTTTGGATGAACCCGCGAACGCGCTCGACCCCGCCGGAATTGTCGAAATTCGCAATCTCCTCAGCGAACTCGCGCGCACACAAGGCGTCACCATTTTCATGTCGAGCCACATTCTCGGCGAAGTGTCGCGGCTCGCAAAGCGCATCGGCATCATTCATCAAGGCAAGTTGATTCAGGAATTGAACATCGAGGAATTGAACCGCAATCGGCGACGACGGTTATTGGTTCGCGCGCGCGATATGGACGCCGCGCGCAATGTTTTGCAAAGTGCGGGGTTCTCGGCTGTACTCAATTCCAATGACACACTTGATATCAAAGACGACGCGGCGATTAGACAGCCCGAAAACATTGCGACGCGTTTGGTGAACGCGGGACATCCGCCAACCTTGCTTCAAGTGGACGAAGAAGATTTGGAACATTATTTTTTGCGTCTCGTCGGGATGACGCCGGAAAATTCAAAATGAAAAATATCTTGTCAGCGTTGTGGGGCGAATACTTGAAAGCGCGTCGTTCCAAAATGCCGCTCTTGACCGCGCTCGGTTTTGCATTTGTTCCGCTCATGGGCGGCTTTTTTATGATTGTGCTCAAAGACCCGGAGATGGCGCGGCGGCTCGGCATGGTGAGCGCCAAGGCGCAAATTGTCGCGGGCAATGCGGATTGGCAAACGTATCTCGGCATTCTTTCGCAAGGCACGGCGATTGGCGGCATCGTTCTCTTTGGCATTATTGCGAGTTGGGTATTTGGACGCGAGTATTCGGACCACACCCTCAAAGATTTGCTCGCGCTGCCGACGACGCGTTCGGAAATTGTTTTGGCGAAATTTTTTCTCGTCGCGTTGTGGTCCGCCGCGCTCGTCGTACTCGTCTATCTGCTTGGACTCGCCATCGGCTCACTCATTCGATTGCCCGTTGCTTCAACGGAAATTTTTTGGCAGAGCAGCATTACGCTCGCCGTCGTCGCCGCGTTGATGATTTTGCTCGTGACGCCGATTGCGTTTGTCGCGAGCGCGGGGCATGGTTATTTGCCGCCGATGGGTTTTGCGATTTTCGCCGTCTTTTTCGCGCAAGTGATTGCCGCCGCCGGTTGGGGCGAATACTTTCCATGGTCCGTCCCCGCGCTGCGTTCGGGCATGGCAGGACCCGAATACGACAACCTGGGCTTTGTCAGTTACGCGCTTGTGGTCGCGGCGAGTATTGTGGGAATGGTTGCAACGTTCGTGTGGTGGGAGTGGGCAGACCAGGTGTATTGATATGCAAGCAAATCTCTTGTGTGATAAAAATGAACCGCTCAATGAAAATACGATTGGGCGGTTTTTTGTTTGACAATGGAATTGACGTTGGCGTACAATCGCGCAATACGCGGAACAATGAGACAGCACAATGGATGTTGTCACCATTTCATCAAAATATCGAGTGGTGATTCCACTCAGTGTGCGGCGGTCTTTAGGGCTCAAACTGGGGCAAAAAGTTCAAGTGATTTTGTATGAAAATCGAATTGAACTGATTCCTGTGATGCCACCGTTGAGCGTGAAGCAGATCGCGTATGAATGTTGTGGTTCTGAAAAACTGGTCCGCCAACTACACCTATAACGCGCAGCGATTGCATCATCCGCGTTCCATAGATGAACTGCGCGACGTTGTGACGCGCGCGAATACATTGCGCGCGCTCGGCTCGCGGCATTCGTTCAACAGCATCGCCGATTCGACAGAAGATTTGGTTTCGCTCGACAATCTGAATCGTGTCATCGCGCTCGATGCCGCGCGGCGCACGGTGACGGTGGAAGCGGGCATCAAATACGGCGACCTCGCAGTCTATTTGAATCGCGAAAATTTCGCCTTGCCGAATCTCGCGTCACTGCCGCATATTTCTGTCGCGGGCGCGTGCGCGACGGGGACGCATGGATCCGGCGTTGCCGTTGGAAATCTCGCGACAGGTGTGGTGGCGATGGAACTCGTCAACGCGAACGGCGAGGTGATAGAGTGTTCGCGCGAAAAAAATGGCAATGAATTTGATGGCATGGTGGTTGGACTCGGCGCATTTGGCATTGTCACAAAACTGACGCTCGAGGTGATTCCCGCGTTTGTGGTGCAGCAAGATTTGTACGAAAATTTACCATTCGCGAATGTGCAGACCGATTTTGAAGCCATAGAGGCGAGTGCGTACAGCGTGAGTTTATTTACCACGTGGCGCGGCGAAACCTTTGAGCAAGTGTGGCTCAAGCGCGTAGTTACACAAGGCAAAATGGAAACGCCGCCGACATTTTTTGGCGCAACACGCGCGACGCTTCCGCTTCATCCCATCGTGAGTATTTCACCGGAGAGTTGCACGGAACAGTTGGGCGTTCCCGGCGCGTGGCACGAACGTTTGCCGCATTTCAAAATGGAATTTACGCCGAGCAGCGGCGAGGAATTGCAGAGTGAATATTTTGTTGCGCGCGAACATGCCCCCGCCGCGTTGCAAGCATTGGCGCGCGTGCGCGAACAATTTTCGCATCTCGTTCAAATTTCCGAAGTGCGAACGATTGCGGCGGATAATTTGTGGATGAGTGAGTGTTATGAACGCGCGAGCGCGGCGATTCATTTTACGTGGGTGAAAAATTGGGACGCGGTGCGCGCCGTGCTGCCGTTGATTGAACAACAACTCGCGCCGTTCGACGCGCGTCCGCATTGGGGAAAATTGTTTACCATGTCGCCCGCGCGTTTGCAATCGTTGTATCCCAAGATGAATGAATTTCGCGCGCTGCTCAAGGCTTACGACCCACGCGGAAAATTTCGCAACGAATTTGTGGATACAAACATTTTTCAATCCCATTCGGCATGACGAAAGATATCTTGTGTTGACGGTTACACCAACGCTTGAAATTGACGAAAGCGAAATCAGCGAAACGTTTGTGCGCGCGTCGGGACCCGGCGGACAAAATGTGAACAAAGTTGCGACGGCGGTGCAGCTGCGTTTTGACGTACAACATTCCGCGTCGCTGCCTGAAGATGTGCGCGAACGTTTATTGAAACTCGCAGCGAATCGAATTTCCGCCGATGGCATACTTACCATTGATGCGCGGCGTTTTCGCACCCAAGAACAAAATCGCGCGGACGCGCGCGAGCGCTTGCGCGAATTGATTCTGCGCGCACTGGAAAAACCAAAAACGCGGCGCGCGACGAAACCGTCCCACGCAGCGCGAGCGCGGCGTTTGGAGGCCAAGCGCGCACATGCAAAACTCAAGCTCATGCGCCGCGCGAAACCGACAAATGACTTTTGACCAAGCCGAATTTTCAATTCGCTGCGAATGGGGCGCGCACGGCGTCGCGCAGCTCGCGCCGCAGAGCGATGTGGTCATCATTGTTGATGTGCTTTCGTTTTGCACAAGTGTCGAAATCGCGACGGCGCGCGGCGCGCTCGTTTTTCCCTATCCGTTCCGCGATGAAAACGCGCGGGCGTTCGCGCAATCTGTGCACGCGCAACTCGCCGACGCGCGCGACAGCGGCGCGCGCTATTCGCTTTCACCCCAATCGCTTGTCGAAATTCCGCGCGGCACGCGACTCGTCCTTCCCTCTCCGAACGGTTCCACGCTTTCACTTGCGACGGGCAGCACGCCAACGCTTGCCGGATGTTTACGCAACGCGCGAGCCGTCGCCCGCGCCGCGCAGCGTTTGGGCAAGCGCATCGCGGTCATTCCCGCAGGCGAACGCTGGGCAGATGGTTCGCTCCGTTTTGCGTTGGAAGATTGGCTCGGCGCGGGCGCGATTTTGAATGAACTCGACGGAAACGTTTCGCCCGAAGCGCGCGCCGCGCGGGAAACCTTTCACGCGTTCGAGGACGAACTTGCGACCCTCATCGCGCAGTGCGGTTCGGGCAAAGAACTGCTTGCGAAAAATTTAGCGCGCGATGTGGAACTCGCGTGCGCGTACAACGCAAGCGACACTGTGCCGATTTTTCAAGAGGGCGCGTATCGCGCCGTGTGAGATGAATTCCGCGCACACACTTCTTGGCGCGTGTTGGCTCGGCATGTTCTTGATGGGCTGCGCGGTACAAGCGCCGCCACTGCCGCCGACCGCGACGCCCGAACCGCTGGACCAAAACGCCGTGCGGCAAAACATAGAGGACTATTTGGCGCGCCGCGCGCGGCGTCAAGAATTTTCCGGTGTCGTGCTCGTCGCGCGCAATGGCGCGGTCATCTTGGAACAAGGATATGGCTTGGCAAATGTCGCGCAGAATATTGCCAACACACCCGACACGCGCTTTCAACTCGCGTCCGTTGCCAAAACGCTGACCGCCACCGCCGTGATGCAGCTCGTCGAACGCGGACGCATTCGGCTCGCCGCGCCCATCTCCACTTTTTTGAACGACACCCCGCGCGCCTGGAACAACATCACCGTTGAACAATTGCTCGCGCACACTTCGGGCATCCCCGATTATTTTTCATTTGACGAATTTGAAAACGAATTGCAGCTCACGCCGGATGGCATCATTGCCGTCGCAAAAAATTATCCACTCGATTTTGAACCCGGCAGTGATTTTGAATACAGCAATACGGGGTATGTGCTCTTGGGCAAAATCCTCGAGCAGGTCTCCGGCGCGTCGTATGCAGAATTTCTGCGCGCCAATATCTTGGACCCGCTTGCAATGAACGCGACCGGACGCGAAGGAGAGAACGCGCCGCGCGCCGTGGGCTATGTTTCGAACGGCATGCCCGCGCAAGAGTTCCCGATTACGAACGCGTTGGGCGATGGCGATTTGCTTGCCACCGCGCGCGATATGTACAAATTTGACCGCGCGCTGTACGACGATTCGTTCTTGCCGCGCGCCGCACGCGAAAAAATGTTTGCGCCCGTCGGCAAGAATCATTATGGCTTGGGTTGGGAAACACAAACTTGGCGCGGCAAACGCGTCGTTTCCCACAGCGGCAGCATCAATGGTTTCGCCACCGAATTCATGCGTTTTCCCGACGACGACGCGGTGATTATTGTGTTGAGCAATTGGCAAGACGTAGACGCCGCGCAAACCGCGTGGCAGATTGCCGCGCGGTTGTTTCCGCAATAAGGGAACCGTCTGTTGCGCGTCGTCCAACGTGTTTCGCCCGAGCGTTACTTGGATGGCGCGTGGGCGTGCGCGGCAAAAAAATATCGAACGCGTCTGTGTGTTCGCGTCCGACATGTCGGTGGGAGTGCCGTTGTTCTTGCTGCAAGACTGAATGCGCGTCAAGGAGTGAAGGTGCGCGCGCTTGCCAGCGCGGCATCGAGCTCTTGACTCGCGCTCGCCGCGAACGCGCGCGCTTTGTCCGTTGTTTGCGCGTCGGCGAGTACGAGTCGCGCCAAGGCAACGGCGCGCGGGACACTCCCTTGCAGGGAAGCGAGCTGGGGCGAGGTGTTTAATTGCGCGAGCGCGTTGGCGATGGCATCATAGCCGCGTCGCGGCTGTGTGCGCCAGAGGTTCACATCGCCGAGGAGCGAAACGAGCGCGGGCGAATTTGTGTTCGCGCCGGCGGTCAAGAGTACGAGTCCAAATGGAAATTGAGGCGGCGCGTCCGAATCCGCGCCCGAGACCGGACTTTTTTCTCCGGGTAAAACACCGCGTTTGTCCGAAGGGTCGCTGACGGTCCCATCGCCGTTTTGGTCGCCGTACCAACGTCCATATTTGCCGACGAGAATGTTGACGGCAGCTTCGGCGTGTGTTTTGCTCTCGGCGAGTGTGGTGGAAGTTTGCGCCGCGCGCATTTCGTCGTCTGCCAAAGTGAGCGCGTTGACGAGCGCGTTGGCGGAAGCAGGTGTTGCATTCGGATTGGTAATAACAGCAGTTGGCATACGTGTAGCCGTCAACGCGGGTTGCGTCGAGTTTGGGATGACGTTGGCGGTGGGTGTTGGCGCCGGCGCGGTTTCCGGCGGGGATGGCGTTGGATTGGCGCAGTGCGCGAGTGCCAAGAGAAAAATGCTTGCGTAAAAAATACGTGGAACGATTTTGCAAAGAGGATAGACATTCACATTCTTTATACGTTTTTGCCAGAGTGATTGTTCCGTGACCAAAACAAAAAAAGCAGAGACGCTCGCGCGCCTCTGCTTTTTTTTTCGTGCGTCGAACTTAGTTCCCTTGATTCTGTTTATTTTGCTTTTTGTTCTGCTTTTTGTTTTGCTGCTTGTTCGGGTTGGTGCCCTGTTTCGCGCCCGCTTTTTTGTTTTGCTGTGTTTTGGCGGTGTCGGCTTTGGGTGCGGGTTTGGGACTGTTGGCGCCGAACCAGTTGAGCACGCGGGACATCAAGTCCGCGCGCTGTGTGGCGTTGCCATAAGTCTCGAACGGGAACGCGAGGAACACAACTTTGTAGCTGCCTGTATCCACGGTGACGGCATCGGGTTCTTCCGAATCATCGCGGAAGGCGGCTTCGGCGGGAGCGATGGGCGTTACCTGGTCCATGTACTCGCCGACGATGACGCCGAGGTCAACCGAGCCGATGCCATCCGTTACCGGATTGCCGCTTACACTGTGGACTTGGGTTGTGCTGATGTCGTTTTGTGATTCGGTACCGTCCCAGTCCACGTGCAAATAGTCATGCACGAAGTTGGTGGTGCCGCCGTTCTGGTCAAGCAGATCTTGACCGTTCACGAACAAGTGACCGCCCTGGTCAAGATACGGTCCAAGCAGTGAATCGCCGTACGGGGTCAATGGTTCGGGCCACGCGCCGCCGGTGAACCAGACCGTATACGGGTGTGCGTTCAAAAAGTTCGGCGGCAGTTCCGGGTCGTCGGTGACACTCCACACGTCGTATGGCTTGCCGTATGCGTCCAGCGCGGCAGTGTAAGGTGCAATGGTGGTTGTGCCGGTGTTGTCATTTTCGACGAGCAGGATGTCCGCCACCACGGCTTGCGTTGCTACCGTCGCGGTGGCTTTGACCGAACTGTCATTTTGCGATGTGGCTGTAATCGTCGCCGTACTCTTGTCGCCATTCGCCGCGTTGGTGGGGATGGTGACGTGGACGCAAATGTCTTGCGTTGCGCCTGCCGCCAACGGGTCGGTCTGGCTGATGACGTTCGCGCACGCGGCATCCCGAATTTCCGTCGGGAATGTGGCGCCGCTGCTCGTGAGCGAGAAGGTGTCTTGCAGGTAACCGAGATTGCGAACGGTCAAGGCATAATCAATGGAAGTGTCCGGGCGTCCACCGTCGAACGAACTTGTGGGTTCGAGTCCGGTTGCCGTCGGTTTGGAGAGTTTGATGGGACGCGGTGTGCCGCGCACCGGGCTGCCTTCGTTAAAGGTCAACGCGTAATTCTTGTTGGTGAGCTTGCCGGTCGCATTCTTGTTAACGTGAAGCGTCGCGTGTAAGGTCAAGGATTCACCCGCATTCACGCTCAAACCGCTCCAGCGAATGAAACCTTTCTTTACCGAACCGCCATCGCTGGCTGAAACAAACTTTGTTTGTTTCGGCAGTTTGTCTTTGAGGTTGATGCCGGTTGCGGTTGCGTTGCCGATATTGCGGATGGTAATGTCAAAGCTGAGGTCGGTGTCCGGACCAACGGGTGTATCGGGATACGATTTTTCGATGACGAGCGCGGGTGCTGCTGTTTCGGAATCATTAAGCGTCCATGCACCGCGTCCATGCGTACCGGCGGCGAGGATGCGATTCGCCGGGTCCAAATCCAACTGCCAAATTGCGACAATTGGAAAATCACTGCCAAGCGGCGCCCACGTCTTGCCGCCATCGGTTGTGACGAACGGACCAACATCCGTGCCGACATAGATGGTATCAGAGAAAGTGGGGTCAACCACAACCGAGTTGACGGGCGCGTTGGGCAAGTTGCCGCTGATATCTACGAATTTCTTGCCGCCGTTTGCAGTGCGGAAAACACGACCCGGTTGATTGGGCGTAGTCTTGCTGTAACCACCGTACGCGATGACTGCGCGGCGGCTGTTCGATTGGTCTACCCAGATGGATTGAACGGGGCGATTGGGCAGAGTGTCATTCGTGCGATTAATCCACGTCGGGTTTGCGCCATCCACGCCGTTTGGCGAGTACTGCACCAAGCCGTCATCCGTACCGACCCAAACACCTTTGCCGCCGTTTGAGACGGCGATGGCGCTGATATAGCAACCGCGCGCGCCATTCGGTGCGGAGCCGGAGCAGCCCGTTGTCAAGTCATCGCTGATGGGTTGCCACGCCACGTCCGATGCGGCCGCCGCGCGTGCATTGTTGGTGCGATACAGCCGGTACGTGCCAAGGAACAATTGGTCAGGATTCAGTTCGTTCATTGCGAACGGGATATAGAATTCGGAGCGGTCGCCCGTGTTAATACCGTTCGTAATAAACGAGTTGCTGTAAAAGAATGAGCCGCCATCGTCAAAGCGATAGGGCGAGATGCCATAGTACGTTCCGTAAAGGAACTGACCGGTTTCGGGGTCAATCAACGTCTGACCACCGTCACCACTGGCGATGTCAAACCACGTATCCGAGAGGGAGGACTTGCGTTCCGTGCCGTTGTCCTGGCTGCCTGCCCACAATCGATTTGGGCTGGTCGGGTAGGTAGAAACGCCGGTGAACTGAGTGAGCGCAAGATTCGTGCGCCACAAGACCGCGCCGCTGCCGGGGTCAACCACACCGTTCAAGTCTTCCCATGTCGTTGCATAGAGCGGGTCATTCGCGTTCGGACGACCACCGCGGTCATATGATTCCCAAACGCCGCCGTCATTGCCCATCAAGATGTGATTGCTATCATTCGGGTCAAAGGCGAACGCGTGAAAATCGGGATGCGTAAAGTAACCGATGTCGCGCCACGTATCGCCACCGTCGTCCGAACGATAGATGCCGCCGGACTCGATGGAATAATTCCATTGACCGAGCGCGTACATGACGTTCGGGTCATCGGGTGCGATGGCGACAACATTGTCATACCAACATTGCTGGGCGCAATAATCTTCTACACTGTCTGCGCCACTGCCAGCCGCCAATTGCGTCCAGGACGCGGCTTCGTCAGTAGATTTCCATACGCGGGAAGGAACATGAGTTCCGCCTGTTGTATAGTACTCAAAGCCGGTGATAAGAGTCGCACCCTGTCCTTGTGTGTGACTGATGGCGAGCGAAAAGCGCGTTGGTGCAGCGGTCCAATCTGCATCGGCGGGCAAGCCGTTCATGGCTTTGGTCCACGAATTGCCGCCGTCGGTTGTTTTGAAAATGCCGAGACCCCAGAATGAGGCGTACAATTTCTGCGGGTCCTGCGGGTCAATGACGATATCCGTGCCGCCTTTGTATTCGTCGTCAAAACCCTTTTGCAATTTCCACGTCGAACCGCCATCTTTGGATTCGTAAATCCCGTACTTGATTTTGGTCGGATGCGTCACGCGGTTTTTGCCACCGCGTCCGCGAATCGTCGTGGCGTACACGTGATTCTCGTCGGTCGGGTCAACTGCCAACGCCGAAATTGAAACGCCAATCAATTGATTGCCGCTGACTTGATACCACGAATAGCCGCCATCGGGAGATTTGAGCACACCGGCACCGGCATAGCTATCGCCGGAGAGTTCGCCTTCGCCCATCCCGGCGTACACCGTGTCGGGATTCGATGGCGCGTATGCCAATGCGCCGATAGCGAGCTTGCCAATGTTATCTGTGCGCGGATTCCATGTGTAGGAATCATCTTCAAAGACCCAGATGCCGCCTTGCGCGCCGCCGAGAATGCGACGTCCGTTCGGCAAGATGGTGACCGCGCCAATGCGCCCGGAGACGCCGATAAACGCGCTAAACGTACGGTCAATCTGAATAATCGGATTGGGACCGCGCGTGAGCCATGCGCCGCCAAATGCTTTGGGACTTTTTTCGGCGCCGTTCGCGCGCAGACGTTCGGCTTGCGCTTGGGCTTGTACCAACGCTGCCGCGCCTTCTTCAATACTCATGGGTTCGTCACCCGAGAGCCGTTTGGACAAAAAGTCCGCGTTACGTTCGAGCAAAAATTGTTCGCCCTCTTCATCGTCAATGATGGGGCGCTTGTCTGTCTTTTTGGGTTGGTCCTGGTCCTGGCTTGGTGGGGCAGCCAAAGATGGAACCTGAGGGTGCACCGGGCGACCATTTGCCGCATACAATGAGCTCGGTAGGACAAAGAGAATGCCAAGTGCGACTGCAAGTGTAAACAGCACCAGAGCTTTTCGTGCTGACATAGTTCCTCCATTGAGTGGTTAATGTAACTGCAAGACTGGGAAACACACGAGAGAACATCAAATCAAGTGCTGAGAGCTCCTTTCGGGCATGAGCGTCATCACGCGCGGATGGGCGCCACGCGCTGTATCAACAACGTGCGGGGGAGTGAGAATTTTGAATTGTGACAGTGATGGGAATGAAGCGGACCGGTTTGCATTGGGTAAACGGTTTATCACCATTGATAGAACGTCGTACCGAAACTCGGCAGGGATGTCAATTTGGGAAATCAAAGGAACCCCATTCTAATTTGCCTTTAATGTATTTGTCAAGTGACATTCGCGAACACTTTTAGAGTGCACCTTTGCGAGTTCAGTCGCCGCGCGCAAAAAAAAAACGCGGCTTGGTCAATGCGACCAAGCCGCGCGTTGTCTCACATTTGCTTGTCGTACTATTTGATTGAATCGTACCCGTTCACGATGCCCGCGCCATATGCTTCGCGATTTGAAATCGGCGCGCCGCCGAGATGACAGTAACCCGAATCGCATGGAAGATCTGTCAAGTCGGTGTTGGAAGTATCTGTTGCGGAGAGTGGAGGCGTCATGTTGCGCAAAGGCATGAACGTTCCGGCTTTGAGGACCTCTTTCAAAGCTTTGGGTACTTTGCGCAAATCGGGACGCGCGCTGGCAATCTGCGCCAGCACTGCGGCGACGTGCGGTCCCGCCATCGAGGTACCCTGAATGCTTGTATAGCAATCGGCGGTAAAGCCGGGAATGCTGCTCAAGTCAAAGCATGGAATCTCCAGTGCCCAGTTGGATGTGACACTGAACGATTCCCACACGCGCGTGCCGTCCGCATCCGTGTACGGAAAGCCCGGAGTGCCACCGCGGTCCCAAACCGGCAAGTTGAATTTGCGCGCGCCGCCCGGCGCCGCAAAATTCACGCGGCGACCATAGTTGCTGTAATACGCAAGTTGATTCGCGCGTCCGAGTCCAAACGGTTGGTGCGCGTCCGATTCCGGTTTACACGTTGCATTGTTCTTGTCCGAATCAGCAGAGTTACAGCTGGGCGATGGTGGCGCGGCGCTATCATTCGTCGCCGATACCATCAGTACGCCGGGAATGCCCGCCGGTGTTTCATACAGACCATAATAGTCCGATGCGCTCGAGCCGCCCGGGGGAGTCAAGATGCCGTGACTGATGACCTTGCCGCGCTTGCCGATACGTACATGGTCATTGCCCGCAGACGACGCGATAATCGTTCCTTTGGTCGTCGCGTATTTTACTGCGTCGCGATATTGGTGCCAGATAAAATCTTGCTGCGGGTCACTGCGGTCCAGATACCCACCGAACGAGATGTTGACTACATCAATGCCGTTATCGGCAGCATAAAGAATCGCCGCGATAATTTCGGAATCGAATGCCGAACCGCACCATTGCGAAATTTTGAGCGCGACCAATTTCACATTCGGCGCGATGCCATTCATGCCGGTCTCATTGACCACGCCGGCAATGTTGCCGCCAATCCAGGAACCATGACCATTCCAGTCTCCGTCAGCGGGTCCGCCAAACGCGTCCGCAAGGTCTTGGTCCGTAAAGCCATCCTGGACGAAATCGCGGCAGATAACGTAGGGTTCTTCGAGATACGTAAAGTCCTGGACATGAATCACATTATCGGCGAGGTCAACATGTGTATAGTCCAGACCGGTATCTGCGACGCCAACGGTGACAGCGGACACACCCGCGCCGCCTTTTTCACCCCACGCTTCAAATGCGCCAACGCGCAGTTGACTCCACATGGTCTGCGACAAGCCATAGGACGGGTCGGGGACGAAGGAGGGCGGTGCGGCGGTCTTTTCTTGATTCGTCGGCGCGTTCACTTTGATTTTATTGAGTTTCCGTTCGGTGGTAAATGCTTTGCCCCATAAATCGGCTTGCTGTTCGGGGCGAATCAAACTCTTGATGCCGTCACGCGCAACATGCGCAACGGTGGATTCGGCGGCGAGCGTGTTCGCGGCAAGCTTGCCTTTGCCATTGACAATCAAGAGTTTGAGCTGTGGAAGCGTGCCAATCACTTGACCGCCCGAGCGATTGATGCTCTCGGTGAGGGCGGCGAGGTCAGCACTGCTTTTGGCTTGGACCAAAAAGCGGTCTGCGGCAAAAGCGGGTGCCGCGTTCGCGCGGGGGACTCCAACAGTGGATGTTGCAACGAACGCGAGCACCAAGAACACGATGCCCAGTACAATGAAGCGAGCAATCTTTGAGGACATTGCTGATTCTCCTTGAAATAGGAATTGGTTGGATTGCAAACAGCGAAAGTGGGTTCAGTTAGAGCAAGACCTCCTTGTCCGGGCGCGGAGCCCATGTGCTATGCGCGCACGCGCGATTGCGCGGAGGTCAAAATTGATTGACACACACAAACGCGCGCAGAGAATTCAATGCGCGCCGCAAACATGCAGGACTAGTTTCGCGGAGCGGGGGGACATTGACTTGACGACGTTACATCTCCGTTGATATGTCGTTGCCTCGGCGGGTTTCAATACACCAGACGATTCACATTCTAATCCTCTTGCAGTCCTCCTGTCAAGAGCAAGCCGCAAAAATCACACAGAACACGATTGACACGATAGAACGCGAGTGCTAGAGTGTGGCGCGAGAGGTCGCATCATGCCCAAGACTCCAAAACTTCGCACGCAATATGTTTGCTCCAACTGCGCGTATGTGTCGCCGAGTTGGTACGGAAAATGTCCCAACTGCAACAGCTGGGATTCGCTCGTCGAAACGGTTGTCGAACGTTCACCCACCGCGAGCGGAATGGCAGGCATTGTTTCGCACACAACGCCGGTGCGTTTAAACGAAATCAATCCCGATGGGTATGAACGCGTGCCGGTTTCGATTGGCGAATTGAATCGCGTGTTGGGCGGCGGCATCGTGCCGGGTTCCGCCGTTTTGATTAGCGGTGAACCGGGGATTGGTAAATCTTCGTTGATGCTTCAACTCGCGGCGGAACTTTCCAACTCGCTTGGCACCGTGTTGTACATTTCCGCAGAGGAAAGCACGAGTCAAATCAAATTGCGCGCGGAACGTTTGAACGTGAATGCCGAAACTTTGTATTTGCTCAACGAAACATCGCTCGAAGAAATTTCCAATCACATCACCGAGCTCCAGCCGAAACTCGTCGTCGTAGATTCCATTCAAACTATCGCGTCCGACCTCATCGAAAGCGCGGCGGGCGGCGTGGCGCAGGTCAAAGAGTGCGGCGCGCGTTTGACGCAGTTGGCAAAGAGTACCAACATTCCGATTTTTATTATTGGGCATGTCACCAAATCAGGAAGCATTGCGGGTCCGCTCGTGTTGCAGCACGCCGTGGATGCGGTGTTGTATCTCGAAGGCGAACGGTATCACGCCTATCGTTTGCTGCGTTCGGTAAAAAATCGTTTCGGCGCGACAGACGAAGTGGGCGTTTTTGAAATGACGCAAGAGGGCATGGTCGAAGTTGCCAATCCGAGCGAAGCCTTTCTCGCCGAGCGCGCGGCGGACGCGGCGGGCAATGCCATTGCGGTCACGCTCGAAGGCACGCGTCCGTTGCTCGTTGAAATTCAAGCGTTGACCAGCGTCACCGCGTTTGGCTTGCCGCGCCGCACCGCAAATGGCGTGGACATGAATCGTTTGCTCTTGCTTACCGCCGTGCTCACGAAACGCGTCGGACTGAAATTATACAATCAAGATATTTTTGTAAATGTCGTCGGCGGTTTGAAAATTAGCGAGCCCGCAGCCGATTTGTCCGTTGCAGTGGCGATTGCTTCCAGTTTCAAAGATTATCGCGTGTGGGACGATTTGGCGGTGATTGGCGAAATTGGTCTGAGCGGCGAGTTACGCAACATTGCTTCGGCGGAAAAGCGCATCAAGGAAGCAAGCAAGCTGGGATTCAAACGCGCGCTCGTGCCGTACGCGATTGCGCGTTCCCTTTCGGAAAAATCAAACGGCATCCAATTGATTGGCGCAAAAAGTGTCGGCGAAGCGTTGGAAGCTGCACTGGTCAAATAACTTGTACGCTCGCAAACAAAACGCCGCGTCCCAAGAATCGGGACGCGGCGTTTTGTTTTGAATCCGCTCGCGGTTCAATCGCGAATGGTCCACGATTGGACCGCGTTCTCTATATCAAAGCGGCTGAGGGTGCCGCAGCTGGCGGAATCCGCCAGCGGATTCATCCCGCGCGGACACGCTTGAAAATTATGCACGCCGACGAGTACATTCAACTCGACATATCGGTTTCGGTCCACCGACGCGCTCAACTTGCCATCAATAAAAAAGTCAATGTCTATGCTCGAAATATTGCGAATGAGGAAAAGCGCATTGGCTTGAGTTGGCGTCACGTTCCCCGGCAGTTCCCAAAAGAACGGGTCTTGGTCCACCGTATAGGTGCGCCCGACACAGTTTTCCGGATTCACCTGTGGATTTTTTCCGCGCGCGCAATTGGTGAGTACGTGTGAGCCGCGCGTCACGGTGGCGGTCGCATAGCTTCCCGAATCCACTGCCGCTTTCAGGTCCCCGTCCACATACAAATCTTGGTCGTTCTCGAAATTGTTATAGACGACAATGACAATGTTCGGATTTGGTGTTTCCGTCGGCGGCGCGATGGGTGTTGACGTGGCAGCCGGAGAGGGTGGCGGGGGCGCAGTGGGCAGCGGCGTTTCCGTCGGCGCGAGCATGCGCTCTGACAGGCGCGTGACAACAGGCGTGAACAGACCGATTACGGCGGCGAGGAACAAACAAATTCCGCCAATCGCCGCCGCGATAATTGTTGCGCGTTCGTTCGACATTTCGCCCCCGCATGCTCCACCTTACAGCTCGGCTTCGGCGTATTCGGGCTGCTCCTCACGTTTCCCTTCGGCTTGCAGAGTCTCTTCTTTTAAAATCATCACCCGAAACGCTTCTGCCGCCGCCAATCCTTTTTCCTTGCCTTCTTCGGCTGCCCATTCGCGCATACGTTCCACCGGGTCCCAATCGCCCAACTGACTAGAGTGCTGCTTTAACGCGCGGCATTTGATTTCCAGCGTGTCGGCAATATCCACCCACGCGTCATTTTTTTCCGAGCCATGTAAAAAGACGCGCGCCACTTGATGCGGTTCATATCCTTCGGCGAGCAATTCAGGAAAAATAAAACGCGTGCCCGCCGATGGAAAGACCGCGTCGCACGCCGCGTCGCCCGCCGCGCGATGGTCGGGATGATTCATATAGCTGTTGCCGTAAAAACGCGCGGTGGGGTCGCCGCAGACCACCGCGTCGGGTTTGTATTTGCGAATGAGCCGCGTCAAATCGCGGCGCAAATCAATTGTCGGTTGCAGCGTCCCGTCGCCGTAATGCAAAAAGACGGTCTCTTGCACTCCGAGCACCGCGCACGCATTGCGCTGTTCCACTTCGCGAATTTCGGCGAGCTTGGTTTTGGTCATGGTCGCTTCGGTGTGCTCATTCGAACCTGCGTCGCCGCTCGTAATCACGACCGTAATCACTTGCGTGCCGCCGCGCGCCCATTTTGCCAGTGTGCCGCCGACGGTAAATTCTTGGTCGTCCGGATGCGCGTTGATGCACAACACGCGTTGCGGCGGTTTCGGTTCTGTTGTGGAATCTGTTTTGTTGACCGCGCGTTCGGGGATTGCTGTAAGCGGAAGTTCCGCATGCTTGTCATTATTGTCTGACATGAAAAAAGGAGAGACTGGAGACTAGACCCTGACGTACATTTTCTAGTCTCCAGTCCCCCATCTCCAATCTCTAATATCCTACTGCACTTCCATCTTTGCGCGGGTCACTGCCCGCCGCGAGGGCGCCGGTCTCGGAATCAATTTCGACAATTTGTCCGCCGCCAAATTCGCCGCGCGTCGCGTTCACAATGCGATGTCCGCGTTTTGAAAGCGCCATACGCGTATCATCGTCGAACGCGTCTTCGAGCGCGAGCGCGCCGTTGCCCAAGACGCGCATGCGCGGCGCATCCAACGCGCGCTGCGGACTCATTTTGAAATCGGTCATGTTCAACAAAACTTGTACGTGCCCTTGCGGCTGCATGAATCCGCCCATCACACCAAATGCAAGCCAAGGTTTTCCATTTCGAAACGCCATCGCGGGAATGATGGTGTGATACGGACGCTTGCGCGGCGCGAGCGCGTTCGGCGAATTGGGGTCGAGCGAAAAATTCGCGCCGCGATTTTGCAAGCAGATGCCCGTACCCGGCACGACAATGCCCGAACCAAATCCTTCATACAAACTGTTGATGAACGAAACGCAATTGCGTTCTTTGTCAATCACACTCAAATAAATCGTGTCGTCCCCGCTCGTGAATCCGGTGCGCGGAAACTTGATTGCGTTGTGCGGGTCAATGCGCGCGCGGCGTTCCGCCGCGTATGCCTTGCTCAACATTTTTTCTGTCGGCACGCTTACGACAGACGGGTCCGCGACGTGTGCGAACGCATCCGCGAACGCGAGTTTCAATGCTTCGGCGAGATAATGCACATATTCCGCGCTGTTGTGCTCCATCTCGATTAAATCCACCCCTTCCAAAATGTTGAGCGCGTTCAACGCGACAATGCCCTGTCCGTTCGGCGGACATTCGTACAATGTCACATCTTTGTACGTCGTCGCAATCGGTTCGTCCCACGTTGACTCATGGTCCATCAAATCTTGTTTGGTGATGAGTCCGCCGATGCGATACGCATACAGCGCGATTTCGTTGGCGATGGCGCCTTGATAAAACGCGTCGCGTCCCTCGCGCGCCAGCGTTCGAAAGGTATTTGCCAAATCGGGCTGCTTGAGAATTTGTCCCACGTGTGGCGGTTCCTCGCGCAAGAGATACACGCGCGCCGCTTCGGGATGCATATCGAGTTTGGGCTGTGTCCGCGCGAACGAATCGGCAATCAATTCCGTAACGGGAAAACCGTTTTCGGCATACCCTATCGCGGGCGCGAGAACCTCTGCAAAACTTTTGGTGCCAAAACGATTCAGCATTTGTGCCCAACCGTCTACCGCGCCGGGCACGGTGACCGGCAGCCAGCCCAGCATCGGCATTTCCTCCGCCGCGCCGCGCATTTTCACTTCGCGAATGTTCAATGCCGCCGGCGCGCGTCCCGAACCGTTCAGCGCGTACAATTTTTGTTCGCGCGCAATCCAGATGAGCGCAAACATATCACCGCCGATGCCCGTACTCATCGGCTCCACCACATTCAAGGTCGCGGCAGCAGCAATCGCCGCGTCAATCGCGTTTCCGCCGTCCAGCAGCATTCGCAGACCCGCAACGCTGGCGAGGGTTTGGCTTGTGGCAACCATGCCGTTTGGGGCGCGCACGGTCGAACGGCGAGAGGGAAAATCGGACATGAATAGTCAAAAGTTAAAGCTAAAGTCAAAAAGGATTTCTCTTTTAGCTTTAGCT
>JAKOPZ010000219.1 GCA_029778615.1 Chloroflexota bacterium | reverse complement strand
TTCGTTAGGAATGCCGCATTCGTGATGATTCGATAAAAACGAGCCCTCCAGTTTGGAGGGCTCGTTTTTTGGCTCAACCGCTGAAAGGCGTGGCACTGTCCCGGTTAGAGATAATACGTCATGCTCTGCAATCCCGCCACAGGGTCAATATGATAGACCTTGACGCGCGGGGGTACGCTCAAGGTCGTCGGCGCGTAATTCAAAATCGCGCGCACGCCGCCTTCGACCAATTCGTCCGCGACCGATTGCGCGGCGGCGGCGGGCACCGCGATGATGGCAACATGAATATGCTGTGCGCGCAGCATTTGGCGCATCTCTTCAATCGGCTGGACGCGCCATTCGCCCATCAGCGTACCAATCTTTTGGGGGTCCGCATCGAAAATCGCGGCGATGCGAAAGCCGCGCGCTTCAAAGCCGTCATAGTTTGCAAGCGCATGTCCCAAATCACCCGCGCCGACCAACGCCATTTCCCAAACGTGGTGCACCTGAAGGATTTCGCGCAATGATTTTTCCAGAAATTCGATTTCATAGCCGGTGCCTTGCTTGCCAAACTCACCAAAGTAGGACAGGTCTTTGCGAATCTGCGCCGAAGAAAAACCCAATTTTTCAGAGAGTTCTTGGGACGACGTGACGCGCCTGCCTTCACTGGAAAGTTGTGTCAACGCGCGTAAATAGAGTGGCAACCGTCCGATTACAATTGCCGGAACATGGTGATTCGGATTTGACATTTCTCCCTCATAGCGCCTCACGCTCCCGCGTCGTTGGGGTCATGCGCGTCGGAATTGTTTGTGACGAACTTGTGACGAACTTGTGATGAAATTCCACAGAATTTCACAAATGATACTTGGAACCAGACGAAAGGTCAAGTGCAATTTTTCACTTTCACTTGCCTGCGTTCCGTCAGGTCGCGCCCCAAATATCGCCAACAGTGAAACCGTTCGGAAACGGGTCGGCGGGGTCAACACCATATGTCGCCATTCCCGTAATCCACGCAGTCCCCGTAAGCGTCGGCACCACCGCGCGGAAATTTCCGACGCGCGTTTCTTGAATCAATCTGCCGGTGAACACTGTTCCCAAAATTCCTTCGTGACGAAAATCTTGCTCGAGCGCGAGTTTACCTTTGGCGTACAGAGCCGCCATTTTCGCGCACGTGCCGGTGCCGCACGGCGAACGGTCCAGCGCGCCGGTCCACGTCGCGGGATTGTTCCAATCCAAAATGTTTGTCGAAACAATCGCGGCATTTTTGGAATCCGCGTTGTGCGAGAAAGGCGGCGCGGACAAAATTCCAATCGTCACATCCTTGATGTTTGGATTTTCGGGATGCGCGACGGGCAATTGTTCGCGCACCGCCGCTTTAATCATTTCGCCAATCCGCACAATGTCTTTGCCCTCGTCGGGCGAAATTTTCAAACCGAACTGTGCCGCTTCCGCGATGAAATAAAACATGCCGCCCCACGCGACATCTACCTTTACCGTGCCGAGATGCGGGACCTCAACCGGCGTATCGAGATGCACCGCGAACGCGGGAACATTCGTAAAAGTCACACCCGTCACCTTGCCGTTTGCGCAATGCGCGCGCACTGGCACAAGCCCCGCCGGAGATTCGAGAACAATATCCGTGTACGGTTCGTGCATCGGCAACATGCCCGTTTCCAACAGCGCGGTGGTTGTGCAAATCGTATTCGTTCCCGACATGGGCACGTACTCGGTTTGCTCCATGATGATAAAACCCGCGTCCGCGCGCGGGTTGGTTGGCGGCAAAATCAAGTTGCAGTTCGCGGCAGGATAGCCACGCGGCTCGCGCAGCATTCGCAAACGCAAATCGTCGCGGTGCGTTTGAAAATACTGCATCTTTTCATACATCGTTTTGCCGGGCACATCCAGCACGCCGCCGACGATGACGCGTCCATGTTCGCCGCCTGCGTGCAAATCAATTGCTTGTACGAGATTTGTGAGTCGCATGATGTTGTGGGGGTAGCAACGGAACCGGGTTCCGTTGCTACCACGTTCCGTTGTTGCCGCGTTCCGTTACTACCCGGTTGTTAACCGGTTGCGCTGCCGCGCGGCGCTATCCATTTTTCGTGACAATGGTTCGCAGTTGTTCGAGCATCCCGATGAGAATGCCAAGATATTCCGGCTGCTTGGCGCCATCCATTGTCGTCACAGTTTTGAGGTCGCCGTTTGCCGTCCGCGCCGTGATGCTATACACAAACAAATCTGCGCCGGGCGCCGGATAACGTTCCGCGAGTTCGCCGAAATCTTTTTGCTCGAGCAAGCGGCGCAGAGGTTGAATGACGGGCTCGTTCACTTGCAAACTTTTGGATTGTCCTTGGCGCGTGTTCAATTCCAAGAGTCCGCCGTGATGGACAATCAACGTTTCGTCAATCCCGACAAAGCCACCGCTCTTGTGGTACGTTACCAGAATATCGTCGCCTTGCGGCGGGAGCGTTGCCAGCACTTGGGGCGCGTTCGGCGTTGCGGTTGGTGCTGCCGCGCAGCCAAACAGGAAAACGGTGACAGTCAGCAGGAACGTAGAGAGCACGAAATTTTTTTGGGTCATTTGAAAATTTTGCCTCCAAACTGATTTTGAAATTATAACGTATGCGCGCGCCAAACCCCATACACGCGTTTACCGAAATTGGTGTGCATGCGCGCGATGACTATAATGCAGGTATGCCAGAACGCGGTGACGAATTTTTATTTGACGAAGTAACCATCCAAGTCCAAGCCGGGGATGGCGGCAATGGCGCGGTGGCGTTTCGACGCGAGGCGTATGTGCCGCGCGGCGGACCGAACGGCGGCAGTGGCGGACGCGGCGGCGATGTCATTTTGCGCGTGGACAAACGCTTGAACACACTGCTCCCCTTTCGCCGCGCCAAACATTTTCGCGCGGAACGCGGCAAACATGGCAGCGGTAAAGACCAAAACGGCGCGTACGGCAAATCCGAAATCATTCGCGTGCCGCAGGGCACGGTGGTGCGTGACGCCGACACGCAAGAATTTTTGGGCGACCTGCTGACGCCGAATCAAGAAATTACCGTCGCGGTGGGCGGACGCGGCGGGCGCGGCAATGCCGCCTTTACCTCGCCGACGAATCGCGCACCACATTTTTCCGAAAAAGGCGAAAAGGGTCAAACGCGCCGTTTGCGCCTCGAGTTGAAATTGCTCGCAGACGTTGGTATTATCGGCAAACCCAACGCGGGGAAATCTACCTTTCTCGCGTCCGTCACGGCGGCGCGTCCAAAAATTGCAGACTATCCGTTTACAACGCTGATTCCAAATCTCGGCGTCGCCGAAGTGGACGAGCGCGGCGTCGTGCTCGCGGATATTCCCGGCTTGATTGAAGGCGCGCATCAAGGCGCAGGTCTGGGCGACCGTTTTCTCAAACACATCGAACGCACGCGCGTCCTGATTCATTTGCTCGACGGCGCGGCAGAAAATCCACTCGCCGATTTTGAATCTATCAACGCGGACTTGCAGCAATATAGTCCCGCGCTTGCGACCAAACCGCAAATCATCGGCTTTAACAAAATGGACTTGCCCGACGCGCAGGAACATTTCAAAAAATTCGCGCGCAGCCTTCACCGCAAACTTCCGGAGCTTCAAGTGTTTCCGATTTCGGCGGCAACGGGCGAGGGCGTGCGCGACCTCGTGCGCGCGGCAGTAAACACGCTCGAGGCGCAGCCGCCGGAAGAAAAAATAGAGTCGCCCGAAACAATGCCCGTCTTTCGCCCCGCGCCCAATGAGGACGCCTTTACGGTGGAACGCGAAGGCGCAGAGGATGACGCACAAATCTTTCGCGTGCGCGGCGTCAAAGCGGAACGCGTCGCACAAATGACCAATTGGGACCAGGACGAAGGCGTGCAGCGGACGCACCGCGTTTTTCAAGCGCTGGGCATCAATGACGCACTGCGCGGAGCGGGCGTACAAGAAGGCGACCTAATTCGCATCGGCGAGATTGAACTTGAATGGAGCGAAGGAAACATCGGCGCATGAAAGAATACATTCGCTTTCTCTACAATTACAATGCGTGGGCAAACAATCGCGTTCTCGACACCTGCGCGCAATTGACGCAAGAAGAATTTTTACGCGGGCAAGGCAGTTCGACGCCGAATCCGTCCATTCGTGATACGCTTGTGCATACGATGGGCGCGCAAGAAATTTGGCTCGCGCGGTGGGGCGGCGTTTCGCCTACGCGCACGCTTGACCCGGCCGATTTTGGCACCGTCGCCTTGATTCAGCAATATTGGGAACAACTCGAAGCGCATACGCGCGCGTACGTCCTGCGCGTGGAAGACCCCGTGTTGGCAGAAACGTTGCACTATACCAACACCAAAGGCATACCGTTCGCCTATCCGCGTTGGATGATGATGGTGCATCAGGTCAATCACGCGACGCAGCATCGGAGTGAAATCGCGCTGTTGCTCACGCAGCTCAATCATTCGCCCGGCGATTTGGATATGTTGATATATATGGATTTCATCAAGTGATGCGCCGTTACCAAAAACGCGCGATGGTGTTATATAGTCTGGCAGCCGTTATGGCAGCACGTCATCTTGTAATTTTCCTGATCAAGGCAACTGCAAAGTCGCGCCAATTGTCATTTCGAGCGGATGCGAGAAATCTCAACCTTTCGTGACAAACGAGATTTCTCACAGAGTTTACCCCGAAGGATTGAGGGGTTCGAAATGACATATCCTTGTCAAGGGACTTGGCAGTCGCCTTATTTTCCTGATACCTCATCATGAAACGCCAACAAAATGAATTTATCGGACTCGCGCTGTGCAACGAATCCGTTGAATTTGGCCGGACAGCATTTTTGCACAGCCATTTTGTTCGTGTTTCTAAGGAGCCATCATGCCCTCTCATGACAAAGGTTGGGTTCTCATTCTCGGTTCGTCTTCCGGTTTTGGCGCGGCGTGTTCCAAAGCGTTAGCGGAAGCAGGGTTCAATATTTTTGGTGTGCATCTTGACCGCGCCGGCGCGATGCCGCGCGTAAACGCGTTGGTGCAAGAAATCGCCGCCACCGGCGCGCAGGTGAAATTTTGGAACAAGAATGTGGCGCGCGATGAAAATCGGTTGGAAGTGCTTGCGGGCATCGCCGAAGTATTGACCGGCAAGCCCGTTGATTTTGGCGGCTTGAATCTCGCCGATGAAAACAATCGCGATGCCGCGCTCAGCATCTTGGCAAACGCGCTCCAAGACCACAAGGGCGCTATCAAAGGAATGCTGCACTCGGTCGCGTTTGGTTCATTGCAGCCGTTTGTGTCGGACAATCTCAAAGAACAGACCTCGCGTAAACAAATGGAAATGACGCTCGACGTGATGGCAAACTCGATGGTCTATTGGGTGCAGGACTTGTGCCGTGTGCGTCTGTTGGACCGCGGCTCCAAAGTGTTTTCGATGACCAGCGCGGGCTCGCGGCGCGCGTGGTACGGCTATGGTCCGGTCTCGGCGGCGAAAGCGGCGTTGGAAGCGCACACGCGGCAGCTCGCGCGTGAGCTCGGTCCGCGCGGCATTCTCGTCAATTGTTTCGAAGCTGGGGTGACAGACACGCCGGCGATGCGAATGATTCCCGGCGCGGACGTGATTAAATCCGAAGCGCTGCGCCGCAATCCGGGCGAACGCCTCACCACGCCCGAAGATATTGCCGCTACGTTCGTCGCGTTGATGGACCCGCGCGTGCATTGGATTAGCGGCACCACCGTACGTGTGGACGGAGGCGAAGACACACTCTAAATTGAGATAATTTTTTGTCGCAGGGGCAAAGCATTTTCAAACGTGCGCGCATGTTTGAAAATGCTTTGCCCCTCTCCTTTTGCCAATGCCACTCGACTGGTACCCGACCGCAGAAAAATTTGAAACGACTAAATTGTTTCCCGGCAATCAAGGACGCCGCGCGGTTTGTATTCACATCGCAGAAGGCAGCTATGCCGCCGCCGTGCGTTGGCTTCAGGACGCGCAGCTCAATCCAAATTCTTCCGCGCATTTTGTGATTGCTCAAGACGGACGCGTGGCGCAGCTCGTTTCCGTGAACGACGGCGCATGGGCAAACGGTTTGCGTTGGAACGCGGATGCCGCGCAGCCGAACGGCGGTTTTTGGACGAATACGCGCGGCGTGCGCGTATCGCCAACATGGCAAGATATTGTGCCGGGTCAAAATCCAAATTTCTATACCCTCAGCATCGAGCATGAAGGATTTTATCAACAGACGTGGACGGCGGAAATGTACGCCGCAAACAACGCACTGCTCGTTTGGCTCGCGGAACAATTTGATATTTGGTGGGTGCCGTATCGCAGTCTGATTGGACACTATGCGATTGACAACATTGACCGCGCGAATTGTCCCGGACCGCACGTGAATTTGGAAACGATGGCGGCGGATGCCAATACAACGCGTCTTTTGAAAATGGTCGTTCCGCAATCCGGCACAAAACACATTTACGGCACAACCGCGCTGCTCTCGCTTCCCACACAAACCGTGATTACGCAGTTGCGCGATACGGACGTTGACATTTACGGCTATGTGGATTTCTCGCGCGAAGGATTCACCGTCCAGCGCTGGTACATTACGCCCTATAGCTTTAACAACCGACAGCCGAACTTTTTTGAAGCGGCGGCGACCGTTCCGACAGCGCGGTTGTTTCCGTCCCTGTGTCTCAATCCCGGATTCCGCGATGCGGTCACGCCGCCCGAGAACGAACTGCGCGAGCTCGCACCGCAGTGGCTGCGCGTCCTGTTGTTCGCGCAATATCAAAATTTCAGTACGGGACAAAATACCGAACTCGACTGGCTGCTGGAACGCGTGAACGCGGCAAACGCCAATATCAAAATTCTCGCGCTCGTCAATCTCGAATCGCTCGGACAAACGCCGCCGTCGGACAACGCCGAGTGGAACAGCTATGTCACCACCGCGTCCAATCTCGCGCAGCGCGTCGCGCAGTTTTATCGCGGCAAAATTCACGCGCTCCAAATCTGGAACGAGCCCGACGTTCAAAAAATTCCGCCGGAGCGGTACGCCGCGCTGTTGAACGCGGCATATCCAAAAATCAAAGCGGTCAATCCTGACGTGCTGGTTGTTTCGGCAGGCATCTGCTGCGGCGAAGGATTCGATTATTTGCGCGCGGTTACCGCCGCCGCGCCGAACGCGTTCGATTTTGCCGGTTGGCATTTGTACGCCGAGCGCGCGGACGGGTTCCCATTTGCAAACTGGGGTTTGGGCGAACTCCGCCATTCCATCAACACCGCGCGCGCGATTGCAGGTAGACCACTGTGGATTACTGAAATAGGCGCGCAGCTCGCGTACAACTGGGGCACATTGTCGCCGCCGCAAGCGGTCGCGGATTACATGCGGCGCGCGTTTGCCATTCTCGATGAGGTAGGACGCAATCAAGTCACGGAAGCGTTTTGGTTCACATGGCGCGAGAGTGATAACGTGTGGGGCTTGGTGGACAATGCGCGCAGCCAGCGCCCCGCGTGGTTCGCGTTCCAACAACTCGCGCAGCACGCCCCGCCTCCGCCGGACGGCACGGTGGAAATTACAAATGTCACGCTCGCCCCGACTCTGCTCGATGCAGGTCAGATTCTGAATGTGAGCATCACGGTCCGCAACGGGAGCAACGCAACTCTCGCGACGCAAGCGCCCAATCCAAATTTCACCTACCTCGAAGGTGAATCATTTTTGGCGCATGGCTTTGTGGAACAGCGCGATGCGTTTCGTGTGGGCATTGATTTTGATGCGCGAACGGGTATTGACCATCCCTACCGGTGGGGTTTCGGCGCGCCGTTGAATCCCGGCGAAACACGCGTCATTCACGGCGCGATTCGTTTGAACCGCGTCGTCACGCAAAATTATTGGGCGGGACTGGTGCGCGAACAAGTCAGCTGGCTCCAAGACCATCAAGGCGCAACCAACATTGCCGTCCATTCCCAAACGCCGCCTCCTGTCGGCAAGCCACGCATCACCAACGTCCAGTTCATGCCGACGACGTTGGAGCAAGGACAGATTGTCCAAGTCAAAGTGACGGTCAAAAATGATTCATCCCAAACGCTTGTCTCGCAAGGACCCAATGTCGGTTTTTTGTACAACGAAGGCGACAATTTTTTGACCAAAGGGTTCGCGCCTGTTCAAGGCACATGGCGCGTCGGCGTGGATTACGAAGGACGCGGGAATGTGGACGCGCACGTTTTTCCGTACCGCTGGGGGCTGGGCACCAATCTCGCGCCCGGACAATCGGCAGTGGTCGTCGGGTTCGTGCGTTTGAATCGGCGGCAGAGTGTGGACTATTGGGCGGGTCTGATTCAAGAAGAAAATAATATCGTGGCGGACCGCGCCGGTGTGACACAAATCAATGTGGTCAAACCGTGATGCGGCGTTTTTTGTTTTGTACGACGCCGGGCGTTGGACATTTGCATCCGCTCATTCCACTCGCGCGCGCGCTCCAAGACGCGGGACATGTTGTCGCATTTGCCGCGCGCGAATTTGTTCGCCCGCGCATCGAGCACGCGGGTTTGGAATTTTTTCCCATCGGCGGTGACCGTGAACACGACCCCGAATATCAACAATTCAAACGCGCACGCGACGCGATGCCCGGCGGCTTTCAAGGCGAGTTGTTTATCTACACGCAACTCTTTTGCGGCATCATCCCGCGTTTGAATTTGCCCGCGTTGGTTGAGATTGGGAAAAGATGGAAACCAGACCTGTTGATTCGTGAAGGCGCGGAATATGGCGCGGTCATTGCGGCGGAACATTTGGGTTTGCCGCACGCGACCGTTGCGTTCACCACCGCGCTGCAGGGAATGAACATTTTTGAACGCGACGCGGCGACGCGATTGAACCCGCTGCGCGAACATTGGGGACTTGGAGCTGACCCCGCTTTGAATTCACTCTACCGTTTTCTTTATCTCGCCTATGCGCCGCCAAGTTTTGCACTGCACGCGGTTGGCATTCCCGCCCCGCGTTCGATTCCTCTGACGACGCGTTTTGTTCGCCCGCAACTTTTCGATAACGTGAATCGCGAAACATTGCCCGAATGGATTGCACAATTGCCCGCGCAGCCAACCGTCTATGTCACGCTCGGCACAGAGGTCAACAACGAGCCGGACTTGTACCCGCGCGTGATGCAAACCATAATCGAAGGATTGCGCGAGTTACCCATCAATTTGATTGTTACGCTTGGGCGCGACAAGAACCCGGCAGATTTTGGCGCGCAGCCGAACAATGTGCATATCGAGCGATATATTCCGCAAACGTTATTGCTGCCGCACTGCGATTTGTTCGTAATGCACGGCGGAAGCAATAGTATGCTCGCCGCGTTCGATGTGGGTTTGCCATTGGTCGTTGTGCCACTGATTGCTGACCAATTTTTCAACGCCCATATTGTCGGACAACAAAATCTGGGACGCGTGATTCAACTCGACGCGTTGACACCTACAAACATGCGCGCGGCGGCACAAGACGTTTTGCAAAATCCAACCTATCGCCAAAACATTGCGCGCGTGAAACAAGAAATGCACGCGCTGCCGAATCAGACATTTGCGGTCGAGTGGCTTGAACAGCTTGCGCGTGAGCGCGAACCCTTCCAAAACGCAGAAATAAAAAATCGGGCGTGATGCCCGATTTTTTTTCAGATTTATTGCCCCACCACAAACGCAATCGCGTGTTCGTGCGTGTGTGAAAATGACAGCGCGATTTCTGCCAGTCCCAATTCTCGCGCGCGCCGTTCCGCTTTGCCGTACAACTTGACGCTCGGGTCGCCGTTCGCGGCAGAGACAACTTCAATTTCGCGCCAGTCCACGCCGTCGCGATGTTGAATGCCAACGCCAAGCAATTTGCTTACCGCTTCCTTTGCGGCGAATCGCGCGGCAAGCGAAGTGACACGTCCCGCACAGTACGCGATTTCTCCATCGGTGTACACACGCCGCGTAAAGCGTTCGCCGTACTGGACAATGGACGCTTGAATGCGCGCCACTTCGATAAAATCAACGCCCGTCCGGAGCATTTGGAATTTCGACTCGACCCTGCACTTTGTGCGCCAATGTTTGGGCAAACTGCGGCGCCAATTTTTTTGCCCACTCTCCTTCGCCGACGCGATTTTGGTGAACGCTGACCACCACGCGTTGTGCGTCGCGGTGCAGAGTCACTTCGAGCGTACCGCTGCGTTTGCCGGTTTTGAAATGCCAGTGCCAGCGCGCCGCGCGCCGTTTTTTTAAAACCTTGTGTAACCCAAATTCTGTCGCGCTTTGTTCAATCACATGCGGCGCCGTTTGGGACCAACGCGCGCGCCGGAATTCGCGCACCGCATAAACAATCACGGTTACGCGACAGGCATGGCTTCACGTTCGGGCGCGCGGACGAGTTCGCCATTCGGCGCGTTGAGCGGTCGCCCTACCCCGCGATATTCAAAGCCATGCGCTTGCATTTCGAGCGGGTCATACACATTGCGTCCGTCGAGAAACACTTTGCGCCGCATCGAATTGAACAGGCGCGGCATGTCTAACTGTTTGAATTCGTTCCACTCGGTGACGAGAATCACCGCGTCTGCACCCGCCGCCACTTGGTACGCGTCGGAACAAAACGTTACGCCGTCCAAAATCCGATGCGCGTTTTCCATTGCCACCGGGTCGTACGCGCGCAAGTGCGCGCCTTCGGTGGAAAGCATGTGCGCCAAATCAATTGCCGCCGCTTCGCGAATATCGTCGGTGTTGGGTTTGAACGCGAGCCCGAGCAAGCCAACCGTTTTGCCGCGCAGTGTGCCAAGCGACTGCCGCAGATGCACAATCACGCGGCGACGTTGGTCGCGATTAATGTCCATGACCGCGCGCAAGAGCTGCGGATGGAGCCCGTTTACCTCTGCCATGTACGTCAGCGCTTTTACGTCTTTGGGGAAACAACTGCCGCCAAAGCCCAAGCCCGCATTAAGAAATGCCGCGCCGATGCGTTGGTCTTGCCCCATGCCCGCCGCCACTTGCTGCACATCCGCGCCAAGTTTTTCACAGATGGAAGCGATTTCGTTAATGAATGAAATTTTCATGGCAAGAAACGCGTTCGAGGCGTACTTTATCATTTCGGCGGTGCGTAAATCGGTAATCATTAAATTTTTGGTAAAGACGCGATAAAGGTCTGCCACCGCTTCGGCGGCTTTGGGATCCACCGAGCCCAACACGACGCGGTCGGGATTGAGAAAATCGTAAATCGCGGAACCTTCGCGCGTAAATTCGGGGTTGGAAACGACTTGAAAATCAATTCCCTGTTTTTTGCCGCGTTCAATCAATGTCTGCGCGGTCGAGTCGCCGGTGCCGACGGGGACCGTACTGCGGTTGACAATGATGGTATAGTTCGTGAGATGCGCGGCGATATTTTCGACCGCGCTGCGAATGTATTTCAAATCCGCCTCGCCATCCACACCGGACGGCGTGCCCACCGCGACAAAAATAAATTCCGCATTCGGAATTGCTTCCGCATAGCTGGTGGTGAACGCCAAGCGTCCTGCCGCCGCGTTGCGTTGGACCATCTCTTCCAAACCCGGTTCATAAATCGGCAGTTCGCCGCGTTTGAGTTTTTCAATCTTTTCGGGAATCACATCCAAACAAATGACTTGATTTCCCAAATCCGCAAAACACGCGCCGGTGACCAGTCCCACGTAACCGACGCCGAGAACAGTGATTCGTCGCACAATAAAACTCCTTGAGGTGAGAGACTAGAGAGTGGAGACTAGATGACTTGATGGAGTCTCCAGTCTCCAATCTCCGCATTTGATTTTCCCAACTCGCGCAAAATTTGCTCCGTATGTTCGCCGAGCAAAGGCGGATGCCGGCGATACGTTATCGGCGTAGCGGAGAGATGAATCGGATTGCCCACGCTTTTGGCGACGCCGAGAAGCGGGTGTTCGATTTCCGCAATCATGCCGCGTGCGCGCGTTTGCGCGTCGTTCAACGCATCGGCGGCAGTGTTGATAGGACCGCACGGAATTTCCTCCGCGCGCAATTTTTCCACCCAATAGGCGGCGATTTCGGTTTCGAGAATGCGCTGAATGTTTTCAATCAACTCGGCGCGATGTTGATTGCGCGAGCGATTAGATTGAAAACGTTCGTCCGCGCCGAATGTATCTTGCGCGTTCAAGACGCGCACAAATTTTTTCCACAACGCTTCACTGCCGACGGCAATGATGAGGTATTTGTCGCGCGCGCGAAAAACTTGGTACGGGACAATGCTCGCGTGCGTGTTGCCGATTTTCTGCGGCTCGACGTTCGCATTCAAATAATTGCTGCCGATGTGATTGAGCCACGTGAGCTGCGAATCGAACAATGCCATATCCAAAAATTGTCCCGCGCCATTTTGCTCGCGCGCGCGCAAGGCGACGAGGACGCCCAGCGCGGCGTAAATGCCTGTGGTAATGTCCGCGATGGGAACGGGATAGCGCATCGGTTCCCAATCATGGTTACCCGTAAAACTCATCAGCCCTGCTTCGCCCTGCGCGACCAAATCATAACCGGCGAGTCCTGCTTTGGGTCCCGTAAAGCCATAACCTGTAATCGAGACATAAATCAGTCGCGGATTGATGGCGCGCAGCGTTTCGTAATCGTGCTTGCGTTTTTGCAGCGACGCCAATGAAGGTTGATTCACCAAAAAAACATCCGCGCCGCGCGCGAGTTCATGCAAAATTTCAATCGCTTCGGGTTTGTCGAGATTCAGCGTGAGGGAACGTTTGTTGCGATTCGCGGAGAGAAAATACGCGGACTCGGATTGTACAAACGGCGGACCCCAACCCCGCGATTGGTCGCCCGTGCCGGGGCGTTCGATTTTAATCACATCCGCGCCGAAATCGCCGAGCAGCATCCCGCAAATGGGACCCGCCATCGCCTGCGTCAAATCGAGGGCGCGAATGTCAGAGAGGACGTTTTCCATATCAAGCTGCGGACGGGACAATTTCCGGATTTGAAAACTGGCTTTGCCATGAATCGTTTGTTGCGTCGAGTTCGTCCAACATTTTGAGAATATAGCCCCGATATAGTTCAATGTCCCTTTCGGCGCGCTCTAGTGTGGCAGGTTTGATGGCGCCTTCTTTGAATTCCAGCCACTCTGACGGGTGATTGCGCCAAATCCCTTTTGGAGATTTGACAAGGACCATCACACGCTCAGGCGAGACTGCAATATCAATAACTTGACCAACACAGAACGCGAATTCGACGAGTTGCCCGGGCTTGAGCCAATCAGGAAGTTGATTCTTCATCGCGCCATCCCTCCGCCAACAACTCCTCTGCAAGTGCCATTGCTTCTTGCCTCGAAAGCGGGTTAAATCCAAATTCTTTTAGCAAACCAAACAAAATGTAATGCTCACCACTCGCGCTCTAGCCATCGTTCAGGGCGGGTGTGTTGCCGTATTGCGCATTCAATTCATCATATTGCCATTTGGCAAGACGCGGCGGGCTCATGTGGAATGATTATAACGTACCGCTCCAAGAATCCAAGAACACGCGGCTAGCGCGCCGCGTCCAGCGCACGGCGCAGGCGTTTGGTCGCCTCTTGCAATTCGTGCGGCGGATACAAACTAAATGCCAAACGCAGCGCATTGGTTCCACCGCCTTCGACAAAAAAGCGCGCGCCGTGCACAAAATCCACGCCGTGTTCGGGCGCGTACGCGCGCAGCACCTGCGTATCTACATTGTCCGGAAAATAGAGCCAAATAAAAAACCCGCCGCCCGGTTTGATAAATTCTGCGAGCGGCAATTCCGCGCGCACTGTCTCCGCCAAGACATCGCGGCGTTCGCGATACGCCGCGCGCAATTTTTCGATTTGCGAATCATACAGCCCCGCGCGGCAGGCGGCGCCCAGCAGCATTGCCGTGAAATGATTTACGCCGCCGCCGCTGTCGCGCAAACCGCCGCCGGTCATTCTGGAAAGAAATTCTTTGCTGCCCGTCAAAAAACCGAGCCGCACGCCGGGCGCAAACGATTTGGCAAACGACCCCATCCGCAAAACAACGCCGTCAGGCGCAAGCGACCACAATGACGGCGGCGCAGGTTCATCGTACGCCAACTCGCGATACACATCATCTTCGACGAGCAGCAGATTTTCCTGCGCGGCGACTTTGATTAACCCGCGCCGCCGTCCTTCGCTCAAACTCACGCCGGTCGGATTGTGAAACGTGGGAATCGTATAGAGAAATTTTGGATGCTTGCCCGCGTGCTTGAGCTCTGCCAAAATCGCTTGCAGGTCATTGACGCGCAAACCTTCTTCATCGGTGGGAATCGGCACAATGTCGAGCAGATGGTCGCGCAAAATTTTTACGGCGAGATGATAGGTTGGCGCTTCGATGAGGACCGTATCGCCCGGTTGCGTGCGAAACGTGCAGATTTGGTCCAGCGCATCCGAAATACCAGCCGTCGTAATGATTTGGTCGGGAGCGAGCGTCCGCCCTTCAGTCCGCTCGATGCGCGCGCGCAAAAAATCAAGTAACGGTCCCGCGCCCGCTTCCGCGCCGTAATCGAGCATCTCCCAACCAAACTCGTCGAGCGCGATTTCGCCCGCGCGCCGCATCTCGTCCACCGGCAATAAACTTGGGTCGGGCTGACCCCATGCCAAATCAATCACGCCCGCTTTGACACTGCGTTGAATCGTCGGAAAAAAATTCATGCGCGGTTTGTACCTCGCTGTTTGAGTCCAACACTTGGCGTTGGCGATTATAACGAATTACGCGCCAGAGACGAATCCCCGCGCCAACGCGCGCGCGAGGCTTGATGAAAAAATCCGCACGCGTTAGCCAGCTGCGCGAGCGCGACGAGACACGCCAGCCGCGCCGCACGCGCGTGCCGCTGCTGCCATGGAAAGCGCAACAGAGCGGTATAAAAATAAAGCGGTTCGGGACGCACTGTCATCGTCGCACCGCGCGCGCGATGACGGTGATATTGATGCGCGCCCGCGCCGTACGAGTAATGCTGGAGCCAGAACGATTTCAAATCCATCGCGCGGTAATGGTAGACACATGCTTCCGGCACACGCACAAAAGGATGACCCGCCGCCGCGAGCCGCGCGCCCAAATCGCGGTCTTCGGCAAAAGCCATATCCTCATCGAAACCACCGATGGCTTGAAACGCGCGGCGCGCGAGAGCGAAATTATTCGAAGCAAAATATGGGAGTTGCGCGCGCTCGGCGTAGGACGCATGATAATAGTCGTACAAAAACGCAAGCAAGGATTGACTCGCTTCCGCATAAAGATTGTGCGGCAGCCCATTCCGCGTATCGCCGCCGAGCACCGCGTGCGGATTTTTTTCCGCCGCGCGTTGGAGCTGGACAAGCCAATCGTGCGCGGGTACGCAATCATCGTCGAGAAACGCGAGCCATGAATGGGGCGCATGTTTCGCGCCCAAATTACGCGCCGCGCCCGCGCCGCGATGAGGTTGATTCAAAATTGTCAGCGGGAACCTTGCCGCGCAAGCGCGCGCCAGTCGCGCGGGAATTGCTTCGCCGCCGTCATTGACGACAATGACCTGAAAGGTGACGCCGCCGAGCGCAGCAATTCCTTCCAGACACGCCGCCAGCGCCGAGATGCGATTGTGCGTGGGAATGATAATGGAAAACGCAGGTGCTTGATTCATTCGCCCGTTGGATGGAATTTAATATAGCGCTCGCGGTGAAATTCGTGGTCCATATCTGCAGAATGTGCGCTGCCGCGTCCAAATAAATAGCCGAGTGCCTGCGCCGCTGCGTCCACGAACAGATTCGCCAACACGAGCGCATACAACCCCACGCGCGGGTGCGCCGAAAATTTTGTCCGCACAATGTCGCGGCGCACGCGCCGAAACCGTACAAACGGAATCAGCGGCGCCGCGAACGCGTAAAGCAGCCGCCGCGTCCGAGACATCCGCGTCGCGCGTTGTGCCGCAAACACGCGCGCTTGATACCACGTCGCGCGCAGCCAGGCGCGCGGTTTTTCAAAATTGAGATGCGCCACATAGGTTGTCGCTTCGAGCCAAAATTCCGCGCCGCGCGCCGCGAGGTCGTAAAACAACACCGTTTCCGCTTGGAGCATTTTTTCCAATTCCGCGCCGTATTCCAACAGCGCGGCGCGTTTGTACGAACTGTTGTGTCCCATCAAAAAATCTTGCCTGCCCGAAGCGAGCGGCTCTGCCCATTTGCCATACGCGATAAAAAAATCCGCCCAACTAATCAAACCCGTTGGATTCGCGTTGCGCACCATAGGACCCACCGCCGCGAACGGTTTTTGATGCGCGGCAATGAGACGCTCCGCCCAGTTCGGCGCGGGAAACGCGTGGTCTTCGGTCATCACCACCAACGGCGCACGCGCGCGGCGCACCGCTTCTGCCATCGCCGACGCATACGTCAGATTCGGCAACTCGATAATTTGATACGAATCAAAGTCGTTCAACGCGCGCAGGGGGATTTTTGCGTACGGCGCGGATGGAACGACCATGACAATTTCGAGGCGTTCGCGGCAACTTTGTTGTTGGAGCGCGTGCAGCGTGCGCGCAACCGTTTCAAATGTATCGGGAATGACGACGAGCGCCGAGAGCGCGGGCGTTGTTTCGATATTGGAATGGTTCATACGCGCGTGTCATTATACAAGAAACGCGCGCCGCGCCCATTGACGCGCGCAGACGACAAAAAGCATCTCCAACGCTCGTAAACCTGTCGAATCATTTCCGCGCGGCGGGACAAAATCAACAAATCATTTCGAAATCAAAAAAATGCGGCGCACAAAGGATTGTGCGCCGCATTTTTTTCGTTCAATCATTTCTTCGTTCAATCATTTTTTCATTCTGCAATCGGCCGAAACTTGTAGCCGTACACCAACAAGCCGCGCTCGCCTTCTTCTTCGCGAATCTTGCGCGTGACCATTTCCATTCGCATTCCAATCGCGAGTTTGTCTTGATTCACATCGGTCAACATCGCTTCGACAAGCGGACCTTCGTCCAATTTAATCATGCCGACCGAATAGGGCGCGTAGGATTCGAACCCGGCGGGTACGGAATGCAGCGTGGTGAACGAATACAATTCGCCTTTGCCGCTGAATTGAAATGCTTCAAATTCCGTGCCGCGACATTGGGTACACACTTGGCGCGGCGGAAAAAATTTCGCGCCGCATTTCAAACACACATTGCCGACGAGTTGATAGCGCTGCTCGCGCAAACGCCAATTGGGAGCGAGATTTTCTGCCATGGGAATAAGGGCTGAGGGATGAGGGATGAGGGATGAGACAATTCCCCAATCTCTTATCTCTACTCTCTACTTGCCTTTCAAAATGTGCGTCACCGCCGTCGCCGCGACGCCGCCGAGCGATTGCGTCATGGCGACGCGCGCGTTGGGCACTTGATTTTTGCCTGCTTCACCGCGCAATTGTTGAACGGCTTCGACCACTTGATACACGCCGCTCGCGCCGATGGGATGTCCGCGCGCTTTCAAGCCGCCCATTGTGCTGATGGGCAATTTTCCGTGAATCGAAATTCCGCCATCGCGCGCGAGATACGCGCCGGCGCCGCGTTGGGCAAAACCCGCCGCTTCGAGCGACATGGGTGCCACAATCGAGAACGCATCGTGCAGTTCAAACAAATCAATATCTTGCGGCGTGATGCCCGCTTGCGCGTATGCTTTGATGGAAGAGAGTTCCACCGCGCGCAGCCACAACGGGTCTTGGCGGTCATGCAGCGCGAGCGTATCCGTCGCGCTCGTGCTTGCCGCAATCGAAATTGCGCGCGCGGCGTTCCCATTCAAATTTTCACTGCGCGAAAGAATCAACGCCGCCGCGCCATCACAGATGGGCGACGAATCAAACAACGAAATCGGGTCCGCCACTTTTTTCGCTTTGGTGAATTGCTCGAGCGTCACGGCTTTGCGAAACATCGCGTTCGGATTGTGCACCGCGTTGGCGTGCGCGTTGAGCGCGAACGGCGCGAAATCTTCTTCGACCAAATCATATTCGTACATATAGCGGCGCATCATCATCGCATTCAGACCGACGAACGAAATACCGTTTGCGGCTTCGTATTCGCCATCCGCCGCCATCGCCAGACCCGCCGTCACACTGCCATTCCACAAGTCGGTCATTTTTTCCACGCCGACCACCGCCACGCGCCGATATTGTCCCGACGCGACGGCAAGATGCGCCGCGTGGACTGCGCTGCCGCCCGCCCCGCACGCGGCTTCAATTTTCATCGCGGCAATGCCCGTCAGTCCGAGTTGGTCGGCAATCAACGCGCCGAGATGTTCTTGGCGCGTCAATTCGCCGCTCAACATATTGCCGACATACAGCGCGTCCACATCCTCGACATGCGCGTCTTGCATCGCGGCGAGAACGGCTTGGACCGCCAGTTCGCGCAAACTGAGTTCCCAATGCTCGCGCACGGGTGTTTGTCCGACTCCAATGATTGAAACGTCACGCATAAAGATTGGAGACTGGTGATTAGAGACTAGAGATTGGGTTTGAGAATTTCTAGTCTCTAGTCTCTAGTCTCGTTTCGCTTCCCACAACTGTTTCGTCAATTCCATCTGTCCCAAATGTTCCGATGAATGTTCGATGACATGCAGAATAATCCAACGCATGCTCACATCGCCATGTGATTCACGATAGCGCGTTGTGGACAAATCTTGTTCCGTCAAATGTTCAAAAATTTCGCGCGTCTCGTTGCCGACGCGTTCGTATTCCGCGCGCAGTGCGTCGAGAGATTCGCCCTTGGCTAAAAATTCTGCCGGGCGATTGCGCGTTTCCGCGCCGCGTCCGAGAATTTCAAAAATCCAGCCGTGCTCAGAGCCGATGACGTGCGTGGCAAGCACAAACAGCGAATTGGTTTCGTCATTCGTCGGCGCCCAATTCCACGCGTCACGCGGGGCATTTTCCAATGTCGCGAAAATTTTCGCGCGTTGGCGTTCGATGGAATTTAGATATTCGGAAATTTCGTGAATCATTTCTCGCTTCTCGCTTTTCGACCTACAAACGTTACGCCAAATGTTCGCTGCTCAATTCATCACCAACTTGTTTCGAAAGCGCACGTACTGCGCGTAATCAATCGTTTCGCGGCGTCCCAAATAAAACGCGGTGCGTCTCGCCAAATCGCGGCGTTCCAAAATTTTGTCCGTCACGACATACGAAAATACATCACTGCCCGCGCCGGAACCGAACGAGACGAGCAAGATGCGGTCCTGTGGTTTCGCATTGTCCAAAACATTCGTCATTCCAATTAACGCCGCGCCCGCGTACGTGTTACCGATTTTGCCCACGAGCAAGCCGGGCATAACTTGGTCGCGCGTAAAGCCGAGTTGGTGTGCGGCTTGCAGCGGAAATTTTACGTTGGGCTGATGAAAAATCGCCCATTGAAAATCGCGCGCCGAAAAATTCATCGAGTCGAAAAAATTGCGCGTCGCCGTCAGCGTATGGTCAAAGTATGCCGGTTCGCCGGTGAAACGATTGCCGTGCTCGGGATAGTGTTGGTACGCGCGGCGGAAAAAATCAGGGGTATCGGTGACGTACGAATACGATGCTTCGAGCATCGCGATTGCGTTTTCCGCCGGACCCATGACGAATGCCGCGCCGCCCGCGCCTGCTGTGTATTCGAGCGCGTCGTGGGGACGACCTTGCGCGGTATCCATGCCAATCGCCAACGCGTAATCTGCCATCTCACTGCCTACGAGTGCAATCGCCGCTTGCATCGCTTCCGTGCCGGCTTTGCACGCAAACTGCCAATCGCCTGCCAACACTGCGCCACTCGCGCCCAACGCTTCTGCCACGAGCGTTGAAGATGGTTTCACCGCGTATGGATGCGATTCACTGCCGACCCACACGGCGCGCAATTGCTGTGCGTCAATCTGGGCGCGCGCCATTGCGTTGCGCGCGGCTTCAATGCTCATTGTGATGGTGTCTTCGTCGAGACCGGGTACAGCTTTTTCGTCAATCGGCAGCGCGTCCTCTGCCCCGCCCCACACGCGCGCAATCTCGTGCGCCTTGATGCGAAAGCGCGGCACGTAACTGCCGTACCCGACAATTCCCACGTCTCGTTTTGGTTTCATTACTTGCATAGTGGTTTGTTTTTGGAGCTCTTTCGTTTGTCACTAGACATACGTTGTTTTGAAAGCGAATGATTCTCAAGTCTGACTCGCGATATTTTCCAAACGCCGCGCGTGCAGTTTCATATGACCTTTTTGAATGCCATCCGTCGCGAGGGCGCGAAGCGCGGCGAGATTTTGGGCAAGCCCGACACTTGCCATCACCGCCGCAAGTTCGGGTCCCGTTTTCACATCCAGAATTCGCAAAGCAATTTGGGCGACACGATGAATTTTGGTCAGTCCGCCGACAATGCCCACCGCGAGCGGCAGTTCAAGCGAGCCAATCAAATCGCCGTTCGACGCCTCTTCCCAATGCGTCAAGGGACGATAGCCACCTTCGCGCGCGGCGTACGCGTGCGCGCCGGCTTCAATCGCGCGAAAATCGTTTCCCGTCGCGATGGCGAGCGCGTCAATCCCATTCATGATGCCTTTGTTGTGTGTTGCGGCGCGATAGCGGTCTACTTCGGCGAGCACTTGGGCTTCGACCACCAATTTCGCCACTTGCTCCCCGCCCAGCGCGTCCGGTGTGACGCGGCAGGTCGCGCGCGCAATACGACGGTCAGAAAGATTGGTGAGAATTCGCAAATGGACGCGTCCGCCGGTCAGTTCCGCTACGCGCGGCGCGATTTTTTCGCAGGCAGTGTTTACCAAATTTGCACCCATCGCGTCGCGTGTATCAAAAGCAAGATAGACGACCAGCATGGGACCACTGCGCGTATCAAAAAACTCGCGCACGGAAATATCGCGCGCGCCGCCGCCGCGTTTCAGCAGGTTCGGATGCGGCTCGTTCGCCAATTCGAGGAGCTCTGGGCGCGCCGCCATGATGGCGCGATGGCTCGCGCGCAGTTTTTCAATCAGTTCCGGCAATTTCGAAGCATCGTCGCCGGACTCCTCATCCATCTCAAAAATGACTTGAATTTGACCGACCAGAATCGGTTCTTGGGCGCTGGCGTGAAAACCGCCCGAAGCGCGCACAATTTTTGCCGCGTTGCTGCAAGCCGCGACGATTGACGGCTCTTCCGTCACCATAGGAACCAAATAATCCCGGTCATTTATTGTAAAGTTCGCGGCAATGCCAAAAGGGAGACTGTACAAACCGACCACGTTTTCGATGAGACGGTCAGCTTGGTCAAGTTCCAGTCCCCCGTTCAATAAATCGTCAACTTGAGCGGAATCCAAATCTGCAATCGCGGCAAGCCACTCTATTCGTTGACCGGGCGTTAATTTATAAAAACCCTCTAAACGTGACGAATATTCCATTGGTCGCCTCGATGATGATACGTGCTTTCTTCTGCAATTTTCTCTAAAGCCGCTGTCAAAAGCTATCAGGGTTGTGAAACGAGATACAATCATCGCGTTTCTGAACAAAAAATGGGCGGTCCCAAGACCGCCCATCGTTCTAAACTCGTCGTCAAGTTTCTCTGCCAGATTTTTCTCTGCAAAATTGAGGACTCAATCTTCCAGAATCTCGCTCAATTTTGCCTGCAAATCCTGCGGAGTATAGGGTTTTTGCATAAAGGCAGAAACGCCTTTGCCGTTAAAGCGGTTGCTGGCTTCTTGTTCGGAATAGCCGCTCATCAGCAAGACCCGCACATTTGGGTTGATGCGCTTTAGATTGCCGAGCGTTTCTTCGCCGCTCATGCGGGGCATTGTCATATCCAAAAGCACGCAGACCACTTCATCCTTGTGTTTTTGATAGACTTCAATGCCGTTGGGACCATCTTCGGCGAGGAGCGGAGTGTAACCGATGCGCGCCAACATGCGTTTGGTCACATTGCGAACCACCTCTTCATCGTCAATGACCAAAACCGTCCCATTCCCTTTGGCTTTGAGCATATCAGCCGGGGCTTTTTCAACTTCGTGCGGGGCGTCTTTGACAGGGAAAAGGATGCGGAAAACCGAGCCCTGCCCGGGTTCGCTGTAGACTTTGATTGCGCCACCGTGCCCGCGCACAATGCCCAACACCGCCGCGAGCCCCAAACCGCGTCCTGTGAACTTGGTCGTAAAGAACGGGTCAAAAATTTTGCCCTGCGTTTCGCGGTCCATGCCAACACCGTCATCCGCAACTTCGACAAATGCGTAACGCCCTTCCGGCAGTTCGGGCGCCATAAAGCTGCCCGCCAAATATTCGCGGTCGGCGTTCACGATGCCCGTCGTCAGTCCAATGGTGCCCTGTTTGTCGCCCAACGCGTCAGAGGCATTGACGATGAGGTTCATCAATACCTGACGCACTTGGGTCACATCGCCCTCAATCGGCGGCAAATTTTGCATCAGATTGAAACGGAGCGTGGCACTTTTGCTGATGGACACTTGAAGCAGCTGCGTAATCTCGGTAATGACGCTGTTGAGATTGATGCGCTGGAGCACAAAGCGTCCCTTGCCGGAATATGCCAACATCTGCCGCGTGAGGTCAGCAGCGCGTTGAGCGGCAACTTTGATTTGCTCCACAGGTTCGCGCACAGGTGAATCGGGTTCAAGGTCAACCAGCACGAGACCGACATTGCCCAAAATGGACACGAGCAAATTATTGAAATCGTGCGCGATACCACCCGCGAGCACGCCGAGCGATTCCAATTTTTGCGTCTCCTGAAGTTTGCGCTCAAAGGCGCGCTGACGCTCTTCTTCCAGCTTGCGTTCGGTAATATCTTCTGAAATGCCGAGCAGATATTTCGGCTGTCCGTCGGGGTCGAGCACCGGAATTTTCTTGGTGTGCAAAAAACGCTTGCCGTGAGGCGTTTCGATAGGTTCTTCGGGAATGTCGGTGATTTTGCCGGAGGCGAGTGTTTCGCGGTCCTTTTTTTCAAAGAACACTGCTTCTTCGGTGGGAAAGAAATCGTAATCATTCTTGCCCAACAGCGCGGCGGTGGTTGTTCCGAGCAGGTGTTCGCCCGCTTTGTTGAAGCGCACAAAACGCAAGTCTTGCGCGTCCTTGACAAAAATCATGTACGGCAAGTTGTCCACCACCGTGCCGAGAAAATTTTCTGCGCTCCGCAATTGGTCTTCGGCGCGTTTGCGTTCGCGCAATTCGGTCTGCACCGCTTCGTACAAACGCGCATTGTCCAACGAGATGGACGCGAGTTCGGCAAAGCGCGTGAGCGCCTGCATTTCTTGCTTGCCAAAATAACGTCCCTCTTCCAAATAGGCGAGACCGATAACGCCCACCGACTGCGCGCCCGATTTCAGCGGCACACCCGCAACGGCGCGCAAAATGTCGCGCGAAGACAACGCGAGACGCCCCTGCCAATTGCGATAATCGTCCACCACCAGCGGTTCCCCGGTCTGCCAAACTGTGCCTGCCAGCCCAACACCTTTGTTGGCTTTGGTACCCTTGAAACCGTTGTACGCGCCAATCCCAACCCGCATAATCATTTCTTGTTCGCCATTCGCATCGCGCTGCGGCGAAAGCAAAAAGACATAACCGTGCTCTGTGCCGACGAGTCCCGCCGCGCGCGCAATGATTTGTTCGAGCAAATCTTCCAAGTCGAGACGGCTCATCAAACCGAGAGTGGTCTCGTGCAGCGCGGTGAGATACGCATTCTGGTCACGCAGGACTTGTTCCACGCGCAAGCGGTCTGTCACATCCGCCGCGTGTGCCAGAATGTACGGTTCGCGTCCGGGTTCATCGTGACGCACGTTGCGGTATTGCAAGAGACGCGTATCGCCACCGCGCGTGACGACTTGAACAATGCCATCATCACTCTCTTGTTCTTTCATGCGTTCAAGATATTGAGCGAGCGCGCTATGGTGCTCCTCAGGCACAAATTCGCGCAGGTCGCGCCCCACCACTTCGGCGGGTTCGTAACCGAGAAGATGCGCCGCCGCCGGATTGATGGACATGAGCACGCCCGTGAGGTCGTGGGTCCAAATGAGCCCTTGACTGTTGTCCACCAGCGAACGATAACGCTTTTCGCTTTCGCGCAAACGCTGTTCCGCTTTGTGACGATACAGCGCGATTTCGATTGTGGATTGCAGTTCGCGTTCCTCAAACGGTTTCAGAATGTACCCAAAGGGTTCTGTAATTTTGGCGCGCGCCAAGGTTGCCTGGTCGGCATACGCGGTGAGAAACACAACCGGAATATCCAACTCGGAACGAATGGCTTCGGCGGTTTGAATTCCATCAATGTCGCCTTCGATGCGAATATCCATCAAGACCAGATGCGGACGCGCGACGGTCGCTTTGGCAATCGCATCATTTCCTTCGGACGCCATCGCCGCGACTTGATAACCGAGACCTTGCAAGCGAAATTGTAAATCTTTGGCTACAATCCGTTCATCTTCAACAATCATAATCCGCGTATCGTTCATACCATCCCACCTCTCTCAAATTTGCCCGTCCGCGCTCATGCGCGGCGATTATTCTAACATGCGTTACGCCTGAAACTTAACCCGGGAACGTAATTTTGAAACTGGTGCCGTTCTTGCCGTCCACTTGAACTGTGCCGTGCAATTGTGACGTGAGGGTGCTCACCAATTGCAGCCCCAGCGAATCACTCTCGCGCCAATCGAAACCTTCGGGAAATCCAACGCCGTCATCTCTGACCAGCAAGGTCAAATGTCCATCATCTTCGGGTCCGATACTCACATACAAATTACCGCGTCTGCCGTTTGGAAACGCGTACTTGATGGTGTTGGTGACCAATTCGCTAATCATCAAGCCGCACGGAATCGCGGTGTCAATGCCGAGATACATATTGCCGGATTCAATGTGTGTACGAATTTGGTCCGGGTTCGCCGCGTATGAACGGAACAAGTACACCATGAGGTCGCGCAGATAGCCGTCGAAATCAATCCGCGCCAAATCTTTGGACTGGTACAATTTTTCGTGAATCAGCGCCATCGAGCGCACCCGCGATTGACTTTCGCGGAACAGCATGATGGCGTCGGGGTCTTTGATTTGTGCCGACTGCAAATTGAGCAGGGACGTGATAATTTGCAGATTGTTTTTGACGCGGTGATGAATTTCTTTGAGCAGCACTTCTTTTTCCTTCAAGGACAATTTGATTTCTTCTTCGGCGCGCTGGCGCACCACAACCTCTTGCTGCATGGCGCCATACAATTGCGCGTTCTGAATGGCGGTGCCAACCGTTGCCGCAATCGTTTCCATCAACCGCACATTCGCCTCGTCGAACAATCCTTCGCGCTCTGTGCTTTGAATACTGATAACACCTGTTACATCATCGCCGACGAAAATCGGGACGCCGAGATACGAACGCGCGGGATTCCCGAACACGCGCGCGCCCAGCTCTACCATACGCGCGGTAACATTCGAATTGATAATCAACGGCTCGCGCGTTCGGATAATGTGCGAGGTAATGCCTTCACCATACGGGATGGGCTCCACCGTAACACGCTCGTTGTCATTGACAAAGTACGGCAGCGAAATCATCTGCGTTTGCGAATCATACAGCGCGATATAGATATTTTGGACTTCGAATATCGAGCGCAGCTGCTCGCCAATGACGTTCAACAGTGAATCCAATTCAAGTTCGCTGGTGACCGCGAGCGAAATCGAGTTCAACGCGTCCAGTTCGGTGAGCCGACGTTGGGTTTCCGTAAAGAGCCGCGCATTGTCGAGCGCCAAGCCAATGTTTTCGGCAATGTGCGTGACCAAGCCCATATCTTCCGGCGTCATCGGGCGCGCGGTCTGGTCCGGCTCCAATTCGATTTCGCCGATGACTTCGCCGCGCAGTTGAATCGGCACCAAGATTTTTTCCTTGCCGTTCCCGTTCGCGTCGTTCCCATTGTCGCCGTTGTGCCCGCCGCTGCGTTCGGGAGTGAGCGCGCCGTTACCGTTTCCATATTCCTCACCGCCGGCTTCCACCACCAGACGCGAGTTCAGCTGCTCCAAATATTCGCGCCAACCTTCGCGCGTCAAGCGGCGGTTCAGCGCGGTCACTTGCGATGCCGATTCGCGCGCTTGCTCGGCGAGGCGCTGTGTTTCGTCGAGCGCCGCCTGAAGTTCAATCTCCGCGCGCTTGCGGTCGGTAATATCCAAATTGGCGCCATACGTTTGCACCGTGCGCCCCGCCGCATCTTTGCGCACACGAATCCGCACAGACACATAGCCGAGCTGTCCATCGCCAAAATAAACGCGATGGTCAAGCTGCTTGAGATAATTTGGGTCGGTCGTTTCAAGCGCCGCCACAACTTCTTGTCCCACCATCGGCGCGTCTTCGGGATACACAAAGCGCTCGGCATATTGGGCAGAGTGCATGGTATAACCGCCTTCGCGCTCTGCCGTCGTTCGCATCATGGCATAAAAATCGTCGTTGAAGGTGAACGTATCGGACGCGACATCGTATTCCCAATTGCCCAGACGCGTGAGCCGCATCGTTTCTGCCAATTGCGCTTGGCTCTGGCGCAGCGCTTCTTCGGCACGTTTCCGCTCAATCGCATTCGCAAGCGCCTGCGATAGACGCACCAAGATTTGTTCGTGGCGCTCGGAATACACTGCCCCGGGCGCATAACTTTGCACCGCAATTACGCCAATCGGTTTATCGCCGACCAACATCGGCACGCCGAGCCACGCCTCGGACTCGCCGCCGTGTTGTTGCAATTCTCCGCGCTCCGCCAATGCTTTAATCTCGGCGCGGGTCGCGCGCAGCGGTTTACGCGTCCGCAAAACATACGCGGTGACACCCGACCCCATGTTCACGCGGCGCAAAGGCATTTCGGGCAAAACATCTTTTTCGTCCACATAGTACGCCATGTCGAGCGTCGAATCCGCTTCGTTGTACAGAGCAACAAAGAAATTTTTGGCGTCCATGGCTTCGCCGACGATTTCGTGCACGCGTTTGTAAAACGCGAGTTCGTCGGTCTCCGCGTTCGCCGCTTCGGTGATGCGATAGAGCCGATTGGTTTCTGCCAACGCGTTCTGCGTTTGTTCAAACAAACGCGCGTTTTCCAACGCGACGGCAATGTGACTCGCGAGACCGGTCAACACCGCAACATCGCGTTGTGTATACGCGTTGTAGGTATAGCTGTGCACCGACAGCATGCCCAGAAAATTCGCGCCCGCCATCAATGGAATATACAGACGCGAACGCGACGCGCGCCCGCTGCCCGCCACGGCAGGATGTGCCTCGAGCTCTGCCACTTGTTCCGGTGTGCTGTTAATCAAGATGGGTTCGCCCGTGCGGACTTGCGCCGCATATGTGCGTTCCCATTGCAGCGCCTCCGGCGTAATCTGGTGGCGTTCTCCTTCGTCAATCAAAAACGGCACCGTCAGCGTATCCGTACCTTCGTCGTACAAACTCAACACCAGCCCGTCGGCAGAAGAGACGGACTTGACTTGCAAATACACCTGGTCAAACAGACTGGCAAGCGAACGCTGCTGCGTAATTTCACGCGCCAGCGAGTTCACGGCGGCGAGCTCGCGCGCGCGTTCTTGCGTTTGCTCCAAGAGGCGCGCATTTTCAATCGCGGCAGCCACCGTCGCCGCGAGCGTTTGCAAGAATTTCAAGTCCGCATCCGTAAACCGATTTTCGGTTTCCGCGTTCAATGCAATCGCGCCCAGCGCCGTGTTGCCGACGACGAGCGGCACGCCGAGATACGACTTGGTTTGCACATCCGAATTGCCAATCCAAATGCCGCCCAGTTCCTCAAAGCGCTGCTGCATGTTGTGATTGATGACAAGCGGTTCGCGCGTTTGGAGCATGTGCGAAACCAAGCCGGTCCCGCGCGGGCGCGGCGGAATTTCTTGTTCGATTCCGTCTTCCACAAAGAACGGCATTTCTACCATGTCATGAACGACATCGTACATGGCAATGTACACGCTCGATACCTGAAAGATTTTTGCCAGTTCAAAACCGACTTGATGCAAGCGTGAGCGAAACTCGGCAGGCGTGTTCAAAATCGCGCTGATGCGATTCAACGCGGAGAGTTCTTGCACGCGCCGCAGAGTCGCCTCCGCGAGCCGCACATTTTCGACGCCGACGCCGACGTTGGTCGCGATGGTGGTCAACAAACGCAGGTCCTCGTCCGTGAACGGGCGGTCCTGCGCAACGCGTTGCACCGAAAGCGCGCCAATGACCTGCTCACCCGTACGCACAGGCACCGCCAACAACGAATGCGGCGAACTGCCATCACCCGAATCTACCGCGCCGAGTCGTTCGTAATCGCCTGCGGTCGCGTGGGTCAACAGCACCGGTTCGCCTGTTTGAATAACCTGCGACGTAATGCCTTCGCCCAGCTTTATCGGTTCCAGTTCAATGCGCGCCCCGTCATCCACCGCATAAGGAAATTCAATCAGATTCGATTCTTGATTCACCAGCGCGAAATAACCAAAGTCAGCGTCAAAGCTGTTTCGAATCTTTTCGCCTACGCGTTCAATCGTCGTTTTGAAATCGCCGGGCTGGACAATGATTTGGCTGATGCTGTTGAGCACACCGAGCTCTTGCACGCGCTGTTCGGAATTCGCATACAGCGTCGCATTGTCCAACGCAATGGACGCGAGCTGCGCGAACCGCTGGAGAATTTCCACTTCCGTCTTGCCAAATTTGCGTTCGCCATCCGTATACGCGAGACCGATGACGCCGACGGTTTCATCATCCTGGCTGCCGACGCCGCCGCCGCGTTTGAGCGGGACAGCCACAATCGCGCGCAGCGCATCACGGCGCGACCCCGGCAAACGCCCTTCCCACTTTTGATAGTCTTCAATCGTCATCGGCTGACCGGACTGCCAAACAGTGCCTGCCAAACCGATGCCGGGCTGTGCGCGCGTGCCCACCAAATCATCGTACAGACCCGCGCCCACGCGCATTTCAATTTCGCTGTCGCCCGGTTCCGAGAAAAAGACGAATCCGTGTTGGGTGCCCACCAGCGCGCCTGCGCGTTCCAAAATCGCGTGCAGCAATTCACTTACATCGAGGCGTTCGAACAGACCGGCGGATGTATCGCTCAATGCCGAGAGATACGCGCTGTTGGCTTGGAGATTCAAATTCGCCTGCGACAATTCGCGCGTGCGTTCCGTTACGCGCAGTTCCAAACCCATCAACGTGTCTTGCAACCGCGCGGTCATCCCGTTAAACGTGCGCGCCAAGGCGCCGATTTCGTCTCCCGTTTCCACCGGCGCGCGCGCGGCGAGATTGCCGCTTTGGATTTCTTCCGCCACTGTGGTGAGCCGTCGAATCGGACGCGTCAAGAATTGTGCGAGAAGGAGCGCGACCAAAATCGCAATGCCGATACTGACGATGCCTGCCAAGAGCGCTGCTTGCGCGCCTGCTTCAATCGCGCCCAAAACTTCTTCTTCTTGAACGGTTGCAATCGCGCGCCATGCGCTCGAGCGCAAATACGGTTCCGGCTGTACGTCCGTCACGCCGACCACACCCTGCCCCGAGAGCAGCGGCGTTCCGCGATAGTCCAACACCGCAAGCGGGTCGCCAATACCCGCTTTGATTTGTGTGAATTCGTCGGCAGTCAGTGCGCGAAATGTTCCATCGGAAGTGAGAATTTGTCCCGTCGGAAATAACAAGTCAATTTTGCCGGTCTGTCCAAAATTGTTGAGAAACAAGGTTTGCTGCAACGCGTTCAACGTGAAAATGCTGTGCAAGACGCCGACCACTTTTGGAGTGCCCACTTGATAAATCGGCATCGCAATCCGAATACCATATTCGTTAATCATCGGATTGAATTCGGGCTGCCCGATGTACACGGTGCCGCGACCAGCGTTGTACGAGATGCGCCACCACTCGGCGTTTGAAAAATCATACGTCGGCTGCCAATCCGTCGCCGCGACAACCGCGCCAAACGCGTCGGTCATGAACATTTCTTTGTTGCCGGGAAACACGCTGCTGAACTTGTGCAAACTGGATGATAACGGGCTATTGAGCGCGTCTTGAATTACGCGGTCTTGTGGATTCGCGCTTTCCCAACGTTTTGTGTTTTCGGCAATGAGTTGTGTGCGCGCTGGCGCTTGACTCGGATACGCATCGTCAACGCTTTGAATGGCGTCCTGCACATTGCGGTCGAGCGTCAGCGTGAGCAAGCGGTCCACGTTGCGGTCCATCGTAATGCCCACAGCCAGCGCGGCAGCTTGTGCGCGCGTCCTCAAGTCGCGCGCCAACGTGGACGACAGACTATCGCGAATGGCTTGCGCGGAAACGAGCGTGATGCCAAGTGTGGAAATAACGGCGAGGGCGACGAAAACGGTAATGAGCTTGGTGCGGAGAGAAAAATTGCGGAATTGGCTAATGAGCAGGAGCAGAACAATGATGGTCGCGACGGCAATGAGAATGTTATTTGTACTGTTCGGCAGCGCCGGATTGACGCGGGCAGCGGAGCCAAACAGGTCGAGCAAAAACGAAACAATTGCAGAAATGACCGCGCCAATCATGAACCACTGCACGCGCCGATTTGGCAAGACCAATCCTACCGCCGCGACCGCAGCAATGCCGGTGCCGAGTCCCACAATCGCGCCGATGCCTGCAATAAACAACGAATTCAGCGGCGCGGTCACAAATAAAAAGACAAAGGCGATTTCAAACGCGCTCCGGGCATCTTGACGCTTGAGCACGCGCACAAGCACATATAACCACACCAACGCATTCGGTACCTGAATGAGCGCGCTCCAGTACAGACTGGACGTTTGCGACACGAATCCGTACAACGCATAGACGACTGCCGAAATCGCATACGTCAGTACGCCAATCAGCGCAATCACCAATTCAATTCGAAATTTTGACCTCTGCGAGCGTTCGCTTTGTTCGTGGTTAAGCGCCATGATACTTTTCTCTCCAATCCACAGCCACACGCCTTTAGACAGTCGTATCGGGCTCGGCAGACGCGGCGACGGAATCTTTATCGTTCGCTTTGCCATTCTTGCCCAAATTCAAACGCACGACCGCGCGCCGACTGCCGGTGTTACGAAGCAGCTCTTGCGCCGCCGTTTGCAGCACGCTTTTGACATCCGGTGCGGCATACAATTTATCAGCAATTTCGGCGCTCGCTTTTTCACGTTGGGCAAGCCGCTGTGTTTGCTGGAGCGCTTGCTGGGTCGAGTTGTACAGCTGCGCGTTGTCCAACGCCACCGCCGCCAATTCGGCGAACCGCTCCAACGCTTCGGTTTGCGCTGTAGAAAATTTGCGTCCCTCTTCCAGTGACGCCAAGCCCAACACGCCGACCGTTTGATTTCCTGATTTCAACGGCACGCCGACCACTGCGCGCAGCACATCGCGGTCAACCATCGGCAAACGTCCTTGCCAATTGCGATAGTCGTCCACCACAATTGCTTCTTCATTGCGCCAAACCGTCCCCGCCAGCCCTTGCCCCATTTTTACGCGCGTGCCAATAAAATCCTGATAAATACCAATCCCGACGCGCATCCGCAATTCATTGCCCGAAGGTTCAATCAAATGCACATAGCCATGTTCTGTGCCGACCAATTCACCTGCGCGCGTGATGATATTCTGCAAAAGTTCATCAAGGTCGAGACGTCCCATCAGACCGAGTGTCGTATCATGTAGTGCCGTGAGGTAGGTATTCTGCTGGCGCACTGCTTCTTCCGCGCGCCGCCGTTCGATGTACTGTCCGATTTGACTGCCTACACCAATCATTGTCGTCATCAACGTATCGTCCATCACTTGAGGATGCGTGCTAAAAAAGACAGTCACGCCAAATTGACGCGCTTCGCTTTGCAAAGGAAACGCGAGTGCGCTCACAAGTCCTGCCCGCGTCGCCTTGCCCAATTGTTTGAACCCCGTATCCGTTGCAAGGTCCGCGACCCAAATGGGCTGACCCTCTGCCCACGTTCGCCCCGCCAAGCCCTCACCCGGTCCAAACGTCAAGCCGTAGGAATCCGAAGCAAAGTCTTGCAGCTCGGGGTCATCTTCCGTCCACACGTGCGACAACACGAGACGATTAAACGTCTCGTCCACTGTCCAATACTCGCCCATCTGCCAATTGAGCGAACGACATGTATTCTGCAAGAGGAGCGGCGCGGCTTGTCCGAACGACGTGGCGCGCGCCAAAATGTTTGCCGTTTGGTACTGCAAGTTCAAACGTTCCTGCGCTTCCTGGACCTGATTCAACGCGTCTTGCGTTTGTGCCAACGCCTCTTGTGTGGCATCAAACAAACGGCGGTTTTCAATCGCGATGGCGAGCTGCGGCGCAAGCGACACCAACGCACGCGTTTCGTCATCCGTAAAGACATGCGGCGTTTGCGTTTCCAAGAGTAATGCGCCGCGCTGCATTCCACCAACCCACAATGGCATCAGCGCGACGGAAACAATCTGCTGCCGCGCAAACAATGCACGCGACGAAGGGTCGAGCCGTTGTTCGTTTGACGTATCGTTGAAAAATTCCACCGTGCGTCCCAACACAATCGGGATTGCCTGAAAAATCTGGCGCGGATAATTTGTGCCGACCGGCGTCGGTTCCAAACCTTCGCCGCTGTACCAATTTGCGGCAACGTGCATTGAATCCAATTCGTCATTCTCATCGCGTTCCAGAATCAAGAGCACCGCGCGATTGACGCTGGGAATCCGCACCGATTCGGCAACGGCGCGCACCAGCTCTTGCAAATCACTCGCGGCGGAGAGGGCTTGACTCGCGCGATACAAGTTTTCGGTCAGCGCCAACGCCGCTTGCGTTTGGGCAAACAGTGCGCGGTTGTCCATCACCGTCGCCGTCTGTCCCATAATCGAGCGAAAGAGTCGTATATCGCGCGCCGTAAAGTTGTGCGGTTCTTGCCAGCTCTGGCTCAACATCCCAATCCAGCGTGAACCAATTTTGAGGGGGAGTAAGGCGCTCGCTTTCAGACCGCGCGCCATGTACAGTTGTTTGGCAGCTTGGCTAATGTCCGGGTCATTTTCAATGTCGCTTAGCACGCGCGGTTCGTTCGGCTGCTCAATCCACGAACGGTCGCCGGAAAGGAACTCGGCGCCAAAGCGAGCGCCAACAGCCAACGGATTGTTCGGGTCGCGGGGCCATGTCGCCAGCAATTCCAATTCTTGCGGTTCACCCTGAGAATCGGTGTGCACGTGCAGCAGAGACGCGCTGACGGCGCCCATCACGATGGCAGGACCGGCTGCCGCTTCCAACGCTTCTTGCAAGGTCGTCGCCGCGTTCAGCCGCGCGCCGATTTCATACAACGTTTGTGTTTCTGCCAGCGCCTGCTCGGTTTGTTCAAACAACAAACGATTGTTCAACACCAATGCCAACTGCGAAGCCAACGCTTGATACACGCGGCGTTCTTGCAGATTAAAACTGTGCGGGACCGCCCACCCAATTGCAATCGCGCCGAGAATGCGTTGCTCCACACTGAGCGGCAACAACACCACCGCGCGGTCATTCGATTCCAACAAGACTCGCCGCGTTGACGCATCCAGCTGCGGATGCGTCTCGACATTTTCAATCATCACCAATTCGCGCGGATTTGCGAGCATGGCTTGCCCGAGTTGAAATTCACGAATTGGAAAATGCACATAGCCCGACAACACGGCGGGTTCACCGGGCGCAACCAAGCTCACGACCACATTGGCGGCGACGGGATTGCCCGCACCTTGATATTCCATCAATAGCAACTGCGCCGAACCTGCGCCCTGCTCAAAGCCGGGCTGCGCCGCAATCCGTACCAATTCATCCAGCGAAGTAACTTGGTTCAATTGCGCGCCGATGCGATACAAGAGCTGTGTTTCGGAAAGGGCGGCTTGAATTTCTTGAAAGAGCCGCAAATTTTCCAACGCCGTCGCAAGGTAACTGCTGATGCTTTGCAGCAACGCCGCTTGCGGTCCGCCATACGCGTTGAACTCGTACGATTGGACGGAAACGAATCCGCGTATCTGATTACCAATCCGCAGCGGAGCATAAAGCAATGATGCCGCAATTTGCAGTGAACCCATCGTGTCGCGGGTGTCGCCTGCTTCATTCTCCAGCTCTTGCCGCGAGCGATTGATGGTCAACGCCTCGTTCGTTTCCAGAATCTGTACGAGACGGTCTGTGGGCGCGACGGGCGTCATGGCAGGCGGATACTTGACGCCCAAATCGTACAGCGCGGGACGCGTAATCGTATTGGAGGCGGCGTCATAGAACCACACAATAAACGCGTCCATCGGCATCAAACGCGGAAGATATTTATAAACAATCCCAAAGAGATTGTCCTGGTCCAATTCGCCGGAGAGCTCGCGCGCCATTTCGTTGATGATGGCAGTCTCCTGCGCGCGCGTTTGGGTGGCTTCAAAGAGTCGCGCATTTTGCAACGCGACGGCGACATGAATGCCAATCCCTTCCAACAATTCGACATCGCGCGGCGAATAGGCGTTGGGTTCATAACTCTGCGCCGAGATAACGCCGACGACGCGTTCGCCGAGACGCAGCGGCGCATACAGCAACGACGCGGACACTTTGGACATATCGCCCATCGCGGTCTCGCTGTTCATGCGCGCCCGCGCCTCTGAAATTTCTTGTGGGGTGCGATTGATGAGGATGGATTTGCCCGTGTTTACCACTTGGCGTAATGACCCGCGCGGCGCGAGCGGGGCGCTTGGACTTTCATAGCGCTTGCCATCATCATAAATAAACGGATACGCAATCGAGTCATTCGCTTCATCATACAGACTGACAAAGAACGCGTCGGCAGGCATCACGCGTTCTACTTGCGCGTGGACTTCAGCCAACAAGCGGTCAATATGCAGCTGCTGTGAAATGACGTTGGTAATTTCGTTGATGGCGGTCAGCTCTTGGGCGCGCTGCCGTGACTGTTCAAACAAGCGCGCATTTTCGACCGCGAGCGCCATTTGTTCCACCACGCTGGACGCCAGCGCCTTGTCGCTCTCGCTCCAGTTACGCGCTTGCGTCACATCAATTAAATCCACCGTCCCGATGACTTGACCACGCAAAGTAATCGGAACGCTCAACGCGCCATCCGGCGCGCTGCCGTTGCCGCTTTCGCTGAGGACGGACTGCGCTTGTACCGTTTCCAAATCAAACTTGTCTGCGGTTTGAGAATAAACAATTTTTTTGGTGAGTGATTCGTCCGCCCACGATTCGCGGACAAAGCCGCGTTGAGCGCGTTCCAGTTCCTGCAAATTGGATTGTGCTTGAGCAAAGAGTTGGGCGTTTTCGATGGCGTGCCCCAAATTGTCTGCAATGATGGAAAGAACGGTGAGGTCTTGGCTTGTGAACTTGTCGCGGTCCTGGCTGTGCAGGGTCAAAAAGCCAAGCGATTGTCCGCGCGTGACAAGCGGCGCCACAATCGCTTGTGCCATCGCGGGAAGCAGCGGTTGCACAAAAAGAGAGCCGCGAAATTTTCCATCCACGAGCAAAAGCGGTTCACCTTGATTCGCGGCGCGGCTCAAGGGTGAATCGGTATCCAATTTGATTTGATAGCCCTGCGTCAACAGCGCACTGCCTGCGGCGCCCGAACCCGCGCGCAAAACCGCCCACGACTGGAAATCATCCAACAAATAAATTCCCACAAAATCGAGCTGCAAGGTTTCAAACAGATGCCGCACGGCAACAGATAACAGTTCGTCGAGGTCGCGCGTCGAACCGGTGAGGCGCGCCAACTCTGCCGCGAGCTCCAGCTGTCCCTGACGACGCTGCAACGAGGCGCGTAACGCGCGTTCACTGGAGATTTGTCGTTCGAGCGCGGCAGACAAGCTGCGCTGCATTCGTTCTTGGTCACGCAAAATTTCTGTACGCCGCGCCGCTTCATAGCCGGTGGTGAACCAACGACGATAATTGGTCAGCGCGGGCGCGAGACATTTGTCAATTTCCATCCCTGCATCAAAGAGCGTATCCGCAATCGCAAACGCGCCTTGCGGTCCCAAACCGCGCTGCACCCAACTCTGCAGACGCTCTTGCATTTCTGCCGCCGTGATGCCGTCACTGACGACATCCAGAAATTGCGCCACAATCTGTTCTGCCAGCGCAGGAATTTGCCGCATTGAGGAAAAGGGTCCAACCATTTCCACCGTGTTTGCCCGAATCTCTTGGACCACCAGGTCACGCAAGCGCGGCGCCGCTTGGCGCAAACGCTCCCGCGCGTCTTGAAGGGTCGGTTCGGCACGCGTGATTTTCTGTGCGGGTGAATCCATTGTTGTCATGCAAGTCTCCCTGCGCCGCGAAAAAGGCAACCACTGCCTGAGCATTGTCTGCGCTGAGCTTGCGCGCAGACAATGCTCAGAAAACTTCCGTTACGGTTTCTCTACGTATACACCATAAAATTCCAAACCCACGCCCTCGCGGTCGGATTCAGAAATGTAACCGTTCAAGTTCAGCCAATCGGTAATGGGGCGAAAACCGCGCGCATCGGGCTGCCATGGTTTCACCAATTCGCGCGCCTTGTCTTCGGGGACGAGGTGCATCGGCGAACCCATTTGTTCAAACATGCCAAGAAACTGTCCCCATTGCGGGGTCATGGCGCCTGCGGCTTGGGTTTCCCATGTAATCCACATTTTGCTGCCCGGCGCTGCCCAGTCGTACGTTGCCTGCATGATGCGTTGAATTTCCTCATCAGACAAAAAGACCGTGACACCGTTCAAACCAATCGCCACGTGACGATTGCTGCCAAACACTTCCGGAATCACGGGCGAAGCCAGGACCGAATCTATATCGCGAATATCGGCTTCGAGAAAACGGACGTTGGGACTATTCCCCAAAATTTCCATTCCGTAACTGACGACAACGGGGTCATTGTCCACATAAATTACTTTGGCATCGGGCAGAGTGGAATGGATGTGTTCCACTGTGGGCAGACCTGATGCGAGGTCGAGGAAATGAGTGAAACCCTGAGCCGAGAGTTCTTGTGCTGCGTCGTGCAAAAACATTCGCAACAAGCGCACCCATTTCTTGGTCGAAGGAACGAGCGTAAACATAAACTCTGCCGCCTGACGGTCTGCCTCAAAATTATGCGAGCCGCCGAGCGAATAGTCATACACGCGCGCAGCATTGGGAACATGTATGTCCATGCTTTGTTTCTCAGGCATTGTACCCTCCGAGGTAGATGATGTTGCCCTGCCGCACCTTGACGAGTGCGCGGACATTGATGAGGGATAGGGATTTAACGCGCGCCTGTTTCCCTCGCCACGCGCGCGTCCCGGACACTAGCTGTGTCCATTCCCCCCGTTGCTTTGCATTTCACCTGCACCCATTCGTACCACCGCGTGCGATGCGCCAAGCGCCTGACTCAGCTCGCGCGCAGTCGTTTGCAAAATTTGTTCCAGGTCGAGCGAGCGCGTCATGTGCGCGCCAATTTCACGCGTCAATTGCTCGCGGCGCGCGCGCTCTTTGGTCTGGTCAAACAAACGCTGTTTCTCAATCGCATTCGCCATCTGGTTCGCCATCGTTTCGGCGAGACGGATTTCTTCATCGCTAAAGACATGGTTCGGGTCTGTGGTATCCAACCCGATGGTGCCAATGACTTCGCCGCCTGACATCAAGGGAATGATGGCGAGACATTTGGTCTGGCGTTGACGCATTCGTTCGTGAATCGGCTCGGTCATCGGGTCGGTCTGCGCATCCGGTATCACGAGCGAGCGGCGATTTTCGACGACGTATTGCGAAGAAAGATTTCCTTCCAATGGAATCACAATCCCGACCGCGTGCTCTTCATGTTCCGAACTGAGCGCGTCGGCGACAACCGTCAGACTCGTCTTGTCATTGTTCAAAAGCGCAATGCCGCAGTTGCGCGCGCGGAACGTTTGCACCAACTCGCGCGCAAGCGTTTCGAGCGCCGTAATCATGTCAATATTTGTGGTCATGACGGCAGAGACGCGGCTAATCACTTCGAGCTCTTGATTGCGTTGACGCATCTCTTGTTCCACACGGCGGCGTTCTGCCAACTCTTGCTGCGCGGCGCGGAACAAGCGCGCGTTTTCCAACGCGGTAGAGATAGAGAGCGCGATACGTTGAACCAAGGCAACTTCGCTTTCCAAAAATTCGCGTCGGGTGGTGGAATCAATGCCGAGCGTGCCGATGATTTCGTCGCGCACGAAAAGTGGCGCAATCAAAATTGAAGCCGTGTCGCGCGTTTTCATCAAGTCGTGAATCGGAGCGAGACGCGGGTCGGTCTGCGCGTCGGCAAAGGCAACGGCGCGCCGCGTTTGCAAAACAATTTCCGTCGAGGGATTGCCTTTGACCGGAATCACGTAACCGACAACTTTGGATTCGTTGTGCGGGGAATAATCCGCGACAACGGTGAGCGTTTCGCCGTCCTCACTCAACAGCGCAATGCCGGACTGTTCCACGCCAAAGTATTGTGCCAGCTCGCGGCAAATTGCGCCAAGCGCCGTGTCCACATCCAAACTCACCGCGTGATTGGTAACGCGGTTCAACAATTCCGTTTCACGCAGCTGCTGCGCGAGCGCGGTTTCCACACGCGAGCGTTCCGCCAGTTCCTCCTGCGCCGTTTCATACAAACGCGCATTGTCGAGCGCAATCGTCGCCAGCTGCGCAAAACGTTCCAACACCTGAATTTCCGCCGGTCCGAACTTGTGCTCTTCGTCCAAAAAGGCAAGCCCGATGACGCCAATCACTTCAGAGCCGGAGCGCAGTGGCACGCCCGCCACCGCGCGCAGAATGTCGCGGCTCGCATCGGCGAGACGTCCGCCAAAGTTTCGATAATCATCTACCACAATTGGCGCGCCGGACTCCCACACCTGCCCTGCCAATCCAACCCCAATGCGTGTGCGGCGTCCGACAAACCCTTCATACGCGCCGACGCCAACGCGCATTTCCATTTCCTCAAAGTCCGCGTCGCGCAAAAACACGTAACCATTTTCCGTGCCCACCAGCGCGCCGGCGCGCGCCACAATATCTTCCAACAACGCGTTCACGTCGAGACGCTGCATCAAACCGAGCGACGTTTCTTGCAGCGCGTTCAAGTACGCATTCTGTTTGCGAATTTCTTCCTGACGGCGTTGTTCTTCGGTAATATCCCAGAACATGATTTGCATGCCGTCAATTTCGCCGAGGTGATTTCGAATGGGCGTCTTGAGCACATGGACGGTGATACGGGTGCCGTCGCCGCGTTCGTGCGGTTCAATGGTGTCAATCGTCTCGCCATCGCGCAGCACGCGCAAATCATCTTGCCAATATTTTTCTGCCAATTCGCGCGGATGGAAATCGAAATCGGTCTTGCCATACAAATCCGCCGGACCTTTGCCCGTGTCTTCGAAAAAGCGCGTATTGCCAAACGTCACGCGTCCTTCGCGGTCTTTGCGCGTCAGAGACTGTGGAATGGTTTCGACCAGCGAGTGATAAAGCGTTTCATTCGCCCGGAGCGCCTCTTCGGCAAGTTTTTGCTCGGTAATATCAAGACTAATCCCAAAGGTTCCGATTATCTCGCCGCCGCGTCGAAGCGGCAATTTCGTCGCCGACGCCCAACGCTTTGTGCCGTCCGGATATGTTTCGAGCTCTTCTTTGTTAATGATTGGTTCGCCCGTTCGAATAATCGTCTGCTCGTCCTCGTATGCCGGGCGAGCATGCTCTTGGCTGTAGAAATCAAAGTCCGACTTGCCGAGCGCTTCGGATGGATGCTCCAAGCCAAGATGTGCCGCCTGCGCGCGGTTGATGCGCGTAAAGCGACTCTCGGTGTCTTTGAAATAGATATAGTGCGGCAAATTGTCCATCAACGAATCGAGCAGATAACGCTCGTACTGCAACTCTTCTTCCGCCTGCTTGCGGTCCGTGATGTCAATGGTGACGCCGACTACTTCAAAATGATCTGGGTCCACTCGTGTAATGCGCGCGTCTTCGTACATCCAATGCAGTTTGCCGTTCGCGTCACGCAACCGAAATTCCTGCTGATAACTGTCTTGTCCATTTCGGAGCGCCGAGGAGCTGCGTACGTTCATCAATTCGCGGTCTTGCTCTAACCAACTGAAATACCACGCGTCCAAATCGGATTGACCGGGCTCGCGGCGCAATGGGATGCGGCGGGATAACGAATCGAAATTGGAAACATACGTCTCCCAGTGATACCCGCGCGCGTCCAAAGTTTCGTCATGCAAGTCCGTTACGGTGGAACGCCAGAACACCGCCGCCGCCGATTCCACAATGCGGCGAACTTCTTGTTCCGCGCGTTTGATTTCGGTCACATCATGGAAAAACCAAACGCGTCCCAGATAAGCGCCCTCTGCGTTCTTGACGGGCGCGCTGTAGCGTTCAAACACGCGACCATCTTTGAAATTGATTTCGTCATGCGAACTCTTGTCTTGCTGCATGTAAATTGCGCCCGTGCGCGTCACCCACTCGTCGGGGTTGGCAAGTTGCGCGCGCACTGCCTCGCGCATTGCTTCGGCATTTCCATCTGCGAGCGCTTCGGGCGGAATGTTCCACAATTCGACAAAGCGTTTGTTAAAAGAAAGGACGCGGTCGTCGTTGCCGATAACGAGAATGCCATCGGGCGAGACGTCGTTCTGCGCGTTGAGGAGCGCGTTTTGGAATGCCGCTTGTTCCTCTGCGAGACGCCGTTCGGTCACGTTGCGGAAAATGGCGCGTGTCGAAACCACTTTGTTGTCCACCATACGCGGCGAGACACTTCCCTCGACCCACACTTTGCGGCGGTCTTTGGTCAAGAGCTGCGCGGTCATTTCAGAAACGGTTTCGCCGCGCAAGACCTTTTCCACTTGCTCAAAATAATCTGCGCGCCCATCGGGATGCACCACGTCAACGAAACGCATGTTGGCGATATCTTGATCATCATAGCCAAGCGTATTTTTCCACGCTTGATTGACAAACAAAAAGCGCCCGTCCACACTGATGGACTGAATCAAGTCGTTCGCGTTTTCAAACAAATCGCGATAGCGCTCTTCACTCTCGCGCAGTGCGTCATCTGCGCGTTTGCGTTCGGTCACATCTTCCGAGATGCCGAGCAAAAATGCCGGCTTGCCGGTTGCGTCGTTCAGCGGGATTTTTTTCGTGTGCAGGTAGCGCAAGCCGCGCTCGGCTGTTTGGATTGGTTCTTCGGGGGTGTCCCACAGTTGACCACTGGCGAGTGTGGCGCGGTCATTGGCGACAAAAGCATCCGCAATCTCTTTCGGGAACAGGTCATGGTCGGTTTTGCCCATCACTTGGGCGGCGGGAATTCCGGTGATGACCTCGTTCGCTTTGTTCCAGCGCACCATGCGGAGCTCTGCTGCGTCTTTGACAAAAATGCCCAACGGAATGTTGTTGACGAGCGTCTCTAAAAATTCGCGCGCTTCGCGCACTTCTTGTTCCGCGCGTTTGCGTTCGGTAATATCTTCGGAAATGCCGACCAGATACGCGGGCTTGCCGTCCGCGCCCATCACGCGGAATTTTTTCGTGTGCAGCCACCGAATTTCGCCGCTCGCGTTCGCAATGGGTTCTTCGGGAATGTCCAGGACTTGGGAACCGTTCAAGGTCTCGCGGTCTTTGGAGACAAAGAAATCAGCTTCGTCCTTTGGGAACAAGTCATAATCATTCTTGCCGAGCATGTCGGAGAGCGCACGTCCGGTAATCGTTTCGGCGGCTTTGTTCCAACGCACAAACTGAAGATTCTGCGCGTCTTTGACAAAGAGCATCGTCGGCAAGTTTTCAACAATCGAATCGAGGAACTGTTCTGTGCGCTGGCGTTCTGCCACTTCATCTTGCAATTTTTGTTCTGCGAGAACGAGGTCGGTGATATTGCGCGAAATCGCCAACGTGCCGATGATATTGCCTTCGGCGTCGCGCCATGGCACTTTGGTGCTGGAGAAATACAAGTTCGCGCCATCGGGCAACGGCACCGCCTCCAGCTCGTTAAGCATCGGAACGCCCGTTTCCACAATGCGGCGCTCATTTTCAACATACGTTCGCGCGGCATCGGACTGAAAAAAGTCGAGGTCGGTCTTGCCAAACACCTCTTCCATACTCGCGGCGCCGAGATTTTTCAAGTGCGCGGGATTGCTGCGGACAAAACGCGATTCGCGGTCTTTGAAAAAAATCATGTCGGGCACATTGTCCATGAGCGCGCGGAGAAGGTCGCGTTCGTATGCGAGCGCCTTTTCGGCGGAACGGCGCTGCTCCAATTCGCGTTCGGCGGATTCGTACAGTTGCGTGTTGTTTAGCGCAATCGCGGCGAGCGCGACGAACCGATTCAATACGTCCATCTCGGTCGGACCGAAGCGTTTGTCCGGTTCCAGATGCGCCAAACCGATGATACCAATGACCTCTTCTTGCGAACCATCACCCGTCTCGGACGCGCGCTTGAGCGGCATGCCAACGACGGCGCGCAAAATATTGCGGCTGGGGTCGGCGAGGCGCCCGCTCCAATTGCGATAGTCGTCAACATTCACCGCTTCGCCGGTTTGCCAAACTTTGCCCGCCAAGGCAACACCCCGCTGTGCATGGTTGCCCACAAATTCTTGATACGCGCCCACGCCAACGCGCATGACCATTTCGCCGGTTTCGGGGTCGAGCAAAAAGACATAGCCGTTTTGGGTTCCCACCAAATCGCCCGCGCGTTTCAAAATATCGGCGAGCAGTTCATTCAAATTGTGTCGCCCGATGAGACCGAGCGCGGTTTCATTCAACGCGGCAAAATATTCATTTTGGGAGCGGAGCGCCTCTTCGGCGCGTTTACGTTCCAGCACTTCGGATTCGAGCGATTGATACGCGCGGGTAAATTCTGCGCCAACCGAGCGTCGAAAGGACATGGCGAACAAAACCACAGCCGTCGTCAATGCCAACGCGGCCAGCAGCAAAATTGCGGGCAAAATAATTTGACCGGATGCGGCGCCGCCCGCCAACAAATCGTTTAGCGTGAGAAGGACGCCGAGCGTGAGGATGACCAGCAAAAGCCCCGCGATGGCAACGAGGAGACTGCGTTGTTGGCGCGAAAATGGTTGAGGTCCAAACACCGGTGAAGCGTTCATCAATCCTCCGAAATCATAAGAACAACGGGAACCCGAAAAGAGGGGCAAGGCAAACGCAAAAACTCCACTGGTCTCTCATTGACCGAGTGGAGGATCGAAGCATCGCGCATCTCCCCCATTGGTGCTGCCGGAGTGTTCCAAACAGACGCGGCAGTGCCATTCGTAACGACAAAATTGTACGTGCCTGTGACGCCTATTCTCAATAGGATACATGTACTTGACAACTTGTTTCCGATGTCAATTTGATTACAACGATGGAACACAGAATGGATGCTGCAATAGCGAGGCGCTCGCGAACCATGTGTGAGAGCGATTGCTGTCCACGCGCGGTGCAAACTATCATAGCAGAGAACGCGTCATTTGTAGCAACGAATTTTGAAATGTCATCAGATTGTTTGGAAAATTTTCATCAAGCAGCGGCAAAGCAGTCGCAAAAATTTTCGCGCAGTGGTCAGACAGTTCAACGACCGCTTTGCCCATACATCATTTTCCATCGCGTGTGCGGATAAATTTTTTTTTGCGGCAGCCCATCTGTACCTTCCGAACAACTTGCCGCGGCGACCGATAACCTTATATGGTAGGACTTTCGCTTGTCATTTCGAACGGAGTGAGAAATACCTAATGTGCAACATTTTTGTCATTTCGAGCGGAGCGAGAAATCTCGCAAGGTGCGAATGAGATTTCTCGCAAAACTTGTCCCGAAGCATTGAGGGAACGGCTCGAAATGACATTTGTCCCGCGAAAGAGTTGCACATTGAGTTGAGAAATCTCGGTTTTTCCACTGAGATTTCTCGCAAAGACGGCTCGAAATGACAACTGAGCGAAAGTCCTGTAAGGAAATTTTTACAAAAAAATTTTAGAAATCCTCTTGACAACGCGGATTTCTGTGCTATATTTTGAATCGGTTAGCACTCCCCGCAAACGAGTGCTAACCTCTTTCTGTGTGATTTCAAGGTATCTCAAAACGCCGAGCCAAGACGCCGACTCGATGGTTTGAGATGACGTGAAATTCGTTAGTTACAATCCATCACCAAGGAGCATCATACAATGGCAGACCAAAACTTGCGTCCACTTGCCGACCGCGTGATTGTGGAACCGCTCGACCGCGATGAAACCACTGCGAGTGGTCTCTTGCTGCCCGAGACGGCAAAGGAAAAACCCCAAGAAGGCAAAATTCTCGCCGTCGGTCCCGGTCGCTGGGACGAAGATGGCAAGAAACGCTTGCCGCTCGAAGTCGCCGTGGACGACCGCGTCATTTTCGCCAAATACAGCGGCACGGAAATCAAAATCGGCGACAAAAAAGTGTTGATTCTTTCAGAAAAAGACATTCTCGCAGTTGTTCAAAATTAAGCGTTGAGCAATGAGCGGCGATGCATCGCATTGCACAATGCTCATCCCTCAGCACTCTATCGGAGGAAAAAATGCCTGCAAAGCAGCTTTCATTTTCGAGCGACGCGCGCAAGCACCTGAAAATTGGTGTGGACGCCCTCGCCGAAGCAGTCAAGACCACACTCGGTCCAAAAGGGCGCAATGTTGCCCTGGACAAAAAATTTGGCGCGCCGACCGTCACACATGACGGTGTTACCGTTGCCAAAGATATTGAACTCGAAAATCCGTACGAAAACATGGGCGCGCAGCTTTTGAAAGAAGCGTCCACCAAAACCAATGACGTTGCCGGTGACGGCACAACCACTTCGGTCGTGCTCGCACAAGCGATTGTGAACGAAGGGCTCAAGGTCGTCGCCGCCGGCGCCAACCCGATGCTGCTCAAACGCGGTTTGGAAAAAGGCACCGAAGTTGTCGTCGAAGAAATTAAAAAGATGGCGAAACCCGTCAACGGTCACGAAGATGTCACACATGTCGCAACCATTTCCGGCGGCGACCCCGAAATCGGCAAACTGCTCGCCGAAGTGATGGACAAAGTTGGCAAAGACGGCGTCATCACGGTCGAAGAGTCCAAGACCGGTTTGGATTTTGAAGTGGATTACGTCGAAGGGATGCAATTCGATCGCGGCTATCTTACGCCGTATTTCGTCACCAATCCCGAAAAGATGGAAGCGGACATCGCCGACCCGTACATCCTCATCACCGACAAGAAAATTACCGCGCACACGGACATTGTTCCCGTTTTGGAAAAATTGGTGCAGATGGGCAAACGCGAACTCGTCATCATTGCCGAAGACATTGAAGGCGAAGCGCTCGCGACGCTTGTGCTCAACAAACTGCGCGGTCTCTTGAACGTGCTTGCAGTCAAAGCCCCCGGCTTTGGTGACCGCCGCAAAGAAATGCTGCGCGATATTGCCATCCTCACCGGCGGCAACGTCATCACCGAAGAGATGGGTCGCAAGCTGGAAACGACCAACATTAGCGATTTGGGTCAAGCCGCGCGCGTCGTTTCCAACAAAGACGACACGACCATCATTGAAGGCAAGGGCAAAGACAAAGAAATTCAAGGTCGCATCAACGAAATCAAAGCGCAAGTGGAAAAAACCACGAGCGATTACGACCGCGAAAAATTGCAAGAACGCCTCGCCAAACTTTCGGGCGGCGTTGCGGTTATTCGCGTGGGCGCGGCGACGGAAACTGAACTCAAAGAAAAGAAACACCGCGTCGAAGATGCATTGTCCGCGACGCGCGCGGCAGTGGAAGAAGGTATCGTCCCCGGAGGCGGTGTTGCGCTCGTGAACATTGCGCCCGCGCTCGATGCGCTCACCAAGGGCGAAGGTGCGCTGACCGGTGACATGCGGACCGGCGTCATGATTTTGAAACGCTCACTTGAAGAACCCCTGCGCCAACTCGCGGAAAACGCGGGTGAAGATGGCGCGGTCGTCGTCGGCGAAGTACGCCGCTTGCAAAAAGAGCAAAACAACCCGAACCTCGGCTTTAACGTCATGAGCGAGCAGTACGAAGATTTGCTCGCGGCTGGTATCGCGGACCCTGCCAAGGTGACGCGCAGTGCGTTGCAAAACGCCGCTTCCATCGCGGCAATGATTCTCACCACCGAAGCCCTCGTGACGGATGCGCCCGAAAAAGAAAAAGCGCCCGCCGCGCCGCCGATGCCGGATTACTAAATCGAGTAAGCAGTCGGCAGTCATCACTGGACAGAAAAAACGGCGTCTCAATTTGAGACGCCGTTTTTTCTAACATCATTTGTCGCTCATAAGCAAGTCCTTCGTACTTGACTCGCGTGTTTCTATGGATCGTCATCAGCAGTGTTATCTTGGTAACCGGGAGGCAAACTGGATGGACAGCTCAGCCCGATTTTATAGGGACCCTGATGTGCGACTTCATCTTCTGGCGCCCATCGTCCGGTCGTCGCGTCATATGCGCGAACGTGAATAAAATGCTTGTGGGTTCTCGTTTCAACCGCAAAGTCTCTGGAGGCGAGAGAGACGCCATGCGGAAGCACGGTCGCCGCTGGTGGCACAAATTGGTTTTGCCCTCGGGTTATTTCTACGGAGTAGGCTTCCGTGTTGCTATGGTATGTAATTTGCGAATGTTGCAGCACCTGAAGTTGGATTCCCGAAAGGCGCAAACATTCGTACCGAAGGATTTGTGGAGTCACCACCATTTGCTGCCTGCGGATTTATCGTTGCAGGCGGATTCGGCGTTGGGGTCATTTGATCGCGCGCTTCAAAATGGAGATGAACACCGGTAGCCCAGCCGGAAGCACCGACTATACCAATCGTTTGCCCCTGTGTAACAGGCGTTCTCTCACCCACAATCCCAAAGCCATTCAAGTGTGCATAATAAGTATGAAAACCATCGTCATGGGCAATAATAACCAAATACCCCCAATCGCCATATTGTCTATTGATGTAAATAGTTCCTGCCTTTGCTGCTAGCACTTCGTTCCAACCAATTGGGGCAAAATCAATGGCTTCCCTTGACTTGCCAGTGTGCAGCCCTTCGCCTGGACCATTACTGATCAGACTCTTGAACCGACGGTCGAAAGGGAGACGATAGCCGCTAAGCGGAGTAGGTGTACCAGCAGGCGGATGTGCCTCTGCGATTGGCGCCGGGTGTGGTCTGTCTGAAGGAGAAGCAAACACTTGTTGGAGACCGAGCAAGAGCATTGGAACAATCATCGAAACGAGGAACGGAAGGAGTTTTATTCGAATCGTGTTAGCAGGTTTCATTGCGGTTCCTCCAAGAATTTAGATTCTTATGCCCACCGAAGAACGGGGCTTGTCGCTGTCAGTTGCAGATTTTTTCCTACTCGCTAAATACAATCGAATCCAAAATCGCTTGCAGGACGCGTGCATTAAAACTATCTTCTGGTTCTAGAGGATAATGGATGATGGTAAGCAGTTCCCCATTCTTGACATAGATGCCTACGCTTGAATTGCGTTTGGAGGGTGTTTGGACTTTGGAGGAGGATACAACGTGCATATACGCGGGTTTGCCGCCGACCTCAACGTGCCGTTCTTCGCGGACAAAAATCGCATTCGTAGATTCGGTCTCATTCGCCGCTATGGTACTGTAATCCAAATTACGCTGCGCCCAATCAAAAATGCTCTCACCCGGCACGAAGGAACTTCCTATTGCCTCAAGATTCCACGCAACTCCGATCTCAATTTTTGTGTAGTTGGGATGTTCTATGCCGGATTTCCCTTCAATGGCGAGAGCGGGATTGTTTATGTCGTAACTGTAGAGGGATGTCGTCGAGCCAAAGACGCGGTATTCTTTCGGGACGGTAACCAGATACCAATCCGGTGGATACTTGACGCTGAATCGCGCTTGCTCGTCGGTATAAGTCAACCATTCTTCCACAGGAATCCATTTCGAGAATTGTGCCGTTGGACCTGGAATGTAAGGTGTTGACTGGGGCTGTTCTTCGGGGATGGTCAGGGTAGATGTAGCAAGTTCGGTCGGTTCTTCGGTGGCAGGTGGTTCTGTCGCGGTGGCTTTTGCGAGCGCCTCTTGCTTGGCGACTTTGGTTGGCAGCTCATTCGATTTTGCGAACGCGCCCGTCTGTGCGGGGCTGGGAGCAGTTAGTCCTATCGTGAAAAAATAGACTGCTCCTAAAGTAGTGATGGTCGCGAGGACAATGGCAAGCGCCAGCGCAAGAGGCGAAGGAGAGAGACCTGATTTGCGCGGGGAACGTTCGGACATGGAATCCTCCTTGCAGAGAAGGCAAAACTCATCGCTGAGAGGATACGTTGAATCGCGTCACGTAACATTAAAATCTTGGTACAAATACGGTACAAATTTTTCGTTCGCGTGAAAAGAAAAAGCAGTAGGGCAACTCCTACTGCTTTGTTTTAACTTTGAATTTCCAAATTCCCATCGTCCATCCATAATCCCACGTCTCGCACAGTATATAAAAATCCAGCGCCCAACTTTCTTTTCAATCGTTTGAGCGTTTGCCGCACGGTCTGCTGCGCGCCATCATCCAGCGGACTCGTATGCTTCCACACCTCGCGCCATAATTCTTGATACGATACGACATGTCCCGCGCGCTGCGCCAAATATACCAAGACCTCGTATTGCAATCGCGTCAGCAGCAAGTCTTGTTCGCCCGTCCACACGCGCCGCGTTCTCTCATCCACCCTCAAGGTTGGTATGTTGTGCGATGTGCGTTGTGCGTTGTGCGTTGAATTTTGATTGATCCACAATCAATCTCCTTGAACAAAAAATAAAGGTTGGTATCAATGGATGGACGAGCTCAAGGTCCCAACTGTTCCCTCCTGTGAGAGTGTACGGCAAATTTCAAATTTGCCCTACGTTCCGCAACCTGCCAACTAAAACTTTTCAAAGCGGTCCACATCCACCACAAACACCACCGCGCCGCCAACCTGTACTTCAACCGGCGGCGGCATGTACAATTCGCCCGGTTCCATCACCGGCGGCATCGGATTCACGAATTGCGTGCGCGTCGTGCAGTTCTCTTTGATGATTTTCAACACCGCGTCCACCTGGTCGTCATTCACGCCGACAAAAAGCGTGCCGTTGCCTTCGCGTAAAAAGCCGCCGGTGCTGCTGACGAGCGTAGACTGAAAATTTGCTTCGCGCAGCGCGTCGCTCAACGCGCCCGCATCGTCGCTCTGCACAATCGCTATGACCAATTTCATGAGAACTCCTCCTTGGGGTTTGTGAGAAAAAAAGAAAACGGGGTGACGGCATTTTTCGTCACCATGACGACAGTTGCCAATCACCCCGCGTTGGTTTTCAGAATTGCTTCCAGCGTCCCGCGCATTTCATTTTGCACCGCGCCGATTTCGCGTGCGCCGTTCACGCGCACCCAACGCGTTGGCTCTTGCGCCATCAGCGTTTCATAGCCGCGCCGCACGCGTTCGTAAAATTCGCGCGTTTGCGTATCCATGCGATTCAGTTCTTCGCCGCGCGCGTGTCCGTGATTCCGCCGCGCCAATCCTTCCTCAATCGAAATATCAATATAAAACGTTACATCGGGCGTTAAACCGCCCGTTGCATAATGAATCACGCGCGTCACCATGTCCAAATCCAGCTGGCGCCCGTAACCTTGATACGCGAGCGTCGAGTCCGCATAGCGGTCACACAAAACAATTTTCCCTTGCGCCAACGCGGGGCGAATCACCTGCGCGACGACTTGCGCCCGCGCGGCATTGTACAACAAGAATTCCGTCACGCTCGACATCTCTTGATTCTGTAATGAATGAATCACCGCGCGGATTTGTTCGCCGATTTCCGTGCCGCCCGGTTCGCGTGTGAGCACAATTTTTTCCGCGCCAAACTTGTCGCGCAAATACTCCGCCAACTGTTTCGCTTGCGTAGACTTGCCGCTGCCGTCCATGCCCTCGATGGTGATGAACATGAATAGTGCGATAGTGCGTTAGTGGAAGAGTGCGATAGTTTTTACTATTGCACTATCACACCATTGCACTAACCTACTTCACTCGCATACACGCGCACGCGACGTTTGGGTTCCTTGCCCAACGAACGCGAAAAGAGATTTGCCTGACGGATGCGTTCGTGTTGAAAGCGACGAATGAACGCGCTTTGCGGCGCCAGCTCCACCGAATGCGCGCCACTCAACACGCGTTGAATCGCGTCATCCGTTTCCGTCATGGCGAGGGCGAAAGGGTCGTCTTTGGGCGCCACATCGAAAAGGTCTTCGAGAATCCCTTCCATTTGCGCGATGGTGTTGGAACGCAGGACATAGACGGGAATCCCCGCGCGTTCCGCATCCACAATCGGCGCGGGACGTTTCTTGTAATAATTTTTCAACGTCAATACCGCGTCCGCCTCTTCCGCGTCTCCCACAATGCGTACCGGCACTTCCAATGCTTTGGCTGCTGTTTCGAGACGGTCCTGACTCACGCCGTACGGATACACTGCGAGCGTTTTGCGCGGCGCGCCCGGTTCACGCGCTCGTCCAGCCATCGCCGGACGGTCGCCCATTTTGCCGTTGCCGCGTTCGCGTTCGCGGCGCGCCGCCATGCGTTCACTCGCGCGCGGCGCCATGTGCAAACGCGTTTCGGGGCGACTGATTTCTGTTTCGCCCGTTTCCACATTGCGCGTGCGAATTTCCGGCGGCAGTGGGCGTCCGCGCAAAAGCGAATCTACGGAAGCGGCGACATCGTTATGCACTGCCACGCGATGACGGTCTTGGATTTCGACCAAGATGTCGAATGTGGGCGGCGCCTTGCGTTCCAGAATACTTTTTTGTGTGCCGCGCCGCCGCGCTTCTTCGTCCGAAAGCGTAACGCTTTGAATCCCGCCGACCAAATCCATCAACGTTGGATTCATCAGCAGATTTTCCAGCGTCTGCCCGTGCGCGGTGCCAATGAGCTGCACGCCGCGTTCCGCAATCGTCCGCGCGGCTTCGGCTTCCAGTTCGCGTCCGATTTCGTCAATGACGATGACTTCGGGCATGTGATTTTCAACGGCTTCAATCATCACTTCGTGCTGCAACGAAGGCGTCGGCACTTGCATCCGCCGCGCTTTGCCAATCGCGGGATGCGGAATATCGCCGTCGCCGCCGATTTCGTTTGACGTGTCAACGATGACCACGCGCTTGCTGTCCGCCAAAACGCGCGCGGCTTCGCGCAGCATGGTCGTCTTGCCCACGCCGGGGCGTCCGAGCAGCAAAACACTTTTGCCCGACTCGACAATATCGCGAATAATGTCCATCGTGCCGAACACAGCACGTCCGACGCGACATGTCAACCCGACCACGCGTCCTTTGCGATTGCGAATCGCCGAGATGCGGTGCAGGGTGCGCGGAATGCCCGCGCGATTGTCCGCAGAAAAATCTCCGATGCGCGCCACAATGTAATCAATATCTGCTTCGGTAATTTCATGTTGCGAAAGATATTTTTCGCCGCTCGCAAAACGCGCTTCGGGCAGCCGTCCAAGGTCCAGAATAATTTCGACCAAATTGTTCGGGTCGTTAATCTCATTCAGCGCCGACTGTATTTGTGGCGGCAACACGGAGGTTAATACTTGAAGGTCGTCAGTTAAAGTTTGTTCCATCAATTTATGAATGGACGTTTCACATTTTGCGTTTCACGGCAGAGTTCCGTCAAACGTCTTGCGTCAAACGTCATGGAAAATTATCCCGCGTTTCCTTTCACCTCGCGCGAATGTTGCGAGGTGTGAATCGCGGTAACGTTTGGTGTTTCAAAAACCGGCGCGAGCCAGGGGACCGGTTCGCGCGCACGCACAGTCGTATGTTTGACCATGTGACTGCGTTCCATCTCGAATGCAAAGCCCGCGGCTTGCAGTGCCGCGCGAATTCCGCCCTCATAGTCGCGCACGCCCACATAAATGGGACGCGCGCGCGTTTTACTGACGAGCGCAATCATTTCCGCAACCATTTCGTCCGCATAGTGAAGGGCGTTGGGATGCAAATGCAAGCGCACCCACGATGCCAGGCGTCCGCGCGTAACCCGTACGACACCCGCCAACGCATTTGTCCCGTCCAGCGGGCGTTCAAACAAATAGCTTGTGCCGTTCAAATTTTCCCACCAGTCATCCAATTTTCCGAGCGCGCCCTCGGTCGTTCGCATCGCTTCCGCGTGCTGGACATTGCGCGGCGTAATCGCCGAGTACAACCGCAAGACGTTCCACGCATCGCGTTTCCGCATTCGGCGTAGCGTCACATTGACATTTTTGTGGGCGCGTGCGGCAATGCCTTCACGCGACATGACAAAAATATCTTCGCGTGTGAACGTGGTAAAGCCCGCCTGCCGAAAGACTTCTTCCGCGCCGTTCCCGCCGGGCAGCTGCGCGAAAATGCGCTGCACGCCCATTTCGCCAAAACTGTTGGTTGCCTCGGCAAGGAGCCGATACCACGTCGTCACCGCGTCGGGGTCATATTCCAGCGAGGGAGCAATAAACGTGATGTCCGCTTCGGGGCGGTTCTTGCGCAAGCGCGCTTGTACCACGCCGAGCGGGTGCCGTTTGCGCCCGTGCGTGTACAAGACAAACGTTTCCGCGCCCATGTTCCCGAACGAAACATGCGACGCGAGTGCGTCCGTCATTGGCGAAGTAGAAGAAAGGCGCGCTCGTTCCAGATCGAATTCAACGCCGTGCGCTTCGAGTTCTGCTAGCGCGCGCAAATCCTGAATTACAGGAGGAATCATCGGCTGGCATTTTACTACGTTGGTATGGCTTTGTAAATTTAATTGGCGGCGCGGCAAATTTTAAGGTCATTTTCACGCGCACCGCGCTATGCTTTCCAACCGCTGTAAAGATTTGCCATGCGGAGCAGCCATGCAAACGGTCAAGTCTCTGGTTGCGATTCCGTTTGCCGTCATCCTGCGGACGCGCCGTTTGGCAAACTCTATATCGGCTTGGGTGCGGGCACGCACACGATAGAAATTTCTACCACGAACGGGACGACGATTGCGCTCGACGGCTTTCGAGGACCCATCAAGCTCGTCAAAGCTCCGGTGCCATGAAATGAAAATGCGGACGAAAAATTTTTCGTCCGCATTTTTTATTGACTGCTCTTTACTTGAAACTTGCTCGATTTGGTCAGTGTGCCATCCAAATAAATGTCCACGCGATAATTGCCTTCCGGCATGCCGTTGCGATTACGCAGTGAGAACGCGTACCAACCGTTACCCGCTTTGAGAATTTGGCTGTCGGTAAACACTTGGGCGTTTTCTTGAAACCAGCGCGCCTCTAATTTTTCACCGCCGCGCATCCCTGCCGCGCCCACGCTCACATACACCGTTTGTTTTGGTTCAAAACGCTGATAGCCAGCCGAATAATCGCTCGGAAAATTTTGGTCGTCGGGTTCAATTTGCCGCGCAATCGTCGCCGCCAAAATTAACGGCTCGCTTACTTGTCCGCCGCTGGCGATGGTAAATTTCGCGGTGAGGTATTCATACGCGCGCGTATCCACCCAACTCGGCGCGTCGGGCGAATACGCGGACAGAAACGTCGGGATTTTTTTTTGGTCCGAAATTTCTTCGGGAATTTTCTTTTCCACATAATAGCCCGAACGGTCTACGTACGTGAACGGACGCGTCGGTTTGATGGAATAATCGTAATCTTCGTACAACCAAAACAAATGCGCGAGTTCGTGCGCCGACGTGGTCGCGTCCGTCAACACATATTGCGCCGTCACCGTGCCTTTGACGTCCGACAATGCCAAGCCGAGCGCGGACTTGTTGCCGTGCGCGGCGAACCAACCCGGGGGAAACACACCCACCACCAAAGTCGCGTCCGGTTTCAAACGCCGCGCCGCGAGGGAAATGCTCGCATACAAGAGATGCGAAGAAATTGCGTCAAAGTCGCCTTGATTGTTTGCCAGACTTTTTTCATTCGCCGCGAGCATATGCGGCACGTTCGTCGAATCTACCGCGATTTGGTCGGCGGCAAGCGGATACGTCGCGCGCAGATAGATGGCGTTCTCTTGGACAAACTTGGGAAATGTTGTGTCAAAGTTGTACCGGGTGCGTTGTTCGGGCGTCCAATCCACCGGCAGAAAATACGCGATAATTTTTTCGTTCGGTTTCACCATCGGCAGCGTGACCGCTTTGGTATTGTTCGAGAGATTCGGGTCGCTCGTTTCGTCGTTCGGTTCCACGCGCACGTTAATCGTTTGCGTCCGAAAATTTTGCGGCGCGCCGACAAACACATCCACAAACGTTGGGTCGTCCACAACGCGCTGAGTTTGCGTAAATGATTTTCCGTCAAACTCGACGCTCACTTTGACCTCTGCCGCGCTCGGTGCGCTGACCACCGCGCGCACGACGGTGAGTTTGCCGAGAATCAACGGTTCGCCATTGATTGCTTGCGCCACAATCACATCCTTGAGCGCGAGGTCAATACTGCTTTGTGCGTGCGCGGATGCCCAAGGCAAGAGCGCCAGCAGCAACGCGCCGAGATAAAGAATTCGTTTGCTCCAAGTTCTCACATTCATATTCGTTCCGCTGCGCGTTTTTTTCAACGCGCCAAATGTTCGATAAACTCCAGCGCGGCTTTGGCGGGAGCATGTTCGCCTGTTACGGCGACAATATATTGTCCTTCGCCAAGCCGCAGTGTTTTCAACACCTCGTCATTGCCGGAGGTAAAGGTAAAAACCGGCGTGTTGTAATCGGGCGTCGCGTACAGTTGAAATCCGTTCGCGCTGCCGCTCAATTCCGTCACGCGAAACGAATCGGCAAAACCCCCGACGGGCACCTGAAACGACGCGAGATTCAATTGTTCGCCCCACTCTTCGGCAGTCAGTGTGGTTTCGAGTGAACGCGTTACGCTCGAATAGAGCGTCGGATTCGCGCCGCTGAAATTTTTCGAGAGAAAATCTTTTTCATTGGTCCGCACGCCGTTTTCATTCACCGCGCCGTCATAACTCAAGCTCGCCCACAATTGATTCTCGCTCATGTCCCCGCGCAGATAGGCATCCCACAAATCGGCGCGCAGTGTAAACAACATGGTGTAATCGTGCCCGTCGGCGGCGGCATACAATAATAGCGGGCGCAGAAAATTCGCGTTGGGCATGACCGCGCGCAAGGTGCCCAACATGCGCGAGAGCTGCGAATACACTTGGCGGTCGAACGCGTTAGACGTGACGCGCACCGCCGCAATGCCCTGCCGAATCGTATTGCCGGCGGGTCCCGTGTATTCCACATATCCCGCATCGGCGTCACGATACCCTTGCGCTTTTAATCCGTCCACGACTGCCGCTTCTTGCTTTTTCGTGTCCTGCCCCGGCGCGCTGCCGACAATCATTTGCGCGGACGCGTTCAGCGTGGACGTGGACGCGCGCAAGAGCACCTGCGCGAGCGGACGCGACGACGCGATTTTGGAACGCGCGGTGCCGAACTTGTCAGTCTGTGCGGTGGGCAGCGCGCGTTCCTCTTGCCCGCGCACCTCGTACGTAAAATTCACCCCGCGTCCGGGCAAGCCCGCAAAATCCTTGTCGGTCAAGGTTGCGAGCAAGAATGCTTGCGTCACGCCATCCGCAGGCAAGTACGTGGTGGACGGCTCGAGCAAAATGTTTTCGGCTTGCGCGTTTGGATTCGTGTTGACGGGCGGCAGTGGACTTTTTGCCTGTCCGGAAAAATCTTTGTTGGTCTGATTCTTGTTGGTTTGGAGAATATTGACAAAATCTTTGGCGGTGACGTATTTGCGCGCGGTCGTGTCATAAATCCGCAATTGATTGACTTGGGTCTTCCAAAAATCAGCAACCGTGACGCGTTTGGAAAGCAAATCGTCCCAATCGGGCGGTGTGGTGACGAAAAAATACAACCAATGGTCGAAATGCAGAACGACAACAAAATTTTGACGGTTGGGAAAATAACGGTTGAGCGCGCGGAACCCGAGCAGGGTCTGATTAATCAGATAGCGGTCATTGAAATCGGTGGTCACGGTTTCCATTTCGACGTAAATGGAATTGGGGTCTGGGTTGCCCTGCGCGTCGGGCAAATCGCCAATTTCGATGACATCATAGCCCGCGCCCACGAGTTCATTGAAGGCTTGCGAGGAAGGGTCGGGATTTTGGGCGCGCGCCGCGTTCGGCAAAAGCGCGAGCAGCAGCGCCGCGCACAGCGCGCTGACAAACAGAAATCGTTGGGACATGGGTCGCAAAAAAAAAGAGCGCAGCCGGATTTTCTGCTGCACTCGGTAATATGAGTTGACGTGCGATGCAAGCAAAAATCAAAAACTGCCGACGGCATCCACTCCATTATCATAAAATTTGAATAGCTCGTCAAAGCCGCCGAGTTTGAACACGTCCTTTAATTTTGGCGAAGCGCCGGCAATCCGCACATCGCCGCGCCGTTTCACTTGTTTGAGCGAGGAAATCAAAACGCGAAACGCAGCGCTGCTCATATACTGCGTGCCCGACAAATCAATCACAATCCGATAGCGTCCGTCGTCAATCAATTTCTGAACAGCCGCTTCAAACTGTGGCGCCGTGTTGGAATCAACGCGTCCGCTGACCTCGACCAACGCGACACGTTTCAAAAGTTTGGTGTTGACTTGAAATGCCATCGGACTTTCTCCTTTGACGCGGACAGTACGTCCGGAATAAAATGGGCGATGCAAGCTGACGCGGATTATATCATAGAACTCTGGCGAGAACGTGCCGCGCGGTGCGTGTTACAATGCAGCGCAGGAGGCATCATGGTCATTGTAATGGGCGATATGATTGCGGACTTGGCGATGCGTATTCCGCGCTTTCCCGTCGTCGCGCAAGACTTGAAGCCGCTTTCGCATTTGGAAATTGGTCCGGGCGGCGCGACAAACATTGCCATTATGGCGGCGCGTTTCGGCTTGCCTGTCGCGTGTATGGGCGAAGTGGGACACGATGCGTTTGGCGATATTGTTTTGGCGGGATTACAGCGCGAGGGAATTGGGACGACTCTAGTCATCACTACAGCGGAGAGTAAAACGCCGGTCGCGGGTGTGCTGGTGGACGAACAACGCGAACCCGCGTATCTGGGTTATGCGGGAAACTTGACGGTGCGCGCGTTAACGGACGAATGGCGCGCGGCAATCCAAAGCGCGGACGCATTGTTTGCCGACGGTTGGGTGGAAATTCCTGAAATGCCGCAGATGATTCTCGATGCGTTTGAAATCGCGAAACGCGCGGGCGTAAAGATTTTCTTTGACCCGGGTCCGGGCAATCCCGCGCTGGATTTGAATTGGCATGTCCGAGTCGCAGCGCTGGCGGATGTTTTGCTCGTCAATGAAGAGGAAGCACAACGGCTGACAAATTTGGACGACGCGCGGACGGCGGCAAAATTTTTAATTGAAAACGGTTCGCAATTGGTTGTGCTGAAACGCGGCGCGCGGGGAATGCTTTTGCTGACCGCGCAAGCTCAAGTCGAGGTGGACGGGTTCAAGGTAGAGCCGCTCGATTTCACTGGCGCAGGCGACAGTACAACGGGCGCGATTTTATACGGCTACTTGCACGGTTGGGATTTGAAAACGCTCGCGGTTGTGGCGAACGCGACCGGCGCGACCAAAGTACAAAAATTGGGCACGGGGCACAACATGCCCACACGCGCCGAAATCCGCGCAACGCTCGCGCATTTTGCGCCGGAATTCGCGGGAGTGGTTTGACCTCCCGTTTACCTTCCTATTGACACTCAAAATCAGTTGTGTTACCCTTGCGCTGTTTTGGTGACAAGTTGACCTTTTTCTTTCAAGGAGAGAGACGTTATGGCAGACCAGAAAACGCGCACCCAGAAAATCATCGAACGCCTGCGCGATATGCGTTCCAGCAGCCCCGATATTGAAGCCTCCGCAGTGGTTAGTGTGGATGGTCTGACCATCGCTTCGGATTTGCCCGCGACAACAGAAGAAGACCGTGTGTCTGCCATGTCCGCCGCGATGTTGTCACTCGGCGAACGCATTGCCTCTGAATTGGGACGCGGGGAATTGGACCAGGTATATGTGCGCGGCAACAGCGGCTATGTGTTGTTGAACGCGGTGGGCGAAGAAGCGGTCTTGACGGTACTCGTGCGCCGCGACGCGAAATTGGGTTTGGTGTTTCTTGACACGAAACGCGCGGCGGCGGACCTCGCGACTATGGTATAATTCACGAACGTGAGATTACGAAAACGACAGCGCCTGGCACTGTCACTCGTTGGTTGGATGTACCGACCTGCATCAAGTGTCGGATAATAATTGTCTCTCAAAAACACGGAGTATTATCGCTCCGTGTTTTTGTTGTTTCATGTGATGACGAAGGACGAACGACGAAATCATTTTTCGGTTCGTCCTCGGTCATTCGTCTTTCGTCCATTTATGACCCAATACATTTTCGTCACCGGCGGCGTTGCCTCCTCTGTGGGCAAAGGCGTGACCGTCGCCTCTATCGGCAGAATTTTGAAAGCGCGCGGCGTACGCGTTTCCGTACAAAAACTCGACCCGTACTTGAACGTGGACCCCGGCACCATGTCGCCGTATCAACACGGCGAAGTGTTTGTGACCGAAGATGGCGCGGAAACCGACCTCGACCTTGGACACTATGAACGTTTCATTGACGAGAACCTGGCGAAACATTCCAACGTCACGACGGGACAAGTGTATTCCGAAGTAATTATGAAAGAACGACGCGGCGATTATCTCGGCGGCACCGTGCAAGTGATTCCACACATCACGAATGAAATCAAACGCCGCATCGCGCTCGCGGCAAAAGGCAGCAATCCCGATGTCCTGCTCGTCGAAGTGGGCGGCACCGTCGGCGACATCGAAGGGCAGCCGTTCCTCGAAGCGATTCGGCAAATGCGTAAAGATGTGGGACGCGAAAATGTTTTGTACATTCACGTCACGCTCGTTCCAACCATCGGCGCGACGGGCGAATTGAAAACGAAACCGACACAACACAGCGTCCGCGATTTGCGCGCGATTGGCATTCAACCCGACGCGATTGTGCTGCGCGCGGATGCGCCGATTGAAAACGCGGTGCGCGAAAAAATCGCGCTCTTTACCGATGTGGACAAACGCGCCGTGGTGCCGCTCACGACCGCGCAAACGATTTATCAAGTGCCGTTGATGTTGGAACAAGCCGGGTTGGGAAAATATATCGGCGAGAAATTTGGGCTTGCCGAACGCGCGGTGGATTTAGCCCAGTGGCAAGATTTGGTAGACCGCCTCGTCGCGCCCAAAGAAAAAATTCGCATCGCCATCGTGGGAAAATATGTCGAACTGCCTGACGCGTACATGAGCGTGCGCGAAGCGTTGGTGCACGCGGCGTTGCATCACGACCGCGCGTTGGAAGTGGACTGGATTTTGTCCGAAGATTTGGAAAAAGACCGCGGCTTTGAACGCTTGTCCAAAGTGGACGGCATTGTCGTGCCGGGCGGTTTTGGCGATAGAGGAATCGAAGGAAAAATTCTCGCGGCAAAATACGCGCGCGTCCATAATGTTCCGTATCTCGGTCTTTGTTTAGGAATGCAAGTGATGTGCATCGAACTCGCGCGCAACGTGCTTGAAAGTGACGAACCCAATTCCACCGAATTCGACCCCGGCACAAAATATCCGATTATTGATTTGATGGAAGACCAGCGCAGCATTGCGGATTTGGGCGGAACGATGCGACTCGGCGCGTATCCATGCGAACTGGAAGCGGGGAGCAAAGCGCACGCGGCGTATGGTGTTGACAGCATTAGTGAACGTCATCGCCATCGTTTTGAATTTAATAATGCGTATCGCGAAATGTTGAGCGAAGCGGGTTTGCGCTACAGCGGTCAATCACCCGATGGTAATCTCGTCGAAATTGCCGAACTGCGCGACCATCCGTTCATGCTGGGCAGTCAATTTCATCCCGAATTCAAATCGCGCCCCGAACGTCCGCATCCGCTCTTTCGCGATTTTGTAGAAGCAGCCATCGAATTTCCGCGCGACGGAAAACAGGAAAAACTTTTGTGACGGCGCGCGCGTTGGAGTGAGTGAAAGAGTGCCTTTCTTCCGGAACACACCCGAAAACTGTAAAGCTGATTCGCATTTGTGCTCTTTGCGCTCAAATTGAGACCTGCGCTGCTTGAATAACGTTTTCGGATGCGTTTTATCGCTCTTTTTCTCCATCTTTCGCTCTTGTCATCCGCCCTTTGCGGATAATCGTAATTTGCCCATCCTCGTCGAGGTCAACGCGTTTGAGCGACGGCAAATCCGTTTCGAGCTCGATTTCGTTGCGGCGGAGCGCGCGCCGCAAGTCGTCTTCGGTGACCAATTCTTTTTTCAAATTGTCATACAGAATTTTGCCGTTTTGAATCAACATCGTCGGTTCGCCTTGGACCAAACGGTCAATGCGCGGAAAGTGAAACGTGAGGTAAGCCAACGCAAAATTTGCCACTAAGATTGTGGTAGCGCCAATCAAGCCGCCGCCGAGTGACGTGTCATCGCCAATCATCGCGTTTTGGACGATATTGGAAATGATGAGCAGCACGACCAAATCGAACGGCGTCAATTGTCCTAACTGACGTTTTCCGAAAATACGAAACGCGACGAGAAGAAAAAGATAGATGAGGAGTGCGCGCACAACTTTTTCGAGCACGGGAATATGCGGCAAGAGAAATTCGGGACTGAATGGCATTATCACACCTCCGCGCAAGATTATATTCGCAAATCGTCCCAGAACCGCGCTTGATTTCTAAACTTATTCGCGTACAATTTCGGGGCGTGGAATCAACCTACTCGCTTTCGCGCAAGGACTAAACATGAATCGTAATCATCGCATGTCAAAAAAAGACAAATTGAATTGGCTGGCGGACATTGCCGACGGACTGCGCCCGCTCGACGCGCGCGCGTCGAAACTTGTCCTCCGTTTATTGGACGACCCCGACGCGCAAGTGCGCGCGGAAGCGGTGTCGTGTTTATGGCACACTGCCGACCCGATGTGGATTGAAGAACTTTTGACAAAATCGCAGAACGACCCGGATTTGGATGTACGCACCCGCGCGATTTCAACGCTCGGACATTACATCGTGGATGCCGAAATCGAACTGTTTAGTGATGTGGATGTAGAGGAGCGTGCGTTGAGTGAGAGTGATGTGCAGCGCGTTGTAGATTTTCTGTTTGATACCGCGCAGAATTCGCTGCTTTCGGTGGACGAACGCCGCTATTCGATTGAAGCGCTTGCCTTTTTGGATGACCCCGAAGTGGACGAATTGATTCATTGGTCGTTCTCGCAAAATGACCCGCGTTATCGCGCCAGCGCGTTGTTTGCGATGGGACGCAGCGGCAATTTGCGCTGGACCGACCAGGTGATGATGGAATTGCATTCGGCGAATCGCGATGTGCAATACGAAGCGGTGCGCGCGGCGGGCGAGTTGGGTTTGCAAGAAGCGACGGAAGATTTAATCCGCCTCGTGCGCGGGCGCGGCGTGGACAAGGGTTTGCGATTGCGCGCAATTTATTCGCTCGGCGTCGCGGGCGATGACCGCGCCTATCCGGTACTGGAAGAATTGTGTCATGCGCGCGACCGGGAAGTGCGTGAAGCGGCGCGCGAAGCAGCGGAAGAATGGTTGATGAGTTCGATGGCAGACCGATTTGAATTGGATGAAGACGATGAAGTGTTGTGGAGTCATGCCGACGCGATAGAATTGGATGGCTATCCGCGCAACATGTGGGACAATGTTCTGGGTACGTTCTCTCTAAACTAACGTCCATGTGATTTTGTTTGGGGCAAAGCCAATGGAAGGTGAAAACGTTTCATTGACTTTGCCCCTCATGTTTTTGCGTGCTGCAGCCCGAACCCCCAACCAACGTCGAACGTACATTTGAACTTGAGCGCATTGTTTTTTTCAGCGATGCAGTGTTTGCCATTGCGATAACGCTGTTGGCAATCGAACTCAAAGTCCCCGACCTTGGTGCGGACCAAACAACCGCGCACCTCTTGCGCGCCATTCTGGACCAATGGTCACACTTGCTTGCGTTTGCCCTTTCGTTTTGGATTATCGCCGTGTATTGGCTCGCGCACCATCGCTATTATCGTTTCATCATCGGCTATGACGGCGGACTGATTGGGCGCAACCTGTTGATACTGTTTTTTATCGCGCTGATGCCGTTCACAACGCTGGTGCTCGGCGAATATGGGAACCTTGCGGGCGCGCTTTGGCTCTATGCCTTGAACATGCTGGCACTCGGCTTGGCGGGTGCGTGGTTTTGGCATCACGCGACATACAAGCATCGTCTCGTGCGCGCGGACCTTGACGAAAATCTGATTCGCTACATTCAAGCGCGCGCGTTTGCGACACCCATTGCGGCGGTACTTGTCATCGGCTTGAGTTTTGTCATCGGCGGCGCCGCGGGCATTGGTTGGCTGCTGATTTGGGTCTTTCAGATTTTGATGCAGAGACGCTACCGCACCAAAGGAATCTCATAGTCCCTCAAACATAGATGCGCGGCACGCGCGCGGAAATGGTGGTGACCGTTTCATAATTGTTTGTGCCGAGCTGCGCGCCGATTTCTTCTGCGCTCAATTCTTCTTTGCCCTGTTTCCCGAGCAGCACCACTTGGTCGCCCGCTTGCGCTTCCGGAATGTCCGTAACATCAATCATGGTTTGGTCCATGCACACGCGCCCGATAATCGGCGCGCGTTTTCCGCGCACCAACACACTGCCATAATTCTTTGGTCCGCGTCGAAAGCCGTCCGCGTAGCCAACCATCAGGACGCCCACGCGCGAAGGACGCCGCGTTTCAAATGTCGCGCCGTAACTGACAAAGCGTCCGGCGGGCACCTCGCGCACCATCGCCACGCGCGTTTTGAATGACAACGCGGGTTCAAAATTTTCCGGACGCGGCGTGTCGGCGGACGGATGCAATCCGTACAACAAAATTCCACTGCGCGTCAGATTCAGCAATGGCTGGAGATGAAACAGAGAACCGGGGCTGTTGGTCGCGTGCCGATATTTCAAAGGCACTCCCGCGCGTTCCAATTCCTCCGCGACGCGCGCAAAAATTTCTAATTGACGGCGCGTAAATGCCGTACCCCAGTTTTCCATTCCGCGCGCGTGGGGGTCGTCGGCAACCGCGAGGTGAGTGAGAATTCCTTCGACGCACACCTTGTCATTGCGCGCCAACTGAACAATCTCGTCTACCGCTGTCGCCGCGTCCAAACCCAAACGCGTCATCCCCGTATCAATCTTGACATGCACGCGCACTTGCTCCGGATGTGACGCGAGCGCGTTGGAAAAGGCAAACAGCAGTTCGCGTGACGGAATCACCAGCGTCAAATCGCGCCACAGCGCTTCTTGAAGCCATTCCGGCATCGTGGGACCGAGCACCAGAATCGGCGCGGTGATTCCCGCCTCGCGCAGTTCAATGCCCTCCCCCGCGCTGTACACGCCGAGCCAATCGGCGCCGCCGCGCAGGACGGCGCGCGCCGCTTCGACGGCGCCGTGGCCGTACGCATTGGCTTTGACCATCGCCATGAGTTCGGTCGCGCCGCCGACAATTTTTTTCAAATGTCGCGTATTGTTTTCAATGGCTTGCGTATTGATTTCCACCCACGCGGGGCGCAGAGGAATTGAATTCATAGGAGTTGTCCATGAGCCGTTGGCTCACCCGCAGCCAATGAAAATGGGCGCCGCGTCGTAACAGCGCGTCGTAACAGCTCGTAGTAACGTGCGATGAACGACATCGCCTCAATCGTTTCCCCGGGCGGACGCATGAATTCGTCACTACAAAAGATTTTCAAGGGAGTTGTCCATGAGCCGTTGGCTCACCTGCAGCCAATGAAAATGGGCGCCGCGTCGTAACAGCGCGTCGTAACAGCTCGTAGTAACGTGCGATGAACGACATCGCCTCAAT